>CALHXW010000328.1 GCA_938040325.1 uncultured bacterium | reverse complement strand
TCGTGTCCGCGGGAGGCGTCGTGTCCGCGGGCGGCGTCGTGTCAGCGGGAGGCGTCGTGTCGGCCGGCGGCGTCGTGTCTGCTGGCGGCGTCGTGTCAGCAGGAGGCGTCGTATCCGCGGGCGGCGTTGTGTCGGCAGGCGGCGTCGTGTCGGCAGGCGGCGTCGTGTCAGCGGGCGGCGTCGTGTCGGCAGGAGGCGTCGTGTCCGCGGGAGGCGTCGTGTCCGCGGGCGGCGTCGTGTCGGCAGGAGGCGTCGTGTCCGCAGGAGGCGTCGTGTCCGCGGGCGGCGTCGTGTCGGCAGGCGGCGTCGTGTCTGCTGGCGGCGTCGTATCCGCGGGCGGCGTTGTGTCGGCTGGCCCGGTTGCGTCATCGACGTCGAGGTTTGGGCTGTCTTCGAAGAGGGCATCGATGTTTCCGCCCTCGCTCTTGGCGTCGAAACACCCCGAGCCGCCAAGCAGGAGAGCGACGATGGCCACGTTGCTGGCGAGAGAATGTCGTAGACGCATGGACCAACCTATTTGGGGCCGAGAACTTCAGCCCATGCAAGGTATCTTAGAGAGCCTAGCGGGCCGGTGCCAATCGTCGCTGACGCCGTCGTTACTGGTCGAGCGTGGCGCTTGCGAGCCTACGATGAGGGCCACGGACACGGCGGCGGTTGCGTCTTGGGGCAGCAGGGACAATGATTCGGCGCATGAAAGCCTCACTCAACGTCTTGGGAACACCGCTGCAGTCTTGTTCGATCGAGCCGATGACCGGCTGGTTCCGTGACGGATGCTGCAACACCGACGACCGCGACCGCGGCTCTCACACCGTGTGCGCAACGGTGTCGCGGGCGTTCTTGGACTTCCTACGCGACAAGGGCAACGACCTCGTCACGCCGCATCCTGAGTACGACTTCCCCGGGCTGAAGCCTGGTGACAGCTGGTGCGTCTGCGCGGCGAGCTGGCGCCAAGCCCATGAGGCAGGCGTCGGCTGTCCGGTGAAGCTTGAAGCGACCCACGCGGCGGCGCTCAAGATCGTGCCGCTTGCCATGTTGATGGAGCACGCGATCGCCGCGGAGGCATAGCGTGCAAGCAGCCATCCGCCGGACCCGAGTCGGCGCGGCGCGGCGGTGGTTGCTGTGCATCGCGCTGATGCTGAGCGCGCCGACAGCGGAGGCACAGCAGGTCGTCTCTGAGCCGGAACCTCGCGGGCGTTTCGACGGCCCGCAGTCTGTCGTGTCGCTGCGCGTCGGGTTTGGACTGCCAACCGGTCTGGCTGGTGCCACCGCAACGTTCGAGCCCACGTCGTGGTTCATCACTGAGCTGGGCGTGGGTCAAGGCGTCTCAGGACCTCAGGTCTCCGCCGGCTTTGGGTTTCGGGTCCCGTTTGCCAGCTTCATGGCCATCAACGCGGTGGCTGAGTACTCGTTTGGCAAGACCGACGCGACCGATTTGTTGGACCCGTTTGGCAACAACGACCCTCATGACGCGGGCTGGATCTCACTGACGTTTCAACCGGAGCTTCGGCTCGGCAATGACTTTGTGCTGCGGCCTCAGCTCGGGATCGCATGGATGGTTGCCGGCAACCACAACTTCTTCGACCACGAGCTCTTCATCACCGGCGTCAGTGTCGGCTACCGCTTCGAGCTCTGACGCCTCTCGCGGCTGTCTCAGCGAGCGACCGGCCGTACGCGCACCTCGAGCCTGACCACCTCTTCGAGCTGCTCAACAGCGATGCGAACGTCGTCGGTCGTGTGCCGAACGCGTAACGTCACCTCATGTGTGCGCTCGCCTCCCTCACTGATGGGCAGGACCAGCGGCGCCTCTGCGGAACCTGCCGGCTGCCCATCGAGCTCCCAGCTGGCTTCGACGGCGATCCCTGGCTGCGTCCTGGCCGTCAGCGTGTGGCCGTCCAGCTCAACGCCAGGGCCACGCAGGACGTCGATGTGGCGGAACAACCGCCGCACCAGCACATCCTTGCACACCGCGCAGAATGGCGAGGAGACGGTCGCTCGCATAAAGCACTCGTCCTGGGGACGGAGGTAGTCGGGACAGTTGCCGCCTGCGCCCTCAAAGCCGCCGACATCCCCGCTCGACAGCGTACCGGGCGGGGTCGGGACGGTGACCCCGGACCTCACCCACTCGGCCCACGGCAGGGCGGCCGGGTCGGTCGTGGGCCGGGCAATGTTCGGGTAGAGCGGACTGAGAGGGTAGTCCTGGCAGCTGTCACCGGGGTTGACGTACTCATCGCCGAGCAACGCAAACGAGTGCCCGAACTCGTGGACAACGGCCTGCAGATCATGTCGCGGCGCGTTTCCGGTGGCGTGGTGGATGCCGAAGGCGCCGTACTTGGGCGTGTTGACCAGGACGACGGTGGCGTCAAAGGGCGCACGGGCGGCCGCGCGCCAGACCTCCCAGAGTCGCAGCTGAAACACGACCCGATCTTCGACGTTGAGTCCGCTGATGTTGGCGACGCGCAGTGGAAAGACCGACTGAAACGCCGTCTCACGGATGGCATCCCGGCAGTCAGAGGCGGCTTCGGGCGTGCCACAGTCGAAGCCTGCGCCGCTCTCGACGCTGGGCGTGTCGATGCGGTGGAAAGCGAAGCGACCCGCATAGGTAGAGAAGGGCGCGAGGGCCATGAACTCGGCCACGAGGCGCTCAGCATCGGCGTGGAAGGTCGCCATCTCGTCGGCGGTGTAGCCGTCGCCAAGGATGGCGATGTCGACGACGCCCTCAGGGTCGTCCGGGCCGGCGATACGCGTCGACGGCGCGGCGTCGAGCGGGCTTGGATCGTCGACGGCCAGGTCGCGCAGCTCGGCGAGAACGAAGCTTCCGAGGTTGGTCGTGGTCCCATCGAGCTCGCGGCGCGTGAAGACGAGCGTTGTCGCGAGCGGGTCGCGCGGGACCCGGACGACAAAGTCACCGAGCTGGGGAAAGAGATCGAAGGGCTCGAACCCAACGGGGAGCGGGGCGGTGTCGAGAAACTCGCGGATCTGGATCGGCTCTCGAAGGGTCGTTCGGTAGCGCTCGTTGCCGTCTGCATCGAGGGTGAAGGCGGCGAACGGGAAGTCGTCGGGATCGGCGATCGCGTCGCGATCTACCAAGAGGGGTCGGTCGCGCAGGACCCCGTCCACGCGGACTTCACGACCGAGGTCTCTTCCCACCAAGCGAGCAAAGATCAGATCGGCAGGCGCAGGGGCGAGGCGGCTGGTGGAGACGATGGTCACAGGTGCAAGCACCGCGGTGTCGGCGGCAAGCTCGCCGGTGTCAGCGTCGCTCAGAACGCCATCCGCAGAAACCTGGGCGGTGTCCTCGATCGTGTCGGCCGCGCGCGTGTCGGTCGAAGCGTCGCCGGTCGAAGCGTCGCCAGAGCAGCCGAGCACGAGGGCGCAGGCGAGGGTCAGGCAGGCAGGCAGAGACGACATGTCGGGACTCTCTTGGGACGCGAGTTTGGCGGCGCGGGTGAAGGTGCCGAGACGCACGATAGCGACACTCCTCGGCGAACTGCAGCACAAACCTCCGCAGCGATAACGAACGCGCTGGCGCCAGCTCGTGTCTGGGGAGCTCTCACGGTACGCTTCCGCCATGGCGCGCCCCGACCTCATAACCGCTGCCCCGAGCATGCTGCTTGCGCTCGCACTTGCCGCGACCGCCTGTCACGACTTGGCGGGCTCTGACAGCAGCGAGACGGTCACGGGCGATGCGTCTAGCGACGTTGCTGTCCATGACGACCTCAGCGCTGGCGACAGCCTCGCTGGTGTTGCCGACACCACCGAGCCTGCAGACACCACCGAGCCTGCGGACACCACCGAGCCTGCAGACACCACCGAGCCTGCAGACACCGCGGAGCCTGCGGACACCAAGGAGCCTGCGGACACGACGCCACCTGCGGACACCACGGAGCCTGCGGACACCTCGGAGCCTGCGGACACCGCGGAGCCTGCGGACACGACGCCACCTGCGGACACCACGGAGCCTGCGGACACCGCGGAGCCTGCGGACACCGCGGAGCCTGCGGACACGGCGGAGCCTGCAGACACCACAGAGCCTGCGGACACCACGGAGCCTGCGGACACCACGGAGCCTGCGGACACCACAGAGCCTGCGGACACGACGCCACCGTGCCTTGCAGGCGACAACGATGACGACGGCATCTGCGACGACGTTGATGACGACGACGACAACGACGGCGCGACCGACGAGGACGACTGCGCCCCGCTCAACGCCGATGTGAGCCCCATGCAGCCAGAGCTCTGCAACGGGCTCGATGACGACTGCGACGGCGCGACCGACGAGACCTTCCCGACGCTGGGTACGCCCTGCGATGGCGCCGATTCCGACCTCTGCGCCTATGGCGTCTGGGCGTGCGATACGGCAGGCGACGTGAGCTGCGGGCAGGAGTCTCCGAGCGCCCACCCCGAGATCTGCAGCGGCCTCGACGACGACTGCGACGGCTCGGTTGACGGCATGTGTGTCGCCATGGCGGGCACGGGGCCGCGCAACGTGATCTTGTTCATTGGCGACGGGATGGGGGCCGTGCAGCTCGAAGCCGCGAGCCTTGTGCTTGGCGGCCCGCTCCCGCTCACCGGCATGCCATTCGCTGCCAGTGTTGAGACCCACACGGCCGACGCCGCGGAGATCACCGACTCTGCGGCCAGCGCGACGGCGATGGCGACCGGCTGTAAGGCCCTCAATGGCGTTATCTCGCTGGCGATTCCGGGTGACGACGAGCCTCATGAGACCATCCTTGAGCTCTACGCGCGGCTGGGCCGACGGACAGGGCTCGTCACCCGCGACACGCCGATCACCGATGCGACGCCGGCAGCGTTTGGCGCGCACTCCGCGACGCGGGGCGACAAGGCGCTGATCGCGGACTGGCTCCTCAACGTCACACGCCCCAACGTGCTGATGGGACGCGGCGACTGGGCGCTGACGGTGCCGGCGGCGGCGACGGCGGGCTACGACGTCGTGGACACCCTCGGAGCGCTACAGGCGACGGACCTCACGACGACAACCCACCTGGCGGGCGTGTTTAGCGCCGCCGACGAGCCACCGCTTTCGACCCTCACGACCGCGGCCTTGGAGGTGCTCGGGGCGACGCCAGATGGCTTCTTCCTCATGGTCGAAAACGAAAAGACCGACACCTGCGGCCACAGCAACGACCTACCGTGCGTGATCGAGGGTGTCTTCGAGCTGTCTGAAGCCGTCAGCGCCGCGCGGTCATGGGCCATGGGCCGAACCGACACGCTGATCCTTGTCACCTCCGACCACGAGACCGGGGGCCTTTCGCTCACGGGTGGGTCTCCCGCGGCGGACGGCACGCCTGCTCACGACTACTCGACGACCGGCCACACGACCGTGAACGTGCCGATCTATGCCGAGGGCGTCCGCGCCGACCAGGTCACAGGCGTGCTCGACAACACCGACCTCTTCGATCTGATGGCGCCGCTCGACACCCAGGGCTTCTCCGACGACGTCGATGCCAGCAGCCTGACCGAGCTCTCCGTGGCCGATGGGGACCTCAAGATCGACGGCAACAGCGGCGGTGGCGTACGCCAAGTTGTGCTCCGCTTCAACGGCCTCTGGGGCCCCAGCAGTGTCCCGACCAGTGGGGTCTACATCGCTTCTGCGCGACTTGAGCTCACGTTCACGGACCCTGGCGACCCTGTGGGCGTGCACGCCCTGCAGACGCCCTGGGCCATGGGTGCCGACTGGGACGACTTCGACGGTGGTGTCCAGGCCGACGACATCGAGGCCAGCGCTCTTGCCGACGGGGTGACGGGGGCTGTGACCGCGACTGGCAAGGTGGTCGTCGACGTGACCGCGCGAGTTCAGGCGTGGCAGCGCGGCGAGCCGAACCATGGGTGGGCGCTGCTTCCAACCGGCTCTGGCGGGACGATCATCGCACCGCCGGGAAGCGTCGACGGCCCGCGCCTCGTCATCCGGTATGGACCGTGGGAAGAACCGAACCCATGACGAACGCACCCCCGGCCGACCTCGAAGCGCTGAGCGCTCGCTGGCTCACAGCGCTGGACGCCGTCGGCGCGACCGGTGATGGCGGCCCGCTCTTTGCCAAGCTCGTCGACCACTACAGCGAGCTCGGCCGGCACTACCATGATCTCGTGCACGTCCAGGCCTGCCTCAACGAGCTGGAAGCGGTCCGTGCCGAGTGCACCCGCGCTGCTGAGGTGGAGCTCGCGCTCTTTGCCCACGACGTCATCTACGACACGCATGCACGCGACAACGAAGAGCAGAGCGCGGTCTGGGCGACCGAGGCCCTCGCCGCTCTCGGTGCTGACTCGGCCGCCACGCAACGCGTTGCCGCCATGATCCGCGCCACCGCTCACACGACCCACGAGGCCCAGACCGATGATGAGCGGATCGTCGTTGATGTGGATCTGTCGATCCTGGGACAGCCGCCCGAGGTCTATGCGAGCTTCGAGGCCGCGATCCGGGCCGAGTACGCCTGGGTTCCCGCTGCAGCGTTCCGCGCTGGCCGACGCGCGGTCCTCACGCACTTCCTCGAGCAACCCGCCATCTACCGACAGCCAAGCTTGCGGCGACGCTACGAGACGCAGGCTCGCCACAACCTAAGCGCGGCCATCGCGGCGCTCGCGCAGGCGTAGGCACCGACCCCAAGCCTCGTTGTCGCTGCACGGATGCCCGCTGTCGAAGGCGTGTCAGTCTCGGAGCTGACGGGTGAGCTTGTCGATGCGACTGGCGAGCTCGGGCTTGGCCTCACGCAGCATCTCGACCCGCTTGAGCGCGTTGATCACGGTGCTGTGGTCGCGCCCGCCAAAGTGCGAGCCGATCTGAGGCAGCGACTCGTCGGTGAGCTGGCGCACGAGGTACATCGCGACCTGGCGAGGCACCGTGATGGTGCGCTGTCGCCGCGGCCCCTTCATCTCTGCGAGCGTGACCCGGAACTCTTGGCAGACGGCCTTGAGGATCATGTCGGGTCGAACGCGCCGGAGGTGGTCGTTGAGCAGATCGCCAAGCACGGAGTGAGCGAGGTCGAGGTCGATCAGCCGACGCATCATGCGCGCGCTGGCGTCGAGGCGCATGAGGACGCCCTCGAGCTCACGCACGTTCCGCTTGATGTGGCGCGCCAAGAGCATCGCCACGTCATCGGGTAGCTCGACACCGTCTACTTCGGCTTTGCGCTTGAGGATGGCCACGCGCGTCTCGAAGCCGGGCGGCTTCACGTCTGCGATGAGGCCCCACTGAAGGCGCGAGCGAAGACGATCTTCCATGTCGGGGATCGACTGCGGCAGCTGGTCGCACGTCATCACGATCTGCTTCCGCGACGAGTGCAGCGTGTTGAACATGTGGAAGAACTCTTCCTGCGACCGATCCTTGCCCGCAATGAACTGGATGTCGTCGATGAGAAGCACGTCGCACTCGTCGCGGTAGCGGCGGCGGAACGACTGCATGCGGTCGTTGCGGATCGCGGCGATGAGGTCGTTGACGTAGGTCTCAGAAGTGACGTAGCGGACCCGCAGCGACGGGTCGCGATCGTACGCTGCATGGCCGATCGCGTGCAGGAGGTGGGTCTTACCAAGACCGACACCGCCAAAGATGAAGAGAGGGTTGTAGCGAGAGCCCGGGTTGTCTGCGACGGCCGCAGCGGCGGTCATCGCGAACTGGCTCATCGGTCCGTCAACGAACGAGTCGAAGCGGTAGCGGGTCGTGAGTCCCTCGGGGGGCGGCGCTGGCTGCGCGGAGACGCTGATGGATGCGCTGCGGGGCTCGGCGTGAGGGGCGTCGTTGGCGGTCAGCGAGACGCTGTAGTCTTGCTCGGTCAAGCCACGAAGGATGTCTTTGATCTCGGTGACGAAGTTGTCCTCGAGCCAGCGTCCGTGCGACTCGTCGGGCACCTGAAGGACAATCTTATGATCTGCGGCGTCCACCTCGGCACAGGTCACCGGCATCAGCCAGTGCCGAAAGTCGTACGGTTCCACCGAGTGGCGGAGCATGGAGAGCGTTTCTTCCCAAAGGTCCAATGCTGTTGGCTCCGAAGCGCAGCTGGAGTTGCGCAGGTTGTGGGGTTTGGGAGGTGCGAAAGACGGGACATAGATCTGCCCGCACGTACGTCTACACTGCCATTCGGAGGTGGTCCGAGAGCGAGTTGCAGTACTTCCTTCAGAGGATGGCAAGCGCCTTAATATATGCGGCGGTCTTGCGTCTTGAGGAGGTGCCGTCCTGCAACGTTGACCACGTATTCTTGCCTAACAGAGCCCTTCGAAGCTCCGCAAGGGGCCGACTGCGAGGTCGTGAAGTTACACTGGTAACCGGCTGATTTTTATCACGATAAAATTGGCTGAAGCCTTCGTCCGCGGCTTGGTTGAGGACCGCGAGCCGGATCAGCAGCCGATCTCAGCTTTGGGAGCGATCGACGACCTCGACGGGCGAGCTGGGCCGGCGACTTTCATCGTGGTGCAGCGACACTCAAGCGCTCGAAGATGTGTCATGCTGGACTACACAAGATTTGCCCCACCTATTAGAAGCGTCCGTCGCCGGTTGCCATGCCCAACACTCGCTCTGGGAGTCGTCCAACTCGGTGAGGAATCAAGCTGCTAGCTGGGTGGAGCTCATCCGGCTTTCATCTTGACATCCTCAATCCTCAGATGCTTACTCCCGCGGTTCGAAACGAACGATGAAGCGGCAGAGCCCCTGGTGATTGAGGGCGCGCCCGACAGGACGAGGAGAGCTCATGAAGCGGACATACCAACCGAGCAACCGTAAGCGTAAGAACAAGCACGGGTTTCGTGAGCGTATGTCGACCCACGCGGGTCGCCGGATCATCAACGCACGACGCCGTAAGGGCCGTAAGCGCCTGACGGTCTCCACGCCGAAGAAATAGCTTGTCCGCGGCGTCGGCGAGCACGTCACAGCGTTTTCCAAAAGCGCTGCGACTACGCGTTCGCCGGGAGTTCCTTCGTGTTCAACGACGAGGGCGCCGGATCTTCGGAAAGCGTTTCATCTACCAGTATATCGAGAGCCGCCACCCCCACAACCGACTCGGAATCACCGTGTCGCGTAAGGTCGGCAACGCGGTCGCACGAAATCGCGTCAAGCGATGGGTTCGCGAGGTCTATCGGCGCCATCCGGCGCTCCACGAGCGCAGCGCCAAGGGCGCACACCTCGACATCGTCGTCACCGCCAAGCATGGCGTCACTGACTTCACCTTCGATCACGTCCGCGACGAGCTCACGCATGTCATCCCCCGCTTCCTTGCAAACCCGGACCTCGGCCCCAACCGGCGCCGCAGGCGAGATGGTTCGCAAGGTCGATAGCGGCGTCGGGCACGTCCTGCGCTTGCCGGTAAAGCTCTACCGCGCAGCCATCTCGCCGATCCTACCGGCCGCTTGTCGCTTCGAGCCGAGCTGCTCGGCGTATGCCGACGAAGCGCTCGCTACCCACGGTGCCGTGGTGGGTGGCTGGCTCACTGCCAAGCGCCTCGGTCGCTGCCACCCATGGGGTTCCGGCGGGTGGGATCCAGTCCCAGCGGACTCCCGTACCCGGAACCAACGATCCCCACGATCTGTCAACGAGGGCACATGACCTCCCCGAAACGTAACTCGCTCATAGCAAGCACACCGCGTTCGCCTCGCTCGAGCAGAGCGCTTGCTGTGGCGCTCACGCTCTGTGCGGCGCTGGTTGGCGTCTCGTCGTCTGCCTTCGCCCAGGAAGGGGTCGGCGGTGGTTCTGCCGCTGAGGAAACGACGGTCGAGGCCGCCCCGAGCAAGGTGCTGCCTGGCACCGTCGAGACGGCGACCGTCACGATCCGCGAGCAGCCGGTCACCGAAGAGCGCATCGTGATCCCGGTCCCCGCCGGCGATCCTGCGGTCGTGTACACGTTCACGAACCTCGGCGGCACCATCCGCAGCGCGACGCTCCAGCACGAGCGCTTCGTGCGCGAGGCCAAAGACGCGATGCCCGGCGTCCCGGACGAGAAAGTCGCCGAAGGACCCATCGACCTCGTCTCGACCTGGTCAGCGAAGTACCTCCCCTACCGGATGCTCTTCACGAAGTTCGACTACCCTGGCGTGACGAGCCGCACGGTGCGCGAAGCGACTGGCCAGACGATCACCGCCGGCAAGCTCACCATCGCCAAGGACCGCGCCGGCATCACGCGTGACGACCGGGTTGCCGCGGGCGACGTGCTGACGATCAGCGCCCCGGAAGCGCTCGCCGGCAAGTACAGCGTCAAGAGCACTGGCTTCGGTGGCGCAATCACGACCGAGCCCGCGATCGAGGGTGACCACACCGACGTGAGCTACACCGTCTCGCGACAGGGCGACATCGGAAAGCTCTTCGTCGACGACCCGACGTTCGTGCGCGTCAGTGATGCGCCTGGCTTGCCGCTTACCTACGTCTGGCCGGACCCTGCTGCCGGCGACTCGCCGATCTACATCGAGAAGCGCTACGACGTCGGCAGCCACGACTACGAGCTCAACCTCACCGTGACCATCCACAACGTGGGGTCCAACGTACTCAAGGCTCAGCCTGGCCTCACGATCGGCGGCTGGCAGCATCCGTCCTCGGGTCAAGCCTCCCTCTTCTCGCGCCCGACCGACATCGTGGCGACCAGCTGCTACACCAACGAGAGCCTTGAGCGAAACGACTTCACCGCGCTCAAGGACGACGAGCCGCCGATGGAGGTCTTCACAACGCCCACCGAGTGGGTCAGCGTCGACACGACCTACTTCATGACGGCTGCGGCACCGGTTTCGCGCAACGCGTCGGGCCAGTGCAAACAAGAAGTCCGCATCTTCGATCGCAACATCCCCGGTGCTTGGGTCTCTCAGGCGACGTACCTGTCGAGCTCCGTCCTGCAGCTCAACCCAGGCCAAAACGGCTGCGTTCCGAGCTGGAAGGGCGGTGAGCGCAGCTGCGAATCGGCCTACACCGCACTCGGCGTGGACGGCAGCGCGTCCCGCAAGCAGGTCGCGAGCGCTTGGACGGCTGCACGCGCCACCGACGAGGTCGCGGCGGACGCGGCTTACGACTCACTCAAGAACCGCCGACGGGCGATCTACCGCTTCAAGCTCTTTAACGGACCCAAGGACGTCAACTACCTAGAGCTGACGACCCCGAGCATGAAGGAGAGCCTCGACCAAGGCATCTTCAGCTTCATCTCTGCGCCACTGCACCGCGCCATGATCTGGCTCCACGGCATCTTCGGTTCGTGGCCGCTCGCGATCATCGTGCTAACGCTGATCGTGAAGCTCCTGCTCTTGCCGCTGACCAACAAGAGCTACAAGTCCATGCAGAAGATGGCCAAGCTCAAGCCGCAGATCGAAGAGATCAAGAAGCGCTTCCCTGATGACCGTCAGCGCCAGAGCCAAGAGCAGATGGCCCTGATGAAGCGCGAGAAGGTCAACCCGCTGGGAGGCTGTCTGCCGATGCTCATCCAGATGCCGATCTGGTTTGGCCTCTACCAGATGATCTTTTCGAGCGTGGAGTTCTACCACGAGCCGATGCTGTGGATTCCTGACCTCTCGGCGCCAGATCCCCTCTTCATTCTTCCGGTTGTGCTGGGCCTGTTGATGTTTGCCCAGACGATGCTGACGACCAGCATGGGCACGATGGATGGCCTGCAAGGCAAGATCATGAAGTTCGGCATGCCCATCATGTTTGCCGCTTTCATGCTCTTTCTGCCCTCGGCGCTGGTGCTCTACATCCTGGTCAGCACCGTCTTGACGGTCATCCAGAACGTCGTCATCCGAAAGAACATGGACCCGGCCCCGAAGGCAGCCGCTGCCCAACCGAGCAAGGCCTAACACACACCCTGGGCGGGAGGCAGACGCCTCCGCGACCCGACACCGCGGGCAGCATCATCGAGCGCCCGCCACTGAGCGCAAGGAGCGAGAGAGATGGGTAAGACGTACACTGGAAAGAACGTAGACGTAGCGGTCGCGAAGGCGTCCAAAGACACCGGCATTGCGGCCGATGCACTGAACTACGAGATCCTGGCCGGTCGCACCGGCGGATTCGCTCTCATCAAGGTGCTGGGCGGCGAAAAAGCCGACACCTCATCGCTGGTCGAGAAGCTCAGCGGCGACGGTCCCAGCGAGGGCGGCGACGACGAGCCGCGTGAGCGACGAGATCGCGGCGACCGCCGCGACTCCCGAGGTCGTGGCGACCGCGGTGGACGCGGTGGCGACCGCGGTGGACGTGGTGGTGACCGCGGTGACCGCGGTGGACGCGGTCGTGACCGCGGTGGACGCGGCGGAGACCGTGGCGGACGCGGTGGCGAGCGACGTGGACGCGGTGGAGATCGCGGTGGACGCGGCGGAGACCGGCGTGGTGGACGCGGCGGAGACCGTCAGCACTACGAAGATCCGCCGATCCCGAGCGACGGCCCGACCGAGGTCACCGTTGCGTTCGCGACCGAGGAATACAGCGCCCGCGCCGAGCGTGCCGGTGAGTTCGTCGAAGGCCTGCTGACCCGCATGGGATTCGGTATGCCCGTCTCGATCGAAGAAGACGGCGGCACCATCTGGGTCCAGCTCGACAGCGGCGTCTACCACGACGCTCTCGTCGCCAACGACCTCAAGCTGCTCGAGGCCATCGAGCACCTCGTTGACAAGGTCACCCACCGTAAGGGTGAGGAGAAGACCAGCCTGCTCGTCGACTCGAAGGGAACGAAGAAGAAGGCGGACGTCGAGCTCATCGAGTCGGCCAAGCAGATGGCCGAGCGTGCGATCGAGGAAGACCGGACCATCAAGATCGGACCGCTCGATCCCCGCTCACGGCGCCTCGTTCACATGACCCTTCGCGACCACGGCGGCGTCAACACGCAGTCGGAGGGCGATGGCGTCTTCCGCCGCGTCTGCATCAACCCCGGTGCCGGCGACAACTACTAGCCTCACCAGTTGTAGGGCTAGCGCGCCTCGGCGAGCCCGAGGCGCGCCATGATCGCCTTGGACGTCGCGCTCTCGGGCGCGACCACACTGGCGGCGTCCATCAGGCGCCGCCAGTTTGCGTTTTCCAGGGACGCTGGGCTCGTGATGCCGCCGCCAGGCACCAGGGCCTCGATGGCATGGCTCTCAGCCCGCGCAAACGCCGCTGCGATCGGCTCAGACGCTGGATCGAGCCAGGCAGCAAGTCGGTAGAGGCTTCCGGCGTACACCGCGTCATCGCTGCTCTCAGCGAGGCTTGCGTAGGTCCCAGCCAGCTTCGCCTTCAGCGCCTTCATCTGTCCGCGGTTGAGCAGTCCATCGGTCACGACCGCGCGCCACAGCACGCCGAGTTTCGAGTGCGTGGCCAGCTCGTTGTCGCTTGTGAGCAGGTGAACCCGCGCGGCCGACTGGCCGAGGATCGCTGCGGTCTGGCGCGAGAGCTTGTCTCGGCTCTCGACGCCAGCGCCATCCAGCTGGTCGATCGCAGCGACTGTCTTTCCATCGGCGTAGGCATCGAGCCCTTCGTGGACCGCGATGGACAGCTCGGTGCCGTCGGCGGCCATTCGCCAGACGTCACGCAGCGCCAGGAAGTCGGTGTGGTCGGGCACGATGGCAACGGCAGCGCTCAGCGACTTGGCAGCCTCCTGAAGGTCACCGCCGAGCGCCAGTCCGAGGGACTCGTTGGCCACCCGCGACGCGAGGAGGCCCTGAGCCGCCTGGAGGTACACGCGCACGCGCGAGTCTGCGGCGTCAGCGCTGGCGAGCGCTGCCCGTGCCGAGTCGAGGTTACCGGCAAGCAGCGCAGCCTCGCCGCGCAACCTCGCCCGGTCGGTGGCCGTCAGCTCGCCAATCGTGCCGCCGTCTATCACCAGCGCGTCCGCGACGAACACGTCGCCCGTCGGTGCATCTGCCGCTGCCATTGGCGTGCTCATGGCGATAAGCCGCCCAGGACGGTCAATCTGGACGCCGTCTGCGTTGGCGTGGGCGCCGCCGTCACTCGGGAAGGCGGTAGCCACAATGAGGACCGCAACCACGACGAGCAAGCCGAGTGCCGTGACCGCGGTTCTGATCTGAGTCCAGCCATGGGGTGATGGCGCGTCGTTCGCCGGCGCGACCGCGTCGCCAATGAGGCGCGGCTGAGCGGTGGCGACGTGGGCGTCGGGCTCTGGCGGCGCAGACGGAACGACACGCGGCAGGCGGCCCGTGGTGGGCGTGCTGGTGACGCTCGCCTCGTAAGCATCGTCGGAGGGGCGGCTGCTATGCGACGAGCGAACGCGCTGCCCCCACCGGTCGCCATGCCGGACGGGCGGTGCGCGGCGGATCGCCTTCCGACGCTCTAGCCCGCCAACATCCATCTCCACGCCGGTGATCACCGGCGCCGGGGCAGAGCCTGCGGGCAACCGGGGAGCCAACCCAGCCGTGGCCAAGAGGGGGTCGCCAGCAATGTCCAGCAGGGGCGCACTCGCATCCTGCTCGGATGCTGCAGGCCGCCTCTCTGGCGTCTCGGCGAGCACGAAGGGAGCCGCGTTCGGCTCGCCAACCGCCGTCGCGTCGACAGCCACAGGAGGGGCCTTGAAGACGGGCGGTTGCTCAGCGGAGACCTCAATCGCGGGCGCTGAGCTCGCGGCTTCGATCAGCTCTGGCCGCAGCGGAGGCGGCGTGACCGCCGGCCTCGGCAGTGAGCCCGTCGCTGGCGACGCGCCGACCAGCTCTGCAGCGAGCGCGTCGAGGTCTCGAGAGGGCGTCGGCACTGGAGCAGCGCTTAACTTCGTGGCCTGCGTTCCCTCCGTGTCGGGCCGCTGGTTCGGTCCTGTGACGTCCCGCACAGCCGCCGCGCGCGCATCGTTTCGCATCGTGCGACGCCGCTTGAGACGAGCGAGACGCTGACGCGCATCCGAGACCTGCTCGGGTCGAGCGGCAGTGGGTGCAACGGCTTCGGGGTTCAACTTACTCAGGACGGACCTCGCGCCGCCACCTAGCAACAGCTAGGCGACGAACATGACTCTGTGTGTGCAAGACATCCAACGGCAGCCACGCAAGGTTTCTTGAATATTGACCGCCGGTTATGGCTCATGGAGCCCGGAGATAGCGGGTTCCACAGGCACGATCGCGCGGCCGGCGGCAAGCGGCTGGTAGGCAAGACCGAATAAAAAAAGCGCCCCAGCGAGCTTCGCTGGGGCGCTGTCGACGCGTGGGTCGCGTTCATTAGCTGCCGGGAGTGACCTTCGGTGCCGCGCTCGGAGCGCTGGCAGTGCGCGCTGCCTCCGATTTGCGTGCCTTGAGGGCCGCAAGCTGCTGCTCGACGAGGCGGTCGGTCGCGGCGTCGGTCGCGCTGAGGGCCGGCGTCGCCTTGACGACGGCAGGGCTCGCAGGCCGCGCCGCGGCAACGGCACGCTGGGTCCCAACGTCTCGATCGCTGCCGAGGGTGCGGGCCTCGCGCAGAAGCTGACGATAGGCGCGCTCGCTGATGATGCTCTGCTTGGCGAGCTCGCTGCTCCGCTCCATCGCTGTCTGACCCGTGTGGTTGGAAGCGCCTGGCTCGCTTGCACCGGCGGTCATGGACAGCGCCGAGAAGATGAGAGCGCAGAAGAGGATGGCGGTCGTGATGATTGCTTTCATGTCGTTGCTCCTTGAGCGGTTGGTGACGCCCTGACCTAGAGCAAGCCGCGTGCCAATCTGCGCAGATCGCCGGCAAGCATCCGTCACAAAACAACAATCGCTCGTCGCCGGTGGGACGTGGCTCCGTCGCCGCTTCAACAATGTGTCAACGGAGACACACCCCGCGTGGTTGTGGGACGGCAACGCGGGCACGTAGGAACGTGGTGCGACTGCCGCTCGACGTGTGAGCCATCCTCAACAGCGAAGCCTCGCGCGTGGTATGACCTCCGCTCGCAAGGAGGCAGAGATGTCAGGGCTCGACACCTTCAGAAAAGAGACCCGCGCGTGGCTCTCCCAGAACGCGCCCGAGGGGCTGCGGGGAGCTGCGGACGGGCTGTTCAATGGGTATTGGGGCGGACGACACGGCGAGTTCGAGTCCGACGACCAGCGCCGCTGGTTTGACGCGATGGTACAGCGCGGCTGGACCGCGCCCACGTGGCCGACCGAGTACGGTGGCGGCGGACTCTCCGGCGAACAAGCGCGCGTCCTAGAGTCCGAGATACGGCGGCTCAAGATGCCGCCAGCCTTGGTCGGCTTCGGCCTTGTGATGATAGGCCCCACCCTGCTCGAGTTCGGCACCGACGCCCAAAAGCGCGAGCACCTGCCGGCGATCATCGCCGGGCAGATCCGCTGGTGCCAAGGCTACTCGGAGCCTAACTCCGGTAGTGACCTTGCGTCCCTCCAGACCCAAGCGGTCCGCGACGGCGACCGTTACGTCGTCACCGGCCAGAAGATCTGGACCTCCTACGCCGAGAAGGCCGACTGGATCTTCGCCCTTGTCCGCACGCGACAAGGCGCGACCAAGCACGACGGCATCACCTTCTTGCTGATCGACATGGCGCAAGACAGCGTCACCACCAAGCCAATCAAGCTCATCAGCGGGTCGTCGCCCTTCTGCGAGGTCTTCTTCGACCAGGCACACGCCGACGCGCGCCAGGTCATCGGTCAAGAGCACCAAGGCTGGGCCGTCGCGAAGGCGCTCCTCCAGCACGAGCGCACCATGGTCGGCGAGCTCTTTGCCCGCGCCATCACAGGTGGGCAAGAAGCGCTCGTCACCAAAGCCCGGCGCCACATCGGCCCCGAGACCGGCCGCCTGGCGGACGCTGGCTTGCGCGACGACATCGCCCAGAACGCGATGGACGAGGCCGCGTTTATGCTGACGCTCAAGCGCATCCGCGACAACGCGAAGGCCGGCGGGCGACCTGGTATGGAGAGCTCGATCCTCAAGGTCTACGGCACCGAGCTCAACCAGCGCCGACAAGACCTCGCGATGCGTATCGCAGGCCCCGAGGCCCTGGGCTGGGAAGGAGACGGCTTCGCGGCCGACGACCTCCAGTGGACCCGCGACTGGCTTCGGTCCCGCGGCAACACCATCGAAGGCGGCACCAGCGAAGTACAACTCAACATCATCGCCAAGCGCGTGCTTGGCTTGCCCTGAGCGGAGGCGACGTGAACCCCATTCGACTCACCTGGTCCGACGATCAGCAGCTCATCGAGCAGACGGCACAACAGTTCTTCGCCGAGCACGGCGGCATCGCGCACTTGCGGTCCACCCGCAGTGCGCCGGCAACCCTATCCCGGGAGCGCTGGCGTGCGATGGCAGAGCTCGGCTGGACGGGCATCGCCCTCGACGAAGGCGTCGGTGGCCTAGGCCTCGGCCTCACAGACCTGGGCCTCATCCTGAGCGAAGCTGGCAAGCACCTTGCGCCAGAGCCACTCGTCGAAGGCCTGCTCTTGGGCGCTCGGGGCCTGTCGCTCTGTGGCTCGGTTGAGCAGCAAGCGGCATGGCTGCCGAAGGTCGCGACCGGCGAGGCCGTTGTCGCGCTGGCCTACACCGAGCGCGGCGGGCGCTACGACGTGAACCACTGCAAGACGACGGCGGCCCTCGATGACGCAGGCACCGGCTATGTCCTCAACGGCGCAAAGCACGCTGTGGTGCTTGGTGCCGACGCGGACGTGCTGATCGTGAGTGCCCGCGAGCCCAACGGTGACGCCCCCAGCCTCTTCTTGGTGCCTGCCGACGCGACCGGCCTCACGCGGACCCCTCAGAGTCGCATCGATCACCGGTCGAGCGCCATCATCGAGCTCGATGGCGTCAAGGTCGGACCGAGTGCCCGACTGCCTAAGCCCAACGCCCTCCAACGCGCCGTCGACATCGCCACCATCGGACTCTGCGCCGAGCTTATGGGCGGGATGCGCGCCGCCTTTGACATGACGCTCGCCTACCTCAAAGACCGGCAGCAGTTCGGCGTGCCGATCGGAAGCTTTCAAGCGCTTCAGCACCGCGCGGCCAATCTCTACGTGGAGATCGAGCTCGCGAAGTCGGCCACGATGATGGCGACCCGAGCCGCCGACATCGCCGTGATCCCCGACACCCAGCTGCAGCAGGCTGCGTCACTCGCCAAGGCCCGGTGCTCCGACACGTACCTCCACGTCGCCTACGAAGGTGTGCAGATGTTCGGCGGCGTCGGTATGACGGATGAGTTCGATATCGGGCTTCACCTCAAGCGGGCGCGCGCCGCCGCTCAGACCTTTGGCGACAGCGCCTGGCATCGCGAGCGGTGGGCGACCCTGGCTGGCTACTGAGCGACACGTCAGCCGGACGCAGCGATCGCGAAGCGCCAGATGGCGATGTAGTGCAGTCCGACACCGACGAGCACCAGCGCATGAAAGATCTCGTGATAGCCGAAGGTCCGTGGCGCGGGGTCCGGCCAGCGGGCGGCGTACACGATCGCGCCCGCGATGAACGCGAGACCCCCCAAACCCATCAGCCACAGCCCCGTGTCACCAATGGCCGCACCGAGCTCGGCCGCAAAGGGCACGGCCGTGCAGCCAACGATCACGTAGATCGACGACGAGACCCAGCTCGGTGAGTCGATCCAGAGCATCCGAATCACGATGCCGGCGAGCGCTGTTGACCACGCTAACCACAAGATCGTCGAGGCAACAGGGTCGTCGAGGACCAACAGAGCAAATGGGGTGAACGAGCCTGCGATGAAGATGAAGATCATCGAGTGGTCGAGTCGCTTCATCAGCCGTTTCGCCGGCGGAGCCCAGTCGATGCGGTGGTAGAGCGCGCTCACGCCGAGCAGGCCCATCAGCACCGCCGCATAGATGCCCGCAGCGCCAGCCGCGTGACCGGTCGGAGCCGTCACGACCAAGAAAAGGCCAGCCGGGACCGCGAGGAAGAACGCGTAGAAGTGCGTCAGTCCTCGCCAAGTCGGGTATTCGGAGGGTGGCGCCACGTGCAGAGGTCCTTCGGCGACTCTCGTCGGTCGGTCGCGTGCTCGACACTCCATCACTGTCGGCCGGTGGTCGCAACGCTCATCTTGAGAGACAGCACGCGCACGTAGCGTTGGCGCCCGAACTTCCTCAGAGAGGCTATCGATGATCCCGTTAGCCGCCGAGACCGCTGGCCTCAGACCGGACCGTGGTGCGCAGCGACTCGGTCGACGACGCTCTTGAGCTTGGGGTGGCGGCTGAGTGAGACGGCGCCAACGTTGTCTCGCAGCTGCTCAGGCCGCTTGCAGCCGGCGATGACGCTGGTGACGTTTGGACCGCTCAGCGCCCAGGCGAGCGCGACGGCGGCAGGCGTCGTGCTTAGCTTGGCCGCCACTCGGCTGAGGTCAGCCACCAGCGCCCGCGCTGCCAGAAACCGGGGCACCTGAAAGCGCTCGTCGTGCCGCCGCATGTCGGTGTCGGGGAACGACGGAAGCTGTTGGTACTTCCCGGTCAACAGGCCGCGGCAGAGCGGCTCATAGGCGAGCACACTCAGGCCGAGGTCGCCAGATGCTGCCGCCAGCTCGTGCTCGTAGCGACGGCGCATCAGCGAGTAGGGCGTCTGGAGCGCCACCACGGTCGGCAGGATGGTGAGGATCTCGCGCAGCGCGTGGGCACTGTAGTTGCAGACGCCGATGTGACGCACCTTGCCCGCCTGCACGAGTCGGCCGAGCGCTTCGAACGTCTCCTCAAGGGGCGTGGCTAGCTCGCACGGCCAGTGGACCTGGAGCAGGTCGATCCGCTCAACACCGAGGCGCGTCAACGAGGCGTCACAGTCCGCACGAACGTGGTCAGCCGTCAGCTCACTCCGGGCGTGCTCTCCCGCGGCGCCGCCGACGCGCACACCGACCTTCGTGGCGATGATGGCGTCTGCGCCCTGGGGGTGGGTCGCAAGCGCCTTGCGCAGGACCCTGTCGGCATGCCCAAGCCCATAGAGAGGGGCGGTGTCGAACCAGTTGATCCCAGCATCCAGCGCCGCATGAACCGCCGCGATCGAGTCGCTGTCGACGACATCATCGCCCCAGTACTGCCCTCCGATGGCCCAACAGCCGAAGCCGAGTCGGGATAGCTCAAGCTGACTGCCGGCGAGCCGCCGGTACGCCATCGTCATCGCGCACGGTCGAGCGCGTAGAGGACGCACTCGCGGAGCGCCGGCAGCTCTCTCAAGACCGGATGAACGAAGTCGGTCACGTACGACATCTCAAGCTTCTGCATGACGCGGATGGAGGGCGTGTTGGCCCGGGGCGCCATCGCGTAGATACGCGGAAGGTCAAGCCTACCGAAACCATCCTCAAGGCAGGCACGGGCGCCCTCGGTGGCGTAGCCTTTGCCCCACGCCGAGCGCGCGAGCCGCCAACCGATGTCGACAAATGGGCCGTGGGGGATGTCGTGCTCGACCCAGTGCAGCCCAATGAAGCCGATCGGGCCGCCGCCGCCGAGCTCGTCGACCGCCCAGTAGCAGTGGCCGCGCGTCTCGACCTCCCGCTGCATCTGCTCGATGAAGGCTCTCCCCTGGGTCAGTGCGACCTCTCGCGTCGGCGTCTCGGGGAAGTAGCGCATGACCTCAGGATCGGCGTTGATCGCGGCCATCGGACCAACATCTGAGTCACGCCAGCCTCGAAAGCCGAGCCGCTCGCTGACAAAGACGTAGTCAGCGCTCACCGCCGGCGCTCGCCGGTTGCTGCGCCTGGTTGCTGAGCGGCATCCATCATCCGGCAGCTCGGTTGGTGACCACCACGGCAGGCCGAGTACAGGAGCGTCGCAGCTTTGTTGCGGTCGCGCGGAAGCCAGTCGCCACGCCAGTAGTGGGCACCAAGCTGGCCGCATCCGGCCGCCGAGCCCTTCTTGCAGGCCGTTCCGAGCAGCGCCATCGCCCGGACCCGGTCCTCGGGGCTGACAACCGCGCTGCCGACAGCCACGGCACCGTCGGCACACCCTTCGGCCGCACCGAGCTCGCATGCGGCGTGAAAGAGCGCCAGCGCTTCGTTGACGTCGCGGTCGCCGCCGCGCCCCTCCAGCGCGGCGCGGCCGGCATCAACGCAGCTGTCTCCGTGACCACTCTGGCAGCCGAGGACCCAGAACGAGCGCTGCTCAACGCCTGAGCGCGCCACACGTGCAGCGGCTGCGCAGGCCTTGCCGTAGCCGTGCTGACAGCCTTGGCGGGCAAAGTAGAGCGAGCGGCCGGTGTTGGCAGCGACCACCCCGCCCTTTTCGTAGAGGACAGCGAGACCGAAGCAGGCGCCACCTTCGCGCGAGAGGCACGCGCGCTCTATCAAGTCGACGCCAAGCTGCGCGTTCTGCGTGGTGGCTGTGCCACGAACATACATCGCGCCGAGCCCCCAGCACGCCGTCATGTCGTCGAGCCTACAGCCCTTCTCAAAGGCCTTCTGGGCCGCGTTGAGGTTCTTGCGCGTCCCGCGCCCCCAGCGCAGAGCGAGCCCGTAGGCACCACAGCCTGCGGGGTTTCCGTGCTCGCAGGCCCGCGCGTAGAAGAGCGCCGAGCGCCCGGTCCGCTTGTCGACCCCGTCGCCGGCCGCATAGCGCCGACCTGCCTCGGTGCAGCTCGCGCCGTCACCGGCGACGCACTCCGCGCCGAGCGGATCATGAGAGAGCACGTCGGTCGAGCGTGCAGGCGCGCTGGGCAAGCCTGCAGGCGCCGGGGAGCTGCTGGCGCACGCGGTGAACGCGGTGAACGCGACGCCCAGCAAGGCGAGTCGTCCGAGCGAGGTTCGGGTACGGCAGCGCCTCTCGAGACCCGCTACCAGAACTTGATCTTTCGCGCGGCAGAGCGCGCCGTGTCGACGACGCCGCCGCCGTAGAGCTGCTTGATCATGCCCTTGAGCTGGTCGTACATGGTGTCGGGCAGCTTGAAGCTCATCATGTTGACGGGCAGCGGGAACCGCTCCTCGGTGATGGCTTTAGTGCGCGTGAACTCACGCAGCCCCTCGTCGCCATGGATGCGACCGAAACCGCTCTCGCGGACGCCCCCGAAGGGCAGGTTCGGCACCGCACTGAACGCGATGACGGTGTTGATGGCGGTCATGCCGCTGTCGATGCGCTCGGCGATGTCGCGCACGCCGCGCTTGCCGAAGACCGACGACCCGAGGCCGTACTGGCTGTCGTTGGCAAGCCGGAGCGCCTCCTCAGTGTCGCGGACTTTCACGATCGGCAAGACAGGTCCGAAGGTTTCCTCTGTGAGGATCAGCATGTCGGTCGTCACGTCGACGAGGACCGTCGGCTTAACCACGTTGCCCTTGATCGCATCGGCGCCGCCGGTGAGCACCTTCGCGCCCTTCTTGACGGCGTCTTCGATGTGCTCGCGGATGATGTCGACCTGCTTGTCCATCGTGATGGCGCCCATGTTGGCGTCATCGCCACCGCCGACGCGGACGGCATTCGCCTCGGACACGACCTTGTCGACGAAGCGGTCGTAGACGCGCTCGCTGACGTACGCGCGCTCCACGGAGACACACGCCTGACCGGCGTTGGTCATCGCGCCAAACACGGCGGCCTCAGCGGCCTTGTCGACATCGGCATCGGGCGCAACGATCAGAGCATCCTTGCCGCCCAGCTCGAGGAGCACGGGCGTGAGGCGTTCGGCGGCGGCTTTCATGACGCGGCGGCCGGTCGCCGCCGAGCCAGTGAAGGCGATCTTGTCGACAGCACCGCTGGCGAGCGCCGCACCGGTAGCGCCGAGGCCGGTCACGACCTGCAGCACGTCTGGGATGCGCATGGCGGATGCGGCGACCTCACCGATGCGCTTTGCGACCAGCGGCGTCAGCTCCGACGGCTTGAACACGACGGCGTTGCCTGCGGCGAGGGCATACGCGACCGAACCAAAGGGGGTGAACATGGGGTAGTTCCACGGCCCGATCACGCCGATAACGCCGAGCGGGTGGTAGCTGATGGTCGAGCGGAAGTTGGCCATGACCCCCGAGCTGACCTTGCGCGTCGCGAGGGCGTGCTCGGCACGGCTGATGGCGTGGTCGAGATGGCTGAGCGAGAGCATCACCTCGCTGATCGCGTCCACCCGAGGCTTGCCGTTCTCGCGATGGATGAGCTCGGCGAGCTCCTCGGCGATGTTGGCTAGGCCCCGTCGAAAGCGGATGAGCTCGTCGGCACGTCCCTCAAACCCCAGGGCCGCCCAGCGGCGGGAAGCGACGCGCGCGCGGGCGATGGCCGCGTTGACCTCGGCAGGCGTCTGGTCCGGAACCTCGCCGACGACCTCGCGCGTGTTGGGGTCGATGCTCTGGATGAGGCCGACCGGTTCGATGGTTGCTTGCGTCGCCATGGTCTTCTCCGCGAAATCTCGTGTGCCGTCGCCACCCTCTGGTGGACGCCGCGGACCTTACCGAAGGCAAACGCGGATCGCCACAGCCCGGTTCAATCCGGGGCAGGATTGCCCGCCGGCGCGGACGTTACCGTCGCAAAGACGCCGCCAACCAACATGAGCGGCGCGACGGTGAAGAGCGACAACACCCCGACAATCAGCGCGACGAGCGCCCACGCTACGAAGCGCGCACACTCTCGCAGGCGGGGGGGCGCGGTGTCGGTGTCGACGCCAAGGGCCTGCCGGACGGTCTCGAGATCGGTGTGCAGGAGCGTGTGGGGATCGATCGCGTGATGAAAGTTGCGCCCGCGGCTCCCTCTCACGAACGCGCGAAAGGTCCGCACGGGATGCCGCACAACGCCGCCTGCAAAGCCCAGCAGGTCGAGACCCAAGCCGGCCCATCCGAGGTCTCCGCCGCCGGCAACCTCGAAGGCCGAGATCTCGCCCTCGCCTGCCAGCGACGCGTCGTAGCCGGTGAGGGCATGGTCGAGGTCGTGGCGCCAGACCACGCGGCGTCGGGCCTCTACATTGGGAAACCGGAGTCGGAGGGGACCCAGCGGGACATCGACCCAGGTGTCCGTGTAGGTGGCCTCGTCGAAGCCGCTGGTCTCGAAGTAGCTCTGGAGTGCCTGATGAAGCGTCGTCATGGTTCCAACCTTGGTGTCCTGCCGCGTCGCGTTCCACCGTGTCGCGCGCGCGGCGCCTCGGGCGAGGTAGGCGCAGGAATTGGCGCGGTCGCTAACGGGTGACAACCCAAGCCAATCACCCACACCCTTGGCCCCGGCTTGCCCGCTGCGGTATGGCAGAGTCGGTGCCGCGCTGGAGCAGCACCCACAGACGCAGGAGGCAGGGATGCGCGCGGTCTTGGTGGTCATGTTAGGACTCGTCCTAGGCGGCTGCGCCATGTGTGAGAGCGACGACGCGAAGACGGACGGCGCGATGAAGTCGACCTCCACACCATCGGCGGCAGCGACCGGGCCCGGTGCAGCCGCGACGGCAACGAGCGTCCAGCCGGAAAAGCCCGCTGCGAAGCCAGCGTTCCCGATCAGCGACGCAATGGTCGAGACGATGGTGTCGGCCCTCAACGGTGCGCCTGAGGACATGAAGAGCGAGGCCGCATGCGCCGTCATTGCCGAGGCGCCTCGGCTCTATGGCCCCGACATCGCTCGAGGCTGCCGCAAGCTTGCAGCGACCCCGCCGGCGAGTCAGGCCATGGTCCTTGCCGACGCGCTGCAGGCCCCGGTGGCAGAGCTTGGGTGCGAGGGGGTCTTTCGGCGCATGGGCACCGTCCCGCCCAACCAGCGGCTAGCGCTCTTCGCCTCTGGATGTCCGATGGAAGGCAGCGGTCTGAAGGACGCCCAGTTGGCGAAGGCACCACCGACCGGCGGGATGGTCGCCATCGTGCTCAATGGCCTGGCTCAGCGGCGCGGGTTCGTCGACCACAAGCTCCATCAGGCGGTGATCGCGGCGTTCTTGACGCCGGTCGCACCAGACGCGCCGGCCAAGCAGTAGCCGGATTTGGGACTAGCTACGTGGACGCGTCCAACCACGTCGCAGCGTCTCGCAGAGGGTTGCGACCAGCTGGTCGACGGGAAACCTGAGACCACCGCCGACGGCGTAGAGCGCGCTCGCGGACACGAGAATGCCTTGGACGCCGAACCATGCGACGTTGACCAGCTCGCGTGCGGGTGTCTCGGGCGCAAGCTCGCCGGCAGCGACGCCGGCGCGCAGACGGGTCTCGACGAGGCCGTTGACCCGCTCGCTGGCGGCGTAGATCGACCGCAGCGTCGCGGCGCTCGGGCGCCCCATCCCCGACATCATCAGGTATTGGGCGCGGAACGTCTCGGGGTCGGCGGTGAAGCGACGTGCTTTCTCACGCACCATCGCGGTGAGCGCGTCGAGGGCGGTCCGCGTCGGCTTGATGGCCGCGACGAGTGCGTCGGCTTCGGCCTCCACGAGCCGAACAGCGAGGGCTGAGCCGAGGGCTTCTTTGGACGAAAAGTAGTAGTGAACCGCAGGTTTGCTGAGATCGGACGCCTTGGCGACCGCACGGATGGTGAAGCCAGCGGCTCCTTCTTCGGTCAGGAGCTTGAGTGCTGCGTCCAAGATCGTCTCACGACGCCGTTGCTGGCGACGCTCCTTGCGCGCAATGCGCTGCTCCGTGCGGGTGTCATCCGTCATGCAGCCGCCTTGGTGGAGCGCTGATGGGGCGCGAGCCAGGCGCTGACGGCGCGCAGAGTGTCGATGCCGCCGGAGGTGACGAGGTCGCCGTGGGCGATGATGATCTTGTCGATCGGCTGGCGGGTTAGCTCCGCGAACGACGCCGCGGTTGCCGCGGGGTCTTTGACGCACGACTTGAAGAACATCGAGTGTCGGGGCGGGCCACTCATTCGCATCATCCACATCAAGGTCTTGCTCCACCAGCCATCGGGTTTGGCGATGTTGAAGAAGAGGTCGGAGCTGATCAGCGTCTTGGATTCCGCGTGCACGAAGACATGCTCGTTCATTTTCGGAATGCCGGCGATGGGAATGGGGCGCAGAGCATCGTTCCACGCGGGCGGAGCCACCGAGGTCAGCGCCTCGCCGTCGTGGAGGCGGCGGTTCTTCTGCTCGAGCCCGGAGGCGATGAAGAGCGCTGCGTCGGGGTAGCGCGCGCGTGCAGCCTCGACATGGAGGTGATGCCAGAGGTTGGGGGCGACAATCCAGCGCACGGGACCAATGGCGGCGATCTCATCGGCCAGCGCGTCATCGATTGGGATCGCCGAGTGGAGCCACACGGCGTCATCAATCTTTACCACCGTCATGCGTGTGCCGAGCGTCGCGCCTAAGAGTTTTTGCGGGTGATACGCGGTCCAGATGTTGGGGCCGAAGGGTTGAAGCATGGGAACGTCTCCTTTTGTCTTTTTCTGATTATTGGTCAGAAAACAAATTCATGTCAAGTGCCGGGCGTCCCTGGACGACTCTTGCTCTCGGCGCATAGACCATTGCTGTGACGGTTGGCATCGTGCCTCTGTCATCACCGAGGAGGCACCATGACCGCGTCCACATCGACCCCCGCGCCAAGCACACTCACCGCGCTCATCACCGGTGCCAATCGTGGGATCGGCTTTGAGATCGCACGCCAGCTCGGCAGCGAAGGCTGGCGCGTGTTGATGGCTTGCCGCGATCCAGAGCGCGGCGACCAGGCCGTCGGCGCTCTCGCCGCCCTCGACTACGACGTGGAGCTGGTGGAGCTGGATGTGTCTGACCCGATCGCGATCGAGCGCGTCCGCGACGATCTCGACGGCCAGCTCGACGTGCTCGTCAACAACGCCGGCATCTCGCTCAGCGGCTTCAACGAAGACGTCGCGCGTCGCACCCTGGCCGTCAACTACTGGGGGCCGCGACGGCTGACCGAGGCGCTGCTGCCGAAGATCCCAGCCGGTGGGCGGGTGGTGCATGTCTCAAGCGGCATGGCCGACGAGAGCACCCTGCCGGAGCCGCTCAGGAAGCGCTTCGCCGATCCAACGCTCGACCCTGCCGGCGTGGATGCGCTCATGGACAAGTTCGTCCGCTCGCTCGCTGACGGCACGGCACGGGAGCAAGGCTGGCCGAACAACGCCTACCGCGTCAGCAAGGTCGGGCTCAACGCGCTCACCCGTGCGCTGGCGCGCTCGCGCGACGACATCTCGTTCACGGCGGTCTGCCCCGGCTGGGTCAAGACCGACATGGGCGGTGAGAAGGCGCCGCGCACCATCGAGCAAGGCGCAGACGGCATCGTGTGGGCGGCGCGCGAGGCAGATCAAGCCGCGTCAGGCGGCTACTTCCGCGACCGCTCGCCCTGTAGCTGGTAGCTGGGCCGCCGACGCGGACGTTCTGATCGAGCGACGCCTCGGCGACCGCCTACTGCCAGTACCGAAACGACAGCGGCGGAGCGAAGACCGTGGGCGGCGCTGCACCGTTCACGCGGCGGGTGGGGTAGGACTTTGCGTTGGCGGTGCCGTGGGCCACGCACTCGGTGGCAACCCCGCCGCTCTTGATCGAGCCTGCATCGGTCGGGCCCCAGTCGGCGCCTCCTTCCACGACGTACCAGGCGCCGTTGTGGAGAAACCCAGTGCCGAAGCCGGCGCGGCAGTCCGTACAGCCTCCGATCCCGACGCCGACCGGTTCGTCGCAGTTGAAGCTGGTGAACAAGGTGTTGTTGGGATAGCGGACCTGCCCGTCGGACATGGTGAGCTCGTAGAAGATGCCGCTGTCGGGATGAAAGACGGTCACGATGTCGTAGATGGCGCGGTTGGCCACGTTGTCATCGCTTCCGCGCCTCACCAGCACGCCGGCAAGCTCGTCGTTGGCGTCAACGACAACAATCCCGCGGACGCCGTCGGTCCCTGCGCCAGGGCCCATGGGGGTGTGTCCATCGGCTGGGCTGACGCCGACAGGACCGACCTGCGTGTCGCCGCCACAGCCCCACGCCAAGGCGGTCGCGAGCAGGCAGACGGCGAGCGTTGATCGTGGCGATTGCTGGTTGGTCATCGTGCATCTCCCCGCGCATGTGCTGGCCAACCTTGCGGGTCACTCTCGGTCGACGCAAGTCTGCGAGGACCCGGTCACCGGCGTGTCGGCGCGTCGTTTCCTGGCAACGTAGCTATCTGTGGATCGGTCGGGAGTTGAGTGCTATGAGCGGACGCAATCGCTTCGCGCACCCGCGCGAGGCCGCGGCGGGCCCCTCGGGGGGGCAACCGGCGCGCATCAAACGCTTCCCCCGAAGGTTTGTCCCATGGTCCCTTGGATTATCGCTCTCGTCTGTGGAGCCCTCGCCATCGTTGCCGGTATCCGTGCGATGGCCGCTATTGGCGAAGTCAATCAGCTCAAGTCGGACGTCGGCGATGCCCGCCGCGACGCGAAAGACTTCAAGTCGAAGTTTGAGAAGGAGGCTGCGAAGTACTCCAAGAAGTCCCAAGAGGTCTCTCAGGCCGACACGAAAAAGAAGACCCAGCGCGACAAGCTCACGCGTGCCACTGAGGACGCCCAGAAAGCGAAGGCGGAGCTCAAGAAGAAAGAGGAGCGCGTCAAAGAGCTCGCCCAGGACCTCAAGCGCGTGCGGCTCAACCGAGAGGAAACCCGCCAGGAGCTAGCCGCCGCGAAGGCAAAGCTGAGCAGCCTGGGACAGACCCAAGCCGAGCTTGAGGCTCTCAAAGCCGAGGCAAGCCAGGCTCAGAGCGCGCTCGCTCAGGTCAGCGCCCAGCCCGCCGCGCCGATGGTCGCCGCGCCCAGCGAGAACACCCGTGCCATCTCCAAGGCCAATGCCAAGCTTGAGCGTGACCTGGCGTACGCCAACGAGTCGATCGAGAAGCTTCGTGGCGCAGTGAAGCGCTGGAAGGACCGTGCCATCACGGCCGGTGTCGAAGCGCGCAAAGCCGACAAGCGCAACGAGCACAACCGGCGCGCCTACATCATCACCGAGCTCCAGCTCGACCTGCTCGTCGACGAGAACCACTTCCTGCGCACTGGCAAGCCGCCTGAGTACAAGAAGGCCGACAAAGCCGAGAAGCGTCGCGCGCTCGTGCCGGCCGAGCCGGTCGTTGAGGTCGATCGCTCCGGCAAGGTCATCGACGTGACCAGCGCCGTGAAGGACGAGGTCGCGGAAGCGCCCAAGGTCGAAGCGAAGCCCGAGGTCGAAGCGAAGCCCGAGCCCAAGGCCGAAGCGAAGCCCGAGCCCAAAGCCGAAGCGAAGCCCGAGCCCAAGGCCGAACCTGCAGCACCCGCCGCGCGTAAGCCGGTCCTCAAGAAGAAGGCCAAGCCACCAGAAGCTGCAGCGCCAGCGCCCGCCGCAGCCGCACCTGCGCCCGCCGCGACCCCGAAGGCTGCGGCCCCTGCGCCAGCTGCAAAGCCGGCCAAAGTCGTCGAGCGTACGCCGAAAGCTGCAGCACCCGCGCCCAAGGCCGCAGCGCCTGCGCCCAAGGCCGCAGCGCCGGCACCGAAGGCTGCTGAGGCTGCCTCCAAGGCCGACGCTGCGCCAAAGGCCGCTGAAGCAGCCCCCAAGGCCGACGCTGCCAAGCCGGCCGAGGGCCGCGCAGCCGCCCCACCCCGTCCCAAAGCGCCGCCACGTCCGGGGCGCTAAGCGCCAACGTTGGCTCAACCGCCGACGCTCAAGCCTCCGCTTCGGCGGGGGCTTTTTCGTGCCCAAAACCCAGCGTCAGCACCCACGACCAGGCTCGCGCACACGCACACGCCCCGCTCGCGCTCGCGCACACGCCCGAGCTCGCGCTCGCGCACACGCCCGAGCTCGCGCACACGCACACGCCCTCGCTTCGCGCACACGCCCTCGCTCGCGCCCTCGCTCGCGCCCTCGTCCACGCTCTCGCCCTCGCTCGCGCCCTCGCTTCACGCACAGGCCCACGCCCTACTCGCCCGTGCTACTTGCGCGCGTCAGACTTGAGGAAGATCGGAACATCAAGCCCGTTGTCGAGCGTGACCCAGAGCGTGATCCGCCATCGCTCCGGGTTCAGCTCGAAGCCATCGAGCAAGACCTTGGCGTCGACCGACACGCGGAGATCGACGTGCTCTTTGGACGTGGCGCCCGCGGGAACGCGGATGGGCTGGAGCCTCGCCTCCGCGAGCTGCAGCCGGCTGTCGCCGAGAGCGATCCGGCTGTCTTCGAGCACCACGTCTCGGTCGGTGGGGTTATTGATGTCGAGGTCAAACGACAGGCCGACGTCGACCTGTCCCGCAAGCAGTCCGCCGAGCGCAGGTCGCGAGACACGGACGGTGCTCCAGTCCACGTCGTAGTCGCACTTGAGGACGTGTGTCTTGTCGCGCAGCGAGTCGGCAACCGACGCCGCGATGATGGCGCCGACGGCGATGGTGCCAACGATGAGCAACCAAACAAGGCAGCGCGTGATCACATGCGACCGCTGCTGCTCCTCGGCGACCGGGATGAGCCGCGCACCGAGCCATGTTCCGGCGATGGCAGCCCACGTCATCGCGAGCACATTGAGGCCAAAGACGACGGCGACGATGACGGCGGGGTCGACCCCCTTGGCCTTCGACATCGCGTGGGTCGTGATGACAACAGGCGCGCTGACAAGCGCGCCGAAACCGAGGCTTGCCAAAGGGCGCCGAAGGACGGCCTTGATCACCTGCGAGTAAGTCAGGCGGTGCCGCTGAGGTGTGGGTGCGGCGAAGTCGACGGCCCACGTAAACCAGGTGAAAAGAAACGACAGAATCACCGCGACGGTCTTGCGCACGGGCGAGTGGTCGTAGCCGAGCCAGAACAGAAAGATGAAGACAGCCACGTAGAGCAGCAGCAGCTTCAGCTCCTCCAAGCCCTGAAACCACAGCGGGTGGTCTTGGTATGCGCGTCCGCCGTCGAGCTGATGGTCGCGCTCCACCCGTCGCGAGAGCTTCTCCTTGAGCGGAAAGAGAGCGAGGCTCACGACCAAGAGCGACCCGGTGACCATCGCATTGGCGAGCAGCTCGAAGGTCTGGGTACGCAGCGCAGTCGTCACCACGATATAGCCAACATCGTGCATCGAGGGCGGCAGAATCTCGGCCAGCAGAGCGTCGCGCACGCTGGGGCCAACGATCAGCAAGACCGTGCCAACCACGCCGACGATAAGCGCGGCACAGCCCATATAAGCCAGCGCCAGCCGCCGGGCCGCCGAGCTGAGGCGCCATGGAGCAGCAGGCGTCTCGACGAAGACGCTCCGGGTTTGCTCAAGCAGAGTCATGGCGTGGTCATCGCACAGTGCTGGAGGTCTGTGAACGCCCAGCAACGTCTCGCTCGTCGCCGCGCCGAATCGGCTCGCAATTCCGTCGACTCGCGGTAGAGTCGGGGCATGAGGCAATCCATCTCGTGCACACCGGTGGGGGCGCCGTCGACGCGGTCAACGCGTTCGACGCGACGGGGCAACCGAGTCATCGCCGCGTTGCTTGTTGGGTGCTTGGCATCTGTGCCGGCGTCGTTCGCAGCTGAGCCCGACGAGTGGGGTGAAGAGGACGACGACTTCGGTGAGGACGAGTCGCCACCGTCCAAGCCTGCTGATCCCGACGGCTTTGGCGACGACGACGACGACTTTGGTGATGGCGACGACGACTTCGGCGGCGACAACGATGGGTCAGAGCCGCCGGTTGACGACGACGAGCCTTCGCCCTGGTCGATGACTGGGTTTGCCCGCTCAGACTGGGGCCTGTGGGTCGAGCGCTTCGACGACAACCCGTTCGCAAAGGGACGTCAGTCGCTGGACCTGGTGCTGAACTATTCCTCGGGACCGCTGCGCTTCGTGGTCAGTGGACACGCCGAGTATGACCTCGCCTACCTGGTCGAGCGCGACAGCTACGATGGGCCGACCCTCGAGGCCTATGAGCTGCTCGTGGACTTTCGAAAGACGTTTCTGGCGCTCTCGCTTGGTGACATCGAGATCACGGTGGGCAAGCAGATCGTCGCGTGGGGCGAGGGCGACGCCATCAGCGCCATCGATGTGGTCAACCCGCGTGATGGCCGCGAGCCCGGTCTCGCCGACCTCGATGACCTCCGCCTACCGGTGCTGGCCACGCGCATCGGCTACTTCACGGGCTACCACCGCTTCGAAGCGATGATGATCCACGAGGCCTTCTTCGGCTACCGCAGCCCTCCCTTCGGCCCGTTCAGTCCGCTGCCTGCGCTGATCGCGGGCGATGGTGGTCTCGACTTGGCGCCGCTGCTCGCCGGTCGTGACGTGTCGTACCGCGACCTTCAGGACCGCTTCTCGCTCGACAACCAAGAGGTGCTGCTGCGCTGGTCCTACAAGGGTCCGGGGATCGACCTCGCCCTCTACGGTGCATGGGTCCTCGACGACCAAGGCGTGGTGGTGCTGCCAGACGCGTCGAGCTTCGCCGGCACAGGCGACATCGAGGTTGGACTCGACCACCGGCGCTTCTGGCTGATCGGCCACTCCGGTGCCTACCCGCTACAAGACTGGCTGTTTAAGTGGGAGGCCGCCGTCAAGCTCGACCAAGCCTTCAACGTGCAGCGTGACGCCGGCGGGCCGCTGCCTGAGCTTGGCGTCGACACCATCGGCAACTTCAACGGGGTGCTCTCCATCACGTATGCCGGCATCAGCGACACCACGATCGCTCTTGAGATGGGCCAGACGTTTCCCTTTGAGACACGAGACGACCTGCTCTTTGAGCTCGACGTCCCCCAGATCGCCCTGCGCAGCAGCCACACGCTGCTACGGGAAGACCTCCGCATCGACGCAGCGATCTCGTTGCTCGGCTGGAAGGCCCAGCTCGGTTGGCTTGCGCGTGTGGAGGCCAACTACACGCTGATGGACGGCTGGAAGCTCGGTGCAGGCTTCATCACGTTCCAACCGAGCGACAGCGTCGGTCCGTTCAGCGGTTTCGACCGGCACGATCGACTCTTCGTCAAGCTTCGCTGGGACTTCACCGTCTTCTAGGGGACGGGGGATGCAACGCGGTCGGCCCACGGCCGCGGCCCACCATCGCCGCATCCCGCGGGACGGAATGCAGGTCCAACGCGTCAACGATCACCCAGCACGCCGACCCGTCACCCAGCACGCTGACCCATCACCCAGCACGCCTACCCGTCACCCAGCACGCCGACCCGTCACCCAGCACGCCTACCCGTCACCCAGC
>CALHXW010000327.1 GCA_938040325.1 uncultured bacterium | reverse complement strand
GAGTACGAGTTCGGGTTGCGTCCGTCGACGGCGTACCGGTTGTTGAGCTCGATGAGCGTCGCGAGCGCCTCTTGAGGCGTCGAGCTCCACTGGAGAATCTTCTTTCCCCAGAGCATGCGCAGGTAGTTGTGGATGCGACCTTCGCCGCGCAGCTGCATCTGAGCAGCATTCCAGAGCATGTCCCGGGTTCGCCCTGCATCCAGCTCTTCCCGCGTGTAGAGCTCGGGCCGTGGGTCTTGCGCATGAACGCGAAGCGTCTCGAGCGCCCACGGCGGCAGCGACTCGTAGCGATCGTAGTCGTCGGCCCGATGGAACGTGAAGCAGTAGCCAAGCTCCCGCCACGTGATGATCTGATCGAGAAACGACTCCGCCGCAGGGCTCATGCCCCACCACCCTGCCCGGCTCCCCGTCGCCTTGACGGCAAGCTTGCTCTGGTCCCAAGACTCACGCCGAAACACCTCAGCGACCATCTCGTGACCCGAGATATGGCCAAAGTGCAGGTAGGGTGACAGGCCGCTTGCGACGACCTGCTCGGGCTGATTCCGCGCGTCGAGGTAGCGACCGATCTGGCCGTCGATGAACGTGTGGAGAAGGGCCTCGGCCGCTTGAGTGCCTCCGCGGTACGCGACGGCTGCGACGTCCTGGTCAATGGGCAACCGCCCGATCAACGCCTCCCGCCTGGCGTGGGCACCAGGCTCAAGATCAGCCGCTGCCACTGGCGGCCAGCGCTCGATGAGCGTCTTTGGGAGCGATGCAGCCGGCAGGCCCGCGGTATGGTCCAACGGGTCCGAGACCGGGAACTGGTCCAGGTGAGGCCGCAGCGTCTTGTGCAGGTGACGCCGGAACGAGTGCGCGGTTGTGTAGAAGCGGTCGGTCGCCCGCAGCGGTAGGACACCGTTGCTGTCGACCTGCTGGAACTGGACGGGCGCGCGAGCGGCTGCGGCCGCCACCATCCGCGGGAGGAAAAAGCAGGGAAACTCGTCGGTCACAACAGCGGCCGCCCGCGCCACCAGCGCCCCGACAAGCCCTTTGCCGGCACCTTCCGTCGGCTCAAGGTAGGGAAAGTAGCTCACGGGATGAGCGGCGAATCGCTGGGCGTTGTCGACCATGCCATCGACGATGAAGCGATGGATACGCGCGCTCGCCCATGGGTAGCCGACCCTGAGGGCTTCGAGGACAACGAGCGGCTTGTTCAGGCGCTGCGCAAGGCCAATCGCATGCTGCAGGGCGAAGTTGTAGCGAGTGCGGCGCTGAGCCACCATCCAGTAGACGACCCAGTCGCCATCCACACGAACAGGAGCGGTGTTTAGGCCAGTGACCCGGACAGGCGGAACGGCTGGAATCATGGGGGTTCTCTCTTAGGGCACGTCGAACGCGTGCCGCAATCCAGTGGGGTCGGGGAACCGCGTTGCGCTATGGCGACTCCGACCATGTGAGCTGATACGAGGCACAGCCGCTTCCCCCGTTGCTGACGCTGAGGGTGATGTCGACGAGGTCGCATCCTGTGGCGCTGAGCTGTAGCGTCTCGCCGCCCGCGGCGCAACACGTTGGAGAGCCACTGCCGCTGCAGCTAAGCGTCGCGCCGTCTGGGCATGTCGCGGCCGCGCAGACCGTGACCGCGCCATCGATGGAGACCGTGACCGGGACGCCGGCGCCGACCGCTTGGAGGCCAAAGTACTCGGTGCTCCCGGCAGCGAGGGCGTTTTCGACGACGCCCGCTGTTGCGCCCGAGTCGTTGAGCGCCGCCGCGAGCTGGGCTGTGTCGTTGCCAGCGAACGCGTCCTGCCATGGCGACCAGCTGGTGTCCGTGACGTCTGGAGCGCAGACCTGACAGAGCGGGAAGTCTGCGAGAGTGCCGCTAAGCTTGCAGAGCCCGCCGATGTCGCACCCCAGCGAAGACGTCGTGATTGAGCAGAAGCCCGACAGACACATCGTGCCCTTGCACGCATGATCCGATGGACACGGCGTCCCATCGCCGAGCGCCACGAAGTCCCCGTTGGGGCCGCACACGCTGCACGGCTGTTGCGGGTCAGGAGATCCCTGCGGCACGCAGTTGCCGGCCCCCGAGACGCAGTTTTGCACGCTGACTTTATTGACGCAGGCCCCGTCGACACAGCTGTCGACTGTGCAGGCGAGGCCGTCGTCGCATGCCCGGCAGGCACCGCTGGCATCGCAGGTCCCGGCGCAGTCAAGACCGGAAGCGCACGGCACTCCAACCTCGCTCAGCTCTAACACTCCGCCGCCAACGCACGTCTCGCACGGTGACGTCATCATCCCCGTCGAAACGCACGCCCCTCCGACGACACACGCATTGGCTGTCGGCGTATGCTCGCACGCGAACGAGCCGCAGCTGTCGGTGGTGCAAGGAAGGCCATCGTCGCAGTCGAGCACGTCGTAGATGCACGCGCCTTTGTCGTCGCACAGCGGTGGCCGTGCTGGGCACTCGCCGGGCTTGGCCTGACAGTTCGCGCCCTCCGCTAAGATGCCCCAGTCGTCGTTGCCGTTGCACTCGCTGCATCCGAGCTTGGTGCCCTTGGCGACGCACACGCCGCCGTCCAAGCAGTGCTCGGAACCCACCGCAAAGCGGCACTCGCCGCCCACGCAGAAGTCGCTCGTGCACGCGAGGCCATCGTCGCAGTCGCAGGTAGCCGTGTCCTGGCCGTCTGAGTCGAGTGACGTTGTCGAGTCAACCGGTGTGGGCTGGTCCGAGTCTGTGGAGTCGACCACAAGAGTCGTGTCAACGAGCCCGTCCTCGAGCGGCACGTCTGCTGCACCAGACGACTCACCAGGACTGATGCACCCCGTTGCGACCACGGATGCGATGCTCGCAAGCACGGCGAGTGACCCTGCCGGCCATCCGGTAGCGATGCGACGATCGTCCTCACTGCAACCCGCACTCTGCATCAATCCCCTCAACTTCTCTCGTCCTCCTGACGACCTCAGTCACAGACCGTCGCATTCTTCTGCCGCTGTCGATTGACCCGAGCCGTGGGGACCGACAGATTCTTGCTGCACGTCCGACTTCCATCAAGGTTTCTTCGATTCAACCCGTCACGCGACCACTCGCAGAGCTAGCGCCACAGACGCTCTTCCCGCCGACGCGGCGGGCAAGCCTATCGCGTTCGCCTCGGTCGAAGGCAGCACTGGTCGTCAGGCTTGTCTGTGCACTGGCACTGCTCATGTGCGTCGCGACGCAATCCCACGCCCAAGCGCAGTCAGCACCGGCGTACCCAACGACGCCGTCCATGCGTGCGCTCGCAGCGGTTGGGGCCACGACGTCGGCGCCGACCGATGCGTTCTGGGACGCGTGGTCCATCCTGCCGATGGTGTTCTACCTGCCCGAGACAAGCCTTGGTGTCGGAATCGCCGTCATTCACACCTTCGATCTCGGGGCGCCAAGCGAGCCCAATAGCTCAGTTCTGGCTGGCTTCATCTACACCTTCGAAGGTCAGATGATCGCCCGTATCGAGCCCGACCTCAGGGTCGGACGGCTCTCAGCACGCGGCTTGTTGCGCTACCAACACTACCCCAACCTCTTCTTCGGTCCTGGCGCGGGAGCCGACGCCGCTGGCGAGCGCTACGAAGAGAACACCCTGCTCGGCGGCATCGACCTTGGCTGGCGGGTCTTTGAGCACCTCAGCGTCGGCATGAGCTACGACCTGCGCGCCAACAAGGTCCTCAACTATCCGCGCGACGGCGTCCTCGATGGCCTTGCGCCGACCGGGCTCAAGCCGTTCGTCGCCTCCGGGATCGGCCCGACAGTGACCTGGGACTCCCGAGACCGGCCGCGGGCGCCGACCTCTGGCGTGCTCGCCGAGCTGCGCCTGACCGGCTACGACCACAAGTTCGGAAGCAGCCACGATGGACTCAAGGGCAGCCTCGATCTGCGCGGCTATGTCTCGCCGGCAGAGGGTCACGTCGTCGCCGCGCGCGCCCGCGTCGAGCTCAGTAAGGGCGACCTCCCCTTTCAGATGCAGCCAAAGCTTGGCGGGTCGAACCTCATGCGTGGCTGGCTCGATGGCCAGCTCCGCGACACCCACGCCTATGCAGCCCAGCTCGAGTACCGTGCGCACCTGTTCTGGCGGGTCGGTGTCGCAGCCTTCGTGGCTGCCGGCCAGTCCATGCCGTCCCTTGAGGACGTGGATCCGACCGACCTCCGCTTCGCTGGCGGTCTCGGCCTGCGCGTCGCGCTCAACACCGCCCAAAACGTCAACGTCCGGCTCGACCTCGCGCTCGGCAGCGACGTTCACGTCTACTTCGACGTCTTCGAGGCGTTCTAGAGCACCGATCAGATGGCTTCCCAC
>CALHXW010000326.1 GCA_938040325.1 uncultured bacterium | reverse complement strand
ACCTACAGCTGGGCGGCCCCGCCCTCATGCACCCCCGATGGCGACAACCGACGGTGTGTAGGCGCGTTTACCGCCTTCGACTACCGAACCGGGGGCTACCTCGGCGACGCGCCGGCCCCGACCGCCTACACCCTGCCGGTGACCATCTGGTTGCCGCCGGGAGATGGCCCCTTCCCGACCATCCTTTACGGCCACGGCCTCGGCGGCAGCGTCAACGAGCGCTACGTCCCCGACACGCTGCTCCCCCTCGGGTTCATGGTCGTCGCGATCAGTCAGCCGCGCCACGGCAACCACCCAACGGCCAACCCAGGGGCCCTCGGCGGTGTCTTCCTTGAGCTTGTTGGCATCGACATTGGCTCCCTCAGCATCGACCTGCTCGTCTTTCGTGAGAACCTCCGGCAAGCCAACTTTGACAAGCTCCAGCTCCTAGAGCTGCTCCAGAGTGCGCCCGACGTCGACATGAACGGCACGATCGACGTCGACGTCGACCGGCTGGCTTACTTTGGCCGCTCGCTGGGCGGTATCATGGCCGCCGACACCCTGGCGCTCAGCGACGCGATCGACGCGGCAGTGCTCGGCGTTGCGGGCGGACGGCTCATCTCGATTGTGACCGAGGGCGCCGACTTCGCGACGTTCAAGGTCGTGCTCGAGTCGCTCGCTGGCGGAGCGGATGTGCTCGCGCGGGTCGCGCCTGTCGCCCAAGGGCTGATCGACGCCGGCGACCCAGTCAACTTCGCGCCCCACGTCCTCCGTGACCGCCTCATCGGGGAACCGCCACACCTCGTTCAGGTCATGGCCATCGGTGACAAGACCGTGCCCAACTCGACCAACCGCGCGCTCGCGAGGGCGCTGGCGATCCCTCAGGTCGGCCCCATCGTCGCGCCGATCGAGCTGCTCGACGTCGGTCCTGCTGGCAACGCGTCCGGCAACCTCAACGGACGCACCGCCGGGCTCTACCAGATGGACCGCGTGAGCAACACCGGCAACCCGCCGGTCGCGGCGGGCCACAACAATGTCTACAGCGGCCGCGAGGGACTGACGCTGATGTTCACGTTCATCAACTCGTGGTTCGTCGACGGCCTACCCTACATTCTCGACGCCTACGGCCACTTCCAGACGCCACCGCTCTGACCGTCCGCATCACCGCAGCAGAGGCACAGACGGACAGAGGCCACGTCGAGTCCCTGCAGACGTAACCGGTCGCAGCCAGTTCGGATAGACAGCGCCACGCCCCCAGTGTGAAGTGTGGCCGAAACACAACCGCCAGCGAGGAGACCCCATGCCCTTTGATAACCACCGCTTTTGCTGGTTTGGCATCAACAGCACCGACGTCGAGCGCGTCATCCCGTTCTACACGAACGTGATTGGCTGGACCGTCGAGAAGGTCCAGATGGGCGATAGCGTCGAGCGAATGTTTGTCGATGCCAACGGCCAACAGCGTGGCCACTTCACGACGCCTGCAGCGCCTGGAATTCCGAGCCACTGGCACGCCTACATGCGCGTTGAGGACGTCGACGCCTCTGCCCGTGCCGCCGTTGAGCACGGCGGGAGCATCGTGGTGCCGGCCATGGACATCCCGCCGGGACGCTTTAGCGCGGTCAAGTCACCATCCGGTGCGGTCTTCAGCCTGTTCAAAGAGGCCAACCCTGACTCCAAGAGCGCAAGCGACTGTGCGGGTGCCATCGTCTGGACCGAGATGCACAGCACCGACGTGGCCCCGGACCTTGCGTGGGCCAAAGCTGTCTTCGGCTACACGATCGGCGAGATGCCGATGCCGGACGGTGTCTACAACCTCCTCAACGACGACGCAGGGTCTGCTGGCGGCGTCATGCCGGCGATGATGCCAGGAATGCCGTCCATGTGGATGAGCTGGGTTGGCGTGCCGGATGTCGACGCGGCGCTCGTGCGCGTCACCGAAAACGGCGGTCAGGTCTTCGGCGAGGCCATGGACATGCCTGGCGTCGGTCGGATGTGCGCGGTGGCCGACAACACCGGCGGTGTCTTCGGGCTGATGACGCCCAGCGACCGCTCTTAGCCCCTGGCTCGTGCGTCGCCGGCTCGGGACGTCCTCGTCGCCGGCCACGCCGTCCCGGGCGGCGGTGCGGCAGGCGCGGGGTGAACGATTCGTGCGAATGTGGCGTTCCAATGCGGGAATCCGGTAGCAGTCCGGCCGCTCCTTCGAGTAGAAGCGACCGAGCGCGTCGGTGCACGCATGTGCGCCTCGCCCGACACGAACCACACGCATGGGCGGTTGCGCCCGAAGGGTAGCCCATGTCTCTACGAACCTTTGGCGCGCGAACCGCGCTTGTTCTCGCTTCGGTGAGCGTCCTTGCCGTCGGCTGCAACGAGAAAGCGCCCAGCCCCGAGCCGGTCGTTCCGTCCACACCTGGCGAAGGCGAAGGCCCAGCAACTCCCGCCACGCCAACAGGCTCGCAGGGTGCCGAGACCGACGCTGCCTGCACCGACTTCCAGACGAAACTGTGCGCGGCCGCCGGCGATGCCTCGGCGGTCTGCAGCTCGATCAAGACGCTCGCACCGGTCCTGACGAAGTCCACATGCGCCGCAGGCGTCGCCGACATCGCCGCGACCACCAAGCGCATCGAGGCCATGCCGAAGCCCTGCACAGACCTCGTCAAGCGGCTCTGCAAGGACCTGGGTCCAGAGACCCAGACCTGCGCAATGGTCACCAGCAAGACCCCATCGTTCCCCGATGAGCGCTGTGCCACCATGCTCAACGACTACCCGAAGGTGCTCGCCGAGCTCAAGCAGATGGAAGCTGCCAACCAGCCCCTCGACGCCGCCAAGCAGGCAGCCCTCGTTGCGGGCAAGCCGGTCTCGTTCGGCAAGGCTGACGCCAAGGTCACCGTCGTCGAGTTCTCGGACTTCGAGTGCCCCTACTGCTCGGGCGCCTCCAAGGTCCTCAACAAGGTCAAAAAAGAGTACGGCGACCGCGCCCGCATCGTCTTTCGGCAGTTCCCCCTGCCCTTCCACAAGAAGGCGCACCTCGCCCACCAGGCCGCGCTCGCTGCCGGTGCTGAGGGCAAGTTCTGGGAGTACCACGACATGCTCTTCGCCAACCAAAAGGCCCTCGACCGAAGCGACCTCGATGGCTACGCCAAGAAGCTCGGCCTCGACATGGCGAAGTTCGGTGCGGCGCTCGACAACGGCACCTACAAGGCCGAGGTCGACAGCGACATTGCCCTAGGCCGCGCGTCCGGCGTCAACGGTACGCCCTCGCTCTTTGTCAACGGCAAGCGCGTCCAGAACCCCGGCGACTTTGGCTCGATCGCCAAGATGATCGACGGAGCGCTTGGCAAGTAGACGCGCGCCGACGCCGTTTGGGCGGCCGGGCGTCTACGACGGTCGAACAGCCTAGGGACATCTACAACGAGGGCCTTGCCGCTATGAAGAAAGACGACATCGAGCTCCAACCCCTGGACCTGCCCGGCGGCGGGAAGTCCCTCATCACGTGGAGCCGCCCGCTGTGGCTCGCTGGCGCCGATCCGAAGCGGCCGATCCGCCTCGAGGTGGTTGCACCGATTCGAGCGCCGAACGCGAAAGGCATGGCCGAAGAGGGCGAGGCAATGATGCTTGGCAACATTGACCACAAGCTGGAGGCGCTGGTGGTCAAGAAGTTCAAGGGCGCGTACGCGATGCGTATCGAGGGGGGTGGCAAGCACCTCCACATCTTCTACCTACCGGAGCGCGTCGGCCTGGTGCGCAAGCGCGAGACGCGCGAGGCCTTGCCCGATGCCATCGCCGCGGTCGGCGCCGAGTTCGGCTGGGAGCTCAAGACGACCTTCGAGGACGACCCAGGCTGGAGTCGCCTGCTGGCGCTCTTTTCGAGCCACGACCCCAACCAGTGGCTTCATGACCGCGGCATGATGGTCGCCATGGCCAAGGCCAATGACGCCATTCATGGCCGCCGTCAGGTCATCCACAAGGCGTACTTCAACGCGCGGGAAGATGCTCGTGACTTCCTACGCAACGTCCGCAAGCTCCGCTTCAAGCCCAAGGGCGGACCGCGCGACGCCAAGCCTGGCAAGCCTGGCAAGCTGCTGGTTGTCCTCGAGCGGTCCGAGCCGACGATCGCCACATGGCACCTCCACGCCACCGTGCTAAGCGTCAAGGAGCTCGTCATCGCCCACAACGGGACGTACGACGACTGGGAGTGCGACTTCATCGAAAACATCGTCCCGCCACCGCTGACCGCGCCCCGCGGCGGCTGAGACAGGTCCGCCACGCGCCACTGCTCTCCAAGGAGCCATCATGTCGACACGCATCTCCTGCACAGCCGCGATCATCGGGCTGGCGCTCAGCGTGGCGGCCGTCGCCAGCGGCTGCTCTGACGACGAGGGAAGTCCCGCGCCGGACACGACAGCCGACACCGCCGACACTCCCGACGCCGCCAGCGACACCGGCACGCCCATCGACACCCACACCACCGACGTAGGGCCCGTCGAGCCCGTGACGGCCATCGAGGGTGCCCGCTGTGAGCGACGGCGTCGCATTGGCCTCGTGACACTCTTCGAGTCGTATGGAAGCCGCACGATCAGCGCTGAGCTCAACGCGGCGCCGCACCCGTGGTTTGGAACGCCGCAGATCAGTGCCGGCGGGTGCCAGCTCTTTCAGTTCCAACCTGGAGGCTGCGGCGGCTGCTCAGCCGGCGAGCTCTGCGGTGTCAGTGGCTCCTGCGAGCCCGCCCCCACCACGCCCGCCAACACGAGAGTCGGCGTCAGCAGCGAGGCCATGCCTGTCGAGGGCGCTGACGCAAGCACGACGATCTGGGCGGGCAAGCAAGAGTTCTCGCCCTTTATCGGAGACGGTGTTGCCTTGGCTGCCAATGAGCTCTCGATGCGGCTGCTTGCCGACGGACTCGACGTTGTGGCGCCGCGCCTCGCCATGCCGAGCGACCTCGAGGGGCCAAGCGTCGAGATTGCCGGCGGCTATGACGCACCGACCAGCGTGACGGCCACCTGGACAGCACCGGCCGTCCCTCACCAGGTCTCCACGCACATCGACATCAACCATCACGCGAGCGGCCCAACCTACACGACGTGCGCGGTCGATGCAGCGAGCGGCACCATGGTGATCGAGCAGGACATGTTGACCCCGCTGGCAGTCTCGACCGGCCTTGAGTTCCAGGGCATCGAGCACACGCGCTTCGCCGCCGCAGAGCTGCCCGCGGGCTGCGTTGAGTTTCGGTGGTCTGTTCGCGCCAACACCCAATAGAGCCTGAGCAACGTCATGAGCGACGAGCACGAGTACACAACCAAGGTCCACTTCGACGACGAAGAGCAGGACGGCTACATGAAGCACTTTGTGCCGGTGCCGAACCACGTGGCGGAGGCCATTGACGGCGCCGGGGTCAAGCGGCTGGCGGGATTCCTCAACGGCTACCCGTTTCGCCGCGTGCTCCACGACCAGCGCGGCGGCGGCCGCTGCTTGAAGTTCGGTAAGGGCTGGCTCCGAGAGGCCGGGCTGAGCACGGGGGCTGAGGTCTTCGTGATGCTTGGCCCCGATCCCAACCCAGACGCGGTCGACCTGCCGGAGGAGTTCGAGGAGGCGCTAGCCGCCGCCCCCGACGTCGCTGCCATTTGGGCGGGTCTAACGCCCGGCAAGCGCCGCACGCTGGCCTACGGCATCGCCCGCGCGAAGCGTCCGGAGACGCGCGTGCGGCGGGTCGAGGCACTGCTCACAAAGCTGCGTGAAGGCAGCATCTAGCAGGAAAATGCGGGTCGACCCAGCGCGCTCGGCCGACCCGCTTGTACGCGACCTGCTACAGCGGTGGTGCCGTGCAGCTATTGCCCGAGACCGACGGCGCCGGAATCGCGATGGCGTTGGTGGTGACTGTGTCCGGTCCGCCGAGACACTCGACGCCACCTGAGAGCGAATACTTCCGTTCCACCTCCACGTCGGCGTCGCAGGCGTCACCGAAGGTCAGCGAACCGGTCGTCGGGTCGCCGTTGACAATGGTGAGGCTCTTCCACGTGCTCGGGCCGTCAGGCCGATTCTGGCGGGCGCGAATCGTCAGGAAGTTCGTCGATGACCAGTCGAGGGCGCTGGCGTCGAACGTGTAGGTCTGCTGCTCGAAGATGCAGTCCTGTTCGCAGGTTCCCGCAGCGGTGCAGGCCTCGCCGGAGCCACAGCCGCCACATGAGCCGCCACAGCCGTTGCTGCCACATGTCTTGCCTGCGCAGCTCGGCACGCAGTCCGCCACACACTGGCCGTCGGCATTGCAGCTCTCGGTGCTCGCGCAGCTGCCACAGCTGCCGCCGCAGCCGTTGCTACCGCACACGCTTGTGCCACAGTCGGGGATGCAGCCCTGGCAGGCTCCTGCTGCCGTGCACGACTCGCCCAAAGCGCACTCACCGCAGCTCCCACCGCAGCCGTTGTCGCCGCAGACGCGGACGCCACAGCTCGGCGTACAGCCACCACAGTCGGGATCGTCGCTGCATGCTGGGTCAGGGCAGATCCCGTCGCTGGCGTTGTCGCACAGGCATCCGATCGCCCCATCGTCGGTGCAGGTTGAGCCAGGACTGCACTGGAAGGGCAGCCCGATCACGCCCTGGTCGCAGATGATGCCGCCCGCATCGGACTGGCAGATCCCCGCACCGAGGTTTCCGCAGTCACACCACGCATAGTCGTCAACACCGTCGGAGAACTGAGCGCAGCTCGCGCCAAAGGCGGAGCAGTCGGCAAAGACCTCGCCGTCACATGTCGCCGCAATGCCGTCCTCGCAGCGAGAGACCACGCACGGCGCAGCTTCCTCCGGCCAACAGGCCTGCAGCATCTGGTCGCAATAGTCGCCAGGCGGGCAGTCCGCGTCGCTCAGGCACTCGGGGATCGGGAGATCGGTGTCGGCAGGGTCCGGCGGAGACGTGTCGGCCGGCGGGCCACCTGTGTCCACCGGGTCTGGCGTCACGTCGGTTGAGGTGTCTTGACCCTCGGTGGTGTCCGGCGAGACAGCGTCTGCGTCGTCGCCATCGCAGCCAGAGAACGCGCCAACCACGGCGAGCGCCACAAACGTTTTCACAAATAGTTTCATAGAGTTCCTCTGATCATTCACATGTTATGCCGCGAACGCAGAAACTCCGGTGCGATCGCATGGTGCGTTCGCCCAGAGCCCTTCGGTCGCATTGGCTTGGCGGCATCAACCCAATCAGACGTTCGTTCATGCCGCAGAGCGTCAGAAAGTCACGATCCCGAGGAGGGACGTGCTATGCGGCCCCGCATGTCCAACGCCTTTACTGAACTCGCGCTTCGACCTGAGCTTCTCGACGCCCTCGCCCAGGTCGGCTACGTCGCGATGACACCGATCCAGGCCGAGGCGCTGCCGCCAGCCCTCAGCGGCAACGATGTGACCGGAGAAGCCCAGACCGGCAGCGGCAAGACCGCCGCCTTTGCCCTCGCGCTGCTCAACACCATCGACCCCAGCGTGAAGAGCCCCCAGGCCATGGTGCTCTGCCCGACTCGTGAGCTCGCAGACCAAGTCGCAGCTGAGATTCGCGCGCTCGCCCAGCGACTCGCCAACACGCGCGTGCTCACGCTCTGCGGCGGCCGTCCCATCTGGGAACAAACCAACGCCCTCGGCAACCAATGCCAGGTCGTGGTTGGCACGCCCGGCCGGATCGGCGACCACCTCAAGCGCGGCAGCCTCAAGCTTGGGCTCCTCGGCGTCCTTGTCATCGACGAAGCCGACCGCATGCTTCAGATGGGCTTTCTCGAGCAGGTCTCAGCCATCATCAGCGCGTGTCCGCGTGACCGTCAGACGCTCCTCTTCTCAGCGACCTTCCCACGCGAGATCGAGCAGCTCAGCGCGCGCACGCAGCAGCAGCCGACGCGCGTGACCGTCCAGACGCGGGTCGAGCCCAACAAGCTACGTCAGCTGGTCGTTCAGTCGACGCCGGAAGACCGCAACCAGACGATCGCCGATCTCCTCGGCCACTACCGCCCGCCTTCGGCCCTGGTGTTTTGCGAGACGCGCGTGGCGTGCGATGAGGTCGCACGAACCCTCACCGAACTCGGTGCCGTCGCGTTGCCACTGCATGGCGAGATGGAGCAACGCGACCGAACCCAGGTACTGCTGCAGTTCGTCAATGGAAGTGCCAGCGTGCTTGTCGCAACCAACGTCGCAGCACGCGGCATCGACATCCCGGCGCTGCCGCTCGTCATCGTCTCCGAGCTCTCCCGCGAGCCCGAGAGTCACATCCACCGGGTCGGCAGGACCGGTCGTGCCGGTGAAGAAGGGCTTGCGCTGACCATCGTCGCCTCCGGTCGCGAGCACGCACGCCTCGGTCGCGTCGAGAAGCTCATGGGTCTGACGATCCCTGACGGACCGCCGATCCGCCCAACGCGTGAGCTCGACTTCATGCACGCGCCCAACCGGACGCTGCTCTTGCTCTCGGGTCGACGCGACAAGCTACGGAAAGGCGACGTCCTCGGAGCGCTGGTCAAGGACGGCGGCATTCCTGCGGAGTCGATCGGTCGCATCGACCTCATGGACAAGAGCTGCGCAATCGCCATCGCCCGCGCCGACGCACGCGATGCGCTCCGCTACGTCCAGGGTGCGCGCATCAAAAAGCAGCGGGTTCGAGCGCTGCTCCTGTGAGCGCTCGCTCATGGCGCCACGGCGCATAGAGGTTTCGTAGACCGATTCTGCCGCGCCGCCGTCGACAGGTGGCGACGGAGGTGAGGATGGGCGTCTACAACCGAGGGGTTAGAGCGGCTGCGTTGGCGCTGGCACTGGCCTTTGCCGCGGGCGGACCAGATGCGCGCGCAGAGTATGCGCCGGTCGAGAGCCTCGACTACCGCGTAGCCTCTGCCGACGTTGTCTTCACCGGCACCGTCGTCAGGCGACAGCCGATCCCGTGGACCGGCGGCGGATGGCAGTGGACCCGCTACGACGTCGCCACCGAGGAGCGACTGCGCGGCAGTGCCCCCCTCATCGCCAGCGTCTTTGTTCGAGGCGACAGCACCGACTCGGTCTGGACGGTGCCTGGGCAGCGCCTGTTGGTGTTCACCGACACGCTGACCTCGCGGGCGGACGAGGTCCGCGGGATGCAAGACGCGGCACGCTCCGCGTTGTTACAAGCCCCTGCTCCCTTGCTGGCGACCCGAGGTATCTGCCACCTCGACGACCCAGGCAACGGCGCGCTCGCGCTCTCGGACGCCCCCCCGTTCCCCGTGGTCACGCGCGAGATGCAGGTCATCGGCACGGGCACAGCCATCCTCGCGGCGGCGCGCCGGGCCGCTGTGGTCGCCGAGCCTGTGCTGCGCGGTAAACACAACGACGATCCGCTCGGCTTCGATGACACGGGCCAGGCCGCCCATCGACTGCTCTATCGCGGGAGCGCGGTGCATGTTGCAGTGCCGATCGACGCAGAGCTCATCGCCCAAGCCGACCGACTGCTCGGCGAGCGTCCGCTCTACCTGAGGCTGCGCGGGGCCAAGGTCTTTGCGTCGTGGCATTCGCCTTACGCGACCGACAGGCTTCAGCGCCTGCTGGCCGATCCTGGTGCCTACCCGTCGCGTCGCCCCGACGGCTCGTGGCGGCGCACCTATGCCGTTCGTGCGCTCGCCAAGCGAGCGCTGGAGCAGCGCGGCGAACACGTTCGGCCCGTCGTTATCGAGGAGTCGATGCCCGCACCGACGCCCCGCCGTCCGTAGCTCGGCGGCAACGTTGAAGGCTCAGGCGGTCTCGGCAGCGCCGGCCCGAGCTCATCAGGCGAAACTTGGCGGGCTGACGCCGTCCGCGGGGCAGCTTGGCGAGGCGAAAAGCAGCACTTGCGCCTCGAACGGCGAAGACGGTCTTTCATCGATCTCACGGGCGACGAGAATTTGTGGCCGGTTTGCGTTCAGCGCGCTACCTCTCGGCAACATCACAATCAGCGACACAGCCCGCTCACGCCTGCAAGGAGCACCCATGCGACTCTCTCTCTTAGCTACCCTCGCGATGGCGCTGCTTGCCGCCGGCTGCGGTGGTCACAAGCTGGAGCGCCCCACATCGGAGGTCACCACGCCCTACCCGGCCGCTGACTACCCCGACGCCGGCTCGCCGCCACACGTTCGGCTGGTGCAAGCCGGTTCGGCGCCGACGGCGTTACGCTACATCGCCACTGCAGGGCATAGCGTGGCCCTCAAGAGTGAGATCGAGATGGCGATGACCTCGGACCCACCCGACTTCGGCCGCTTCAAGGCCAACCTGTCGATGCTCGCGACCGTCGACACCGAGCCCAGCGACAACCCAGACGAGATCGTGCTTCGAACCATCATTCGCGAGCTAACCGGCGATGGAAGCGGGCAGCTGGCCTCGATCGACGCAGCGCTTGCAGAGCTGGTCGGAGCGACAGAGACCGCCACAATGGGCCCCCTCGGGCTCCATGTGTCTGCGCCGACCAGAGACAAGCGCTCCGAGCAGCTGGGTGCCCTACAACAAGGCTCGCAGGTGCTTGCGCCTGTCCTGCCGACTGAGGCTGTCGGCATCGGCGGCAGCTGGGCCGTGCTGTCGACCCGCGAGGTGAACGGCTTGGCGGTCAAGACCACTACGACGTACACGCTCACCAAGCTCGAGGGATCGCGAGCGACCTTCCTCGTCAACGAAGAGGGGGTCGTCAACAACGCGGACGCCACCAAGCGCGCCGGGGATCTCCAGGTCAAGCGTCTCTCGCTGCGGACCGAAGGCAACCTCGTGGTCGACCTTGAGGCGCCGGCCGAGCGCCAGGGGACCGTCATTACCCGTATGTACGTGCAAGGCGCAGCAGGCGGCACGGCGTTTGAGTCCAGCACCACCGTGACGGTGACGACCGAGCTCGCGGAGTAAGCTCTCAGCGGCCAGGGTCTGCGCCTGGCCAACGAGGGACAACCCCGAGCCGCAGAGGCGCGGTCGGGCTCTAAGCTCGACCGAAGCTGATCATCTGGAACCCGCGTTGAGCACGTCGCAACGTCATCAGGCGCGCGTGAACGTCTCGAGGTCGAGGCTTGAGCGGACGTGCTCGTGAAATGCTTCAGCAGGTAGCGCGCCCGCGGGATGGCCAGTCGTGGACTCAAGCCCCCCGATCAGGTCCCACCAGATCCGCTCGCGGCGCGAGATCTCGTCGAGGTCGCGGATCTTGCCGAACTCCTGCACGTACGCGTTGTGGCGACAGAGCATGCGGAACGCGTGCTCTGTGACGGGTCGCTCGTCGCTGAGACCCAAGACTGAGACGTCGTTGCCGACGGCGTGAACGGGCTGCCCCCACTCGCTGTAGCCGCCAAAGATGGTGCCAAGCTTCTCGAGTGCGTTGGCAAGCTTCGGCTGCTTGAAGCCCGTCAGCAGCTTGGTCAGCACCGGCAGGGTCGCCGCCCGGTGCAGCGTTGGCTCGGCGAGCTTGACGTCGGCGCCAATCTCTTCGCGGACGATGTCGCGGATACGTTCCGCGGAGATGCGGTTGTCGGTCGCGAGATGAACCCGCTCGCCCACGCAGCCGGGTTGCTTCAGCGCGGCGACAATGCCTTGCGCGACGCGGTCGACCGGCACGAGGTTAAGCTCGGCCGAGGCGTCGCCGGGGAACAC
>CALHXW010000325.1 GCA_938040325.1 uncultured bacterium | reverse complement strand
AACGCTGCTAGGGCATCACGCACTGCTCGCTGGCAAGGCAGCCAAGGTCATCGCAGATGCCGCTGGCGCACTCGTCCTCGCTGGCGCACATCTCGCCGTCTGCACGGAGTGGCCCGCAGCGCCGCTCGCCATCGGTGAAGTCGTAGAGGCACAGCAGGTCGGCTGCACACGGCTTGCGGTGCTCGCACACGTCGCCCGTGACGCCATCAGCGATGCAGACGCTCGTCGTCTCGTCGCAGTAGGCGCCTGTTACGCACGCGTCTGAGCCGGCGCACGGCTCGCCGACCACCGGGGCTGGCTGGCAGAGGTATGTCTCGTCGGTGTCGTCAAAGACGCAGATGGCGTCACGAGCGCACTGCTGCGTTGCTTCACATGACTCGCCAACCGTCGGCTTCGCACGGCAGCCTGGGTCGTACTCGGGCGTCGCAGGGTCGTCGTCGCAGTAGAGGTCGATCCCGCACGCAACGGTGTCGTAGTCGCAGTACGCTCCGAGCTCCAGTGGCGGCTGACAGACGTTCCCCGCCCGACCGGCGAGCTCGCCGCAGAGCAGGCCGTCGAGGCAGGGCAGGTCGTATTCGTTACAGTAGTCGCCGGCATCGCCGGATGCGAAGCACTCGTCCTCGTACGTCTCGGGGTTGGAAAAGCAGGTCAAGCCCTCCGCGCACGGCAGGTCCCACTCACACCGCTCGCCCTCAGCCGCCGGTGGTCGGCAGACGTCTTCGTAGGTCTCGTCGTCTTCGGCACACACCAGGCCATCGCGACACGGTGCGTCGTACTCGTCGCACGCCTCGCCAAGAACAGGCAGCGGGCGGCAGCGGTCGTCATCGTGGCAGTAGAATCCCGAGGGACAAGGGCGGTCATGGCGGTCACACGGCGTGCCGGCGACCCCGACTTCACACACGCCGTCAACACAGTAGGCAGGGCTCACGCACAGTGCTCCAGGCTCGCAGGCCGCACCCTCGGCGAGCCGCGCCACGCAGGTGCCGTCTTCGCTGCAGTAAGCCTCCGGCTGGCAAGGAACCCGGCCGCCGCAGCTCTGGCCGATGCCTGGCCGCGCCTTGCAGGTCACGCCGGTCGCGAGGTCGCAGTACGAGCGGTCATCACAGACGCTCAGGTAGGCGCACATCTCGCCTGGGCCGGCCGGTGTACACGACGTGTTCATGCGCACGCAGCGGTCGTCAACGCAGATGTAGGGCTGGGCGCAGGACTCGAGGCCCGCGCACTTCTCGCCGGGGCGCTTGGCCTCGGTGCACACGCCGTTATCGCAGTAGGCCCCGATCGGCGAGCACTCGAACGTGCGCGTGCAAGGCCCGCCGAGCGTTGGCGTCGGACCGCACACGTCATCGAACGTGCACCGCCCGGACGCGCACGACTCGTCGTAGCGGCAGCCACCACCATCGGCGAACTTGGGCCGGCAGATCCTGTCGTCCCAGTCGCACCACTCCGACGCAGCGCAGTCGTCTTCGGTGTTGCAGCTCGTGACGCAGCGGCTGCCGACGCACTTGAGGGACGCGCACTCGATGTCGTCGCTGCAGGTGTCGCCAAGCCCGAGGCCGGTGCCGCACACGCTTGCGACCGGGTCGCACCAGCCGGACTGGCACTGGTAGCCATTGCCGCAGCCCTCACCGGCGGGCAATCCACAGCGGCCGCTCGTGTGGCAGGCATTGTTGATGCACTGGTCGTCAGCAGTGCAGTCCGAACCGCTCTCGCGTCGGTTGCTGCACGCGCCAGCAACGGTGTCGCAAAAGCCATAGCGGCAGTCGGCCGGGGTCGCACAGCCGTCGCCGATGTCGCCACCCGCGTCACAGACGAGCTTCTCCGGGTGGCAGAACCCAGCTCCGCATGGGCGGTCCGTGGGCGAGCAGGTCTCGCCGATGTCGGCCAGGGCCTCGCAGGTACGCGGGGAGCCGCTGCTGCAGAAGAGGTGCTCGAGGCAAGGGGTGTCGTAGTCGCACGCGTCGCCTGCGGCCCGCTTGCTCTGGCACACGCGGCAGGTCTTTTGAGCCGTCGCTGGGTCGAGGCGCTCATAAGGGCAGAATGTGCCCTCGGCACAGTCGTACTCGCAGGGCTCGCCAAGGCCCGGCAACCCGCTGTCGTAGCCGCCGTCGTCGTCAGCAAACGCGGCAGCGAAGATGGCTCCGCAGGCGTTGCCACCTGCGTTTGCGGCGTCGCCAGCGCTGGCGTCGGGGCTGAGCGTGTCGGCAAGTAGCTCACACGATGCGGTCGCCAGCCAGTCGCGGCAGGCTGCTGCTGCGGCGTCGCTGACCTCAACGAACGTGTGCTCAAGGCGAAAGTTGACGCCGGCGTCGTCGGTAACGGCGTCGGTGAGCCGGCAGGTCAGCAGGTCGTTGACGATGCTGACGCAGTCGGCGCGGTCGGCGTAGGCGATCGGGTAGATGGCGCTGGGGCAGCGGTCGATGAGCCCGCAGAGGCCATCGACAACGCTCAGGAACTGAGGCGAGCTCATGGTGGGTGCGCTGCCTCCGCCTCCGCCTCCGCCGTTGCCTCCGCCTCCGCCATTCCCTTCGCCGCTGCTGCTGCCAAAGCAGCCCAGCATGGTCGAAGCCAGCAGCACGCCGAGGGAGCGGCTACCGGAGCCGAGCGCTTGGAGACGACACATGAGCGAGTCCTGTTCCATCGAGTTTGCGAACCTTGAGCTGTAGCACGACGGCCGACAGCCAGCCCTATTCACCGCCTCGGTTCCGAGTCTCGCGGCATGGCGAGTTCGCCGCCGACGGCATCGAGCCGGCACTCCTGCTGGCCGCGCGGCGATCGCTCTTGGAGCCGGCCCTGATCAGCGCTGGCCCAATCAGAGGCGCGGTTGCCCGACTGCAGCCAGTCGCGGCGAGGCGCAGCACCGAGTGAGGCCTATGATTCCCTAGTGCACCGAAGAGGTTCATCGCACCCGCCTTGCTGCGGACTTACGTCAGCCACCGTCGTTGCTCCTGGTCACTTATCCCGATAAACTCCCTCGTCGCGCCTTGGTGGCCAACGCAAGTCCGCACCATGCAATGGACCTGTTCGGTGCTCTGGCACTGGCGCTTGGTTCGCGAACGCCGTTTGGCACTCCGCAGCCATTGCCAGCTGCGACGCGTCAGGCTACAACCGCCAGACCTTTTTCAGCCGAGGTGGTCGATGAACCCGCTCTGTCAGAACCCCGTCCAGGCGTTCGTTGTTGTGATGGCGGTTGCCCTGTTTGCGGTCCCGCAGAGCATGGCGGCCCCGAAGACCCACAGTCCGATGAAAGCGTCGACGAAGCAGCTCAAGGCGCTGTTTCCGGACGGCAAGCCCATCGACCCGAAGGCCGATGCCGAGATCGGCGTCAAGAACACGGTGGTCACCTTCGACAGCGACGGCCGGCGGACAACCACGTACCACCGCATCGTCAAGGTCATGACCACCGACGGCGTGTCGCGTCATGCGGCGGTTGGGACGACGTGGCGGCCGTGGCACGAAGAGCGCCCGACCATCACGGCTCGGGTGATTGCGCCTGACGGAGCCGTGCACACGCTCGACCCGAAGACTATCGCCGAGGACTCGGTGCAGCCTGGCAACGACGTGTTCGTCGATGGCAAGAAGCTTGTGGCTCCGCTGCCCGCTCTGGCGCCGGGAGCCATCTACGAGGTGTTCATCAGCGAGCGTGAGACCGCTGCACCGAATGGGCCCCACCGAGCGTTGCGATTCCACCTCGAGGACAACGAGCCGATTCGGCACCTGGGAGTGACGCTCAAGTACCCCAAGGACATGAAGCTCAAGACCTTCGTGCGAGGCGGCAAGCTCAAAGCTAAGAAGGGACGCGACGGCAAGCTCAAGACGCTGACGTTCGTGCGGCCGAAGGCGCCACCGTTTCAGCGCTCCGAGCCCATGGCGCCGCTGGACGCAGCCCAGTGGCCTATCGTTCACGTGACCACCGGTGGCACCTGGGCTCAGCTGGCGACACGCTATGCCGGCGTCGTTAACGGGCAGCTCAAGGCAGCGGACCTGTCGGCGTTCAAAGACGTCAAGCCTGCCTCGAAGAAGCCGCGTGACGTGGCGCAAGCCCTGCACAACGCGATCCACTCGCGAATGCGCTACACCGGCATCGAGTTTGGCGAGAATGCCTATGTGCCGGTGCCGCCAAAGACCGTGCTCGAGCGGCGCTACGGTGACTGCAAAGACCTCTCGACGTTGATGGTGGCGCTGCTGCGCGAGCGCGGCATCAAGGCAAGCGTTGCCCTGCTGCGCGCGGGCGAGATTGACGATGTGCTGGCCGAGGCGCCGGGACTCGACCGCTTCAACCACGCGATTGTGCGGATCGACACAACGCCGCCGATCTGGCACGACCCAACGGGCGCGACCAACACCGTCGGGCTTGTGCCGAGTGCGAACCAAGGGCGGCTGGCACTCGTCGCACGTGATGGCGTCAAGGACGTCGAGCGCATTCCAAAAGCCGCTGACAGCGACGCGACCATCGTGGAGCTACGCACGATCGAGCTGCACCCGAGCAAGGGGGCCAGCGTGGTCGAGCGCACCACCTACGGGGGCGTGTACGCAGGCTACATGCGCTCGTCGGCCAAGCGGACGTCGGCCAGCGACCTCAAGGAGTGGGTCGACCAGCACGCCAAGAGTGTCTACCGGCCGACTGGGGCGGTCACCGCGAACCGCGAGAACCTCGTGGCCGGCACGAAGCCCTATCATCAGGTCATCAACGTGTCGGGCGCGCGTACGTACGGGCTCTTTGATGGCGCCGCCGATCTTGAGGTCGGCTTCTGGCTCGTCACCAAGGCCCTTCCGGAGCCGCTGGTGAGCAAGTTCGATCCGAAGACACCGAACGAAGAGCGCTGGCGCGATTCCTGGCTCAAGCGCAAGCACGACCTCCTGATTGGCAGCACGCAACGAACGGTTGGCTACGAGATCATCGTGCCGCCAGGGTTTGAGGTCGTGTCCTTGCCGGAGAAGCTCTCGTTGACGGTGGGGCCCGTGTCGCTGGAGTCGACAGCCCGGCAGGCCGATGGGCGTGTCTACTTCTCGACGACGCTCAAGACGGGCGACGGACGGCTGACGCCGAAGCAGGTGGTCACGCTGCATGAGAAGATCCGAGCGCTGGCGCTGACGGATGTGTCCAAGGTCAAGATTGCCTATGCGCCGCGTGAGCTGCGCAACCGCGGTAAGGTCGCCGACGCCATCCGGCTTGCGCGCAAGCTAGCCGACACCAACAAAGACTCGGTTGAGCATGGTTCGCTCTTCATCGATGAGCTGCTGGCGGCAGGCATGGGGTCGCTGGCGCAGTTCGAGGCCGCGCGGTTGCTCAAGCGCTTTCCCAAAAACACCGAGGCCCGCTTCGCCCACGGGTACGCGCTCAGCCACAACTACATGGGCGGGTATCTGGCGACAGGCATGGACCGTGAGGGCGCGCTGAAAGCCCACCGGAACGTCTTGGCGCAGAACGAAAAGCACCTCTACAGCCTCTACCAGATGGCGCGGCTGACGTCGCAGTCGCCCCACACGGTTGGCAGCAAGGCGTTCAACAGCGACATGAAGGCGGCCATCGACGCAGCCGACGGCCTCTCCAAACACCACGAGAACCGCGGACTCGACCAGACGCTGCTCACGGCGCTGGTCAACGTTGGCGACTACGCGCGGGCGCTGAAGCTTGCCGGCGAGATGGAGTCGTCGGCGGAGCGCAACGTTGAGTGGCTGACGGCGATCTGGCTGTCGGACGGACCGGCCGCAGCAAAGCAACAAGCGCGACGGGTGGTCGCAGCTGCCGACGAGCGGCGACAGCTCATGGCGGTCGCGCAGCGTCTCTTCGCGTTGAAGAAGCGCAAAGCCGGGGTTGCGGCGATGGAGGCCGCCATGGAGGGCGTCAACGACACCAACGGCTTTGCGACGAAGATGCTTGAGCGGATGCGTGGCTGGATAAACGGCAACCCCCTCAACGCCTGGAGCGATGGGGCATGCGCCACGCTCAAGGAGACGCTCTTCAGCGACGACCTCCTGCTGGGCAAGCGGCCCTACGGCGACTTCGTCGTCAAGCCCTATCACAGCCTCGAGGAGTACACGTCGGACAAAGCCGGGGTCGGCGGGTTTGTAGGTGGCTTTATGGCCGGTCTCAAGAACTCGGCCGGCGACAAGGGAACCGCGGACGACCTTCGCGGCGCGATTGGAATCACCATCGAGTGCAAGTCCGAGACAAGCGCAGAGGGGCTGTCGATGGCGATGCTGACGGTCGTGAACTCCACCAGCTCGACCAAGCTAGCCGTGGCTGGCACGTCCGGACGGCGACGGTTGCTGCCGGTCGACAACCCTGTGGTGGCGGCTGACCTGGCGGCTCGGGCCCTCAAGGATGGCGACACGGACAAGGCCGGGCTCTTCGTCGACCGAGCCATCAAGACCCGTGCGTCGTCGATCTTCGCCACCGACGCCATCAACGAGATTTTGACTGGGCGAAAGGCCAAGCTGCTGACGAACGACGAGCTGCTGCTGGTCATCGACTTGCTCTCGATCGACGGCTTGAAGCCGGCCGCGACGCGGAAACGGCTCGCCAAGATCGCTGACCCTAGCGACAGCGTTCGCCGCGCGCGGGTCTGGGCCGCGATTCGCGCGAAAAAGCTGACCGAAGCCATCGAAGAGCTCGACAAGGTCAAGACGTCGTCGAAGCTCAACCGGGGACTCATTGCGGCGATTTCGAGCGGATATGGCGCCAAGGGAGACTACAAGAAGGCCCTGAAGTTCCTTAAGTCGGCGAAAGAACGCTGGCCCGAAGCAAGCGAGACGGTGACCGCCCAGCTCGCGTCGGTGTACGGCTACAGCGGCGCGTGGGAGGACGCAGAGCGCGAGTTTGCGTTGCTTCCCTCGGACGGTCGCATGGCCAAGATGAACGCCAACAACCTCGTGTGGACGCGCCTCTTCTCAGACGGTGACCTCGAGGCTGGGGTCAAGCTGCTTACGTCCGCCAGCAGCCCTGCGGAGCTGCACACCAAGGCGGCCGTGCTTGCTCAGCTCGGGCGTCCCGCGGAGGCGCACAAGGCGTTGGTTGCCGCCGGCCAAGCGGCTTCCGCCGAGAGCCCGCGCGATGAAGACTACGCTGTGCTGGCGCGCATCGCGCAGTCGCTCGAGCTCACCGAGGCGGCAAAGCACTACTACAAGCGCGCGCTAAAGATCCCGAAGTCAGACCTAGAGAAGCGAGCGTCCAAGCACATCACAAGCACGCGCAACCTGGCGAAGCGCTGGCAGCGCAAGTTCCTCAAGAAGTAGCCCCAAAACAAGCGCTCTTTCCGGCTGCGACTTCCGCGATGCACTCGCCAGCAGCGTCGGTGCGCTCGCTACGCTCACCCGAACTCGACGATGCTCGCAGGGCCTTCATTCGGCCGACGCCGCTGGCAAGCACCGGAGCGTTCGTCTCGCTCGAAAATAGCGCTTGTTTTGGGACTAGCTCCGACTCCGTTTGGGGCCGCGGGTGTGAGTGG
>CALHXW010000324.1 GCA_938040325.1 uncultured bacterium | reverse complement strand
ACAAAGACTACACCGAAGATGTCGTCGCATTCATGGCGTTGATGAACGCGGGCTTCGAGCTGCATTTCGTTCCCAACGGCTGAGCGGCCAAGCAGGGCGACAGTAGGTTAGATTAGGTTAGGTGCGTGTCTTGTATCAGGTGGATGACCCCTGGTCGGGGTTCAACAAAGGCCCCTTAGCCGTCTAGGAAGACCGCGGATTCCAACCCCGCCATGCTTGCGCCGTCCGTTCTATTGTCGCCGACTTGGTAGCGTGCTTGAGAGTGTCATCGTCCACGTCGGCGAGGCAGCGTCGTGCCCGATGAGCGTGGAGAGGGAGTGCGGAAACAGCGTTTCCCCTCCAAAACAGATGACCCCTGGTCGGGGTTTCAAAACAAATGACCCCTGGTCGGGGTTCAACACGCGTCGGGTCGGGGATTCGGTTCCGCCAGACGGGTGTCCCGAGCCGAACCAGGCCGGCACTCAGCGGATCCGATCGATCGCCACGAAGCGCCAGCTGTTGAAGCCATGGTTGTGGAGGTGCAGGCCAAGCCGGGCGCCGGGCCCTGGCGTCTCGGCGATGCGCACGCGGCCTGAGAGCGTGTTGGACGCCGCGGGCACGTGGACCTCGGCTTCCCAGAGGACCGTCTCACCAAGCCACACGGCGACATGACCGTTTCCGGGCTCGGCCGCGTCCAGCAGATCGTGCCAGACGGTGATCTCCAGCTCGTCTCCTGCGCGGATATCAACCGGCAGCGGCTGGTCGAACGCCGCGTACGCGCAGGCGCCCGTCTGGACCTCGAAGGCGCCGGCTTCCGCACCCCACGTCGCCGGCGGGCAGTCGACGTCGGGTGGGCGGTGTTCCCAGAGCGGATCCAGGGCCGGGCCGACCGGCGAGAGCTGCTCGGCCACCAGCACCGCTGCCCGCGTGGGTTGCGCGTCCTCGACGCCTCCGTGCGCATCGACGCAGCCGGCCAACAGTATCCACAGCGAGATGAGCCAGCGCACAGCCGCTACTCCGACGTCACGTAGAAGCCGCCGAGGCACATCTCGTCGGCTGTCCCCTCGCCCCATTCAACATCCACGGGTTGCCGAACCTCGCCGTCGATGATGGGCTGGTTGGCCTCGGTGTTGTTCCAGGTGCAGCCCATCTGAATGCTGTCACCGGGCCGGATTGTGATGGGTTCGGCGAAGGTGTAGTCGCCCTGCCACGCGAAGTCCCAGTCGGGGGTGTCGAGCACGCAGGTGGTCGAGCCGTCGGCGTGCCGCAGCTCCGTGCGCTGACTGGTGCCCAGCTCGTGCATGTGATGGCCGGCTTGGTGGATCACGAGCGGCGCGTCGTCAGCGAGACCGAGCGCCCGGCGCGCCGCGTTCAACAAGAACGAGTCGTAGCTGGCGGTCAGCGAGTGGGCGACGCTCTCGGCACCCGCCGGAATGGTCATGGGGTCACCGACGAGGCCGTTGCTGACCCAACCGACGTCTGTCAGACGCAGCAGCGTTGCCTCGCGCTCTACCGACGGTGCGGTCTGAATCTCGATGGTCGACTGGTCGGCGACCGGGTCCGACGAGATCGTGTTGTAGTGAAACTGAGCGACCAACAGCGAGCCAGGCTCCACGCGGATTCCCGTTCCTGCTGGATAGAGCGGTGTCGCTGCGCCGGGAACCCACGAGCCAACCTGCGGGAACCCTCCCATGGAGCCGCCGCCGACCTTGCCCATCAGCTCCGAGAACTGCGCGTCGGTGAGGTTGCCAGCCTGCAGGTCGGCGAACGTGAGTCCCATCTCAGTGAGTGCGGCCGCAACGGAAGAGAGATCGGCACCTCCGAGTCCGCTGCCTGCATCAACACCGCGGGGCCCGCCGTAGCAGGTGTAGCCCGGGCCTTCCTCGGCGTCGTCATAGGCCTGGAACTGCTCGACCTCATCGGGCCCAACGACGAAGACGATGACATGGTGCACAATGGCGCGCTGGTCGGGGGTCACCTGGAGGCCGGTGACGAAGCGCGTCTCATCGGCAGGCCACGGGATGAGCTGGCAGCGGTGGTCATCGGGTTCCAGCTGCGGGGTGTAGGGCTCGGGGAGCTGAAGCGAGATGTCGCCCACGAACGCGGGTGCGGGGTCTATGTTGATGTCGGGTGCATCCGCCGGATCGCCGGCGACCGCGCCGCCATTGAGCCAGCCAAGGAGTGTGTCCTTCTCGGGCGCTGTGAGGTCAATGCTGCCTGTGTAGGTGTTGCAGTCGTCGTCGGGTTGCCAGGGTGGCATGGTGCCGCTCTCGATGCTGTTGCGGACCGGAATCGAAAAGGCGGCGACCTCCTCGAACGTCGTCAGCGGAAAGGGCCCGATGTTGCCGGGGCTGTGGCAGGTCGCGCAGCGCGCGTCGATAATGGCCTTCGCGTCGGCGTAGTATGTCAGCTCAGGCAGGTCGCCGTTCGGTTCCTCCTCACTGGTGGCGCCGTCATCGCCGCATCCACTCGCCAACCCAGCCGTCAGCATCATTAGAACCATCAATCGCCGCATCATAGGAACCTCCTCGTACCGGGTGCGTCGCCGCCGCTGACCAGCAGCTGCGTACCCCACAAGTGTGGCTCCCTGCGTCGTCGCGTCTCAACGACCAGAGGGTTGTGTTTTGTAGCGAAGCGTTGCGCCGACCGTCCGCGGCAGCATAAGGCGCTGCGTTGACGAGGGATTCGCCCGCAACATGGGCGGCCGCCCTCGACGGGCTTGGCCGCGTCTAGTGCGTTAGGATGAGCGCATGGAAAATCACCGACATAGCGACCTCTCTCGCCGCCCTCGACATCTGCCAGCGCCGTGCAGGTGGGGCGGTCCCCTGCTCATGCTCTTCGGTTCGATGGTCGCATGCGCCGGCGACAATAATAGCGGGCAACCGGACCCAGCACGCGCGAAGATCCTATCGGCCTACCACGGCCTGGATGCCCTCCCCGCCATGGCGTCCAATCTCTGCCCCATGATTCCAATCACCGGCGAGGACGGCATGCCCGTGGTGTTTTCGGTACAGGTCGACGCCGCCACCGTCACGCCCTCGGGGTTCGTGGTCGAGACCACGGACGGGCAGCAAGTCACGCCGGTGTGCGCCACGCTAGCGCCTGCGCTTGAGCCTCTCGAGCGGCGCACCGTCCTGCTGGCCGGGCCCTTCGGTACAGCCGCGATGCCACCCCGATCGATCACCGTCTTGGACTCGGTCTTCGACGTCAACGGCGACCCGCTCGAAGGGCTCACGACCGACCAAATCACGGCGCTGGCTGCTGGCCCACGCCTCACCCTTGCGGAGCGCTTCGAACCACAGACACCGGGCCTCGCGGGCGAGTGCCCAGACGGTACGCTCCAAGTCGTGCAGCTGACCTTTCAGGGCGGCGTCACCGGCCCGCTCAACGCCCCACTCGGTGAAGCTCAGCGCCTCGGTGTGGTTGTGACGCTCGACGACGGGACGAGCGTCAACCCCATCGCCCTCGCCGATGACGACCCCGACAACCACGTCCTCGCCTGCCTCGACGTCGAGAGCGTTGCGCAATCGGTCACAGTGGAAAGCGGGCTGTTCTACGACCCGGGCAACGACGGCAACCCAGAGACAACCGCGGACATCAGCGGAGAGTGACAGCTTTCGTCACGGGCCAGCCGCACCCACAGGGACCCGGCGCTGTTAGGTGTTGGTCAGCTCGTCCTGCACCACGACCGCCTCGCCGTCAGTCTGTTCGATGAGGTCGTCGTCTAATACACGGGCGGCGTAGGTCCAACCCGTGGGCAGCTCAAGTCGCTCGCTGAGTCCGGCAAGGTCGGCTTCGCTCAGCTCGGCGTCGACGATCTGAGACATCGCCTGCATGATGTAGATCTCGCCGGTCGGCGCCGTCAGCTCATAGACCTCCTCGCCGGCTTCGTACACGTATGTGGTTGTTCGCAGCACCGTGCGCTCGGCGTAGGGCTGGTTCGCGGTGCCCGGTTCTACCAACAGGGTCGCCAGCCAGCGGGTCTCAAGGTCGCCGAACGTCTTACGCTCGCCACTAACAGTGGCGGCGGCTTGAGCGCCGCTGTTAAAGAGGAAGTAGCGCGGCCCGTTCGTGACCACGGCGATGGACTACCACTGACCAGCCCGTCGGCGGCAACACACGTTGGGTTGCGAACTGTAGAGAGGGTTGCGCCGCGCGCGCTGTCCCTGCGAGCATGGTCGCCCATGCACAGAGACACCCCGAAGCTGCTCATCATCGAAGACGACACCGTCTTGGCCGGTCTGCTGATGGAGTACCTTGCGCCTCACGGCTTCGAGCTGGTGCACGTGGACCGCGGCGACGTCGCGGTCGAGCGCATCGTCGAGACCCAACCGGACCTTGTCTTGCTCGATCTGATGCTGCCAGGCGCCAACGGCCTCGACGTCTGCCGTCGGGTCCGCAAACACTTCGCCGGCGTGATCATGATGCTGACGGCGAGCCAGAGCGAGGCTGACCACGTGGCGGGCCTTGAGCTCGGCGCCGACGACTTCGTCATCAAGCCCATCGAGCCGCGGGTGCTGCTGGCGCGAATCCGCAGTCAGCTTCGACGCGGCGGCCAGCGCCGAGCGCAGAGGACCGCGCCAATCGAGCACATCGAGGTCGGCGCGTTGACGGTGGACCGTCCCTCACGCCGGGTCACCATCGTGGATGTACAGGTCGCGCTGACCACGATGGAGTTCGACATCCTCTATATGCTGGCGAGCCAAGCGGGTGCCGTCGTCGAGCGTGACGACATGTACACCCAAGTGCTCGGCATCACTTATGACGGCATCGATCGCGGCATGGACGTGCACATCAGCCGCATCCGGCGAAAACTTGGACGCGCTGGATTCGATCCGAGCCGACTCCGCGCGGTCCGCGGCGTTGGGTATCTGTTGGCGGCGCGATGAGACGGTCGTTCAAGCGGCTTGTTGTCCGCAGTGTGCTGTCTGCGTGGCTGCTCGGCTTTGCGGTCGTGGTGCTCTACGCCAACACCAGGTCATGGGATGAGGATCGCGCGCGTCGCGACGGCGTCTTTCTGCTCCACAGGCTCATAGAAAACGTCCCGCCGCAGGCACGCGAGGCACGGCTGACGGAGCTGCGGCAACACTTCTCGTTTGAGGTTGCGTTAGTCGACAGCAGCGATGTCGCTAAGCAGCTCGGGCGGCCGTTGGCGGCCGGCGAGGCCGTCGCGCACCGCGCGTCGCTCAGACACTCATGGTATTTTCTCTCCTTGGGTGAAGGCGGGGTGGCGCTCGCTGCCGGCCCGGTCAACCCCGCGGTGCCCGACGACTTACTGCCTGTAGGAGTGATCGTCTTGGTGGTCGCGCTTCCGCTGCTGGCGGGCCTGATCGCCATGCGGGTTGAGCGCGAGATCGCCAAGGTCGAGGTCGCCAGCGAGGCGCTTGCGAGCGGAGACCTCGCCGCGCGCGTCGGCACCGACAGAGACAAGGGCCCGTCCAACGAGCTAGCGTCGAACTTCAATCGGATGGCCGAGCGCATCGAGGGGCTCGTTCGAAGTCGAGACGAGCTCGTCCAGGCGGTCTCCCATGAGCTCGGCACGCCGCTGGCGCGTCTGCGTTTTCAGCTCGCGTTTCTCAGAGACGATGGCGGGGCCGACGCGTCCCGGGTTGCGGCGATCGATGGCGAGGTCAACGCCCTCGAGGAGCTCGTGGCAGAGCTCTTGAGCTACGTGCAGTCCGATGACGCCCCGTTTGAGCGCCAGACCTTTGACCCTGCATCCAGCCTCGCCGATCTTGCCGAGCTTGCTGGCCTCGACGGTCAGCGCGATGGCGGCGCCGAAGTGACGGTCGATGTCGAGCTGGCCAACAACGGCGCGCTCAACGCAGACCCAAAGCTCTTTCAGCGCGCCGTCGAAAACCTGCTGCGAAACGCCATGGCCTACGCCAAGAGTCGCGTGCTGCTCAAGACCCATCACGAGGCCGGACACTTCGTTGTCGCCGTTCACGACGACGGACCAGGGGTGCCCGAGAGCCTCCGCGACAAGGTCGTCGCGCCCTTTGTCCGAGCCACGGCCGACCGGGACCGCCGCACCGGCGGTGTCGGTTTAGGACTCGCGATTGTCAGTCGCATCCTACAACGCCATGACGGCAGCCTTGAGATCGGAGACTCACCTCTCGGCGGCGCCGTCGTCACCACCCACTGGCCGGTCTGACGGGCGCATTGAACAACTGTTGAGCGACGCTGAGCAGCGGCCGAGTGCCGTGTGGAGGCAGACGGGAAGCCAACGGCTCGGTTTTCTAGACCCTATTGAGCCGGTCGCTCCATAGGGTCTAGAAGTGGTGCGGTGGGTCCATCTGGTCGTGGAGCACCCGCACAATGCCGACGATCTCATCTGAGAAGACAAAGAAGGCAACGTGCCGTCCAATGTGGATCGAGAAGTAGCCGGGTTTGATGTTCTCAGAACAACATCCGACACTCACTTTACGAGGCTCTGATAAGTGAGTGTCGGACGTCTTGTGTGCGCTCTGATAAGTGAGTGTCGGACGTCTTGTGTGCGCTCTGATAAGTGAGTGTCGGAAGTCTTGCGTGCGTATGAGACTCTGGTGGCGAAGACGGATGGCATCGGATTTCCCCAGGATGGAATTGCAATTGCCACAAACGGCGCCGGTGATATGCTTCTGTATTTGCCCAGCGAAGTAGGCAAGCAACTCGATGGAAAAGTTTGGGTCTTTCGATTGCGCGGCGGCGAACTCTCAGTCCTGCTGGAAAACCTTGATGAAGCCGAAAGGGACCGGTAGCTTAGAGACAGCCCCGAACAATAGCCGACACTCACTTTACGAGGCTCCAACAAGAGAGTGTCGGAAGTCTTGTCCCCCGGG
>CALHXW010000323.1 GCA_938040325.1 uncultured bacterium | reverse complement strand
CAACGAACCCGGCCTCTGCAACATGTTCCACGAAGCCTTTCCCGCGGCGGCCGTGGTCTGGCTCGATACCAGTCATGCCCCAGGCGCGCCGCCGCTCGATGACGGCATCGACACCATCACCGACTTCATCCCGCTCTTGGCGAACTAGAACAACACCACTAGCCGCCTTCAGCGCATCCGCTCGTACCTGCCCGAGGAGCCCTGATGTCTAGCAGTCCCCGCCGTTACTGGACGCCCAAACGGGTCGCCATCTCGACCGCAGTGACCGCGGCGTTGGGTTTCGCGCTCCTCTTTTTGGGCGAAGCGTTCGCAGGCGAACCCGCGAAGCCTCCGGCAGCTGGCGGTGGGTTCACCTTCGGCGACTGGATCGAGCGGCTGTCGCCGATTCTCATCTTGCTCGCAGTCATCGTGCTGGTGCTGGTTCGCCTGCCAAAGATCGACTTAGGGCACTCGCCTGCATATCGCCGCCGGCGGGTCATGAACTGGCTGCCGATGGGGCTGACGTACGCCTTCCTCTACATGGGGCGCTACAACCTTAACGTCGCTAAGACCGCGTTTGGCGACGCGATGCCGCTCGACGACTTCAGCATCATCTTCGCGATCGGCACCATCACGTACGGGTGCAGTTTCCTCATCAACGGCCCGCTAGCCGACAAGTTCGGCGGCAAGCTCGCCATCCTCATCGGTGCTGCGGGCTCGGCGGTCTGCAACTTCGCGATGGGTTGGTACACCGTCAACGGTGCTGGCGACGACATGCTCGTCACCTTCAGCGTCCTCTACGCCCTCAATATGTACTTCCAGAGCTTCGGCGCGGTGGCCATTGTGAAGGTCAACGCCCCCTGGTTCCACGTCAACGAGCGCGGGGTGTTCGGGGCCATCTTCGGCATCCTTATCTCACTCGGCGTCTACTTCGCGTTTGACGTCAGCGGCATCATCTTAGAGTTCCTCTCGGTCGAGTGGGTCTTCTTCATGCCGGCGTGTCTGCTGGCGGTGTTCTGGGTCATCGACTTCATCGTCGTGAAGAACACACCTGGAGAGGCCGGGTTTGACGACTTCGACACGGCGGATGCGTCATCGGGCGACGATGGTCCGCGGCTGCCGGTCAAGGAAGTGTTCGTCAAGATGCTGACCAACCCAGTCATCCTGACCATCGCGTGCATCGAGTTCTGCAGCGGCTATCTGCGCCAGGCGATCATGCAGTACTACCGCCCCTTCGTGAAGGCGCTCAAGAAGGGCGGCGAAGAGGTCGACCCGATGCTGCTGTGGGTCTTCGACAACTGGGGCCTGCTCCTGTGCTGCGCTGGCATTATGGGCGGCGTCTTTGCAGGCGTCATCAGCGACCGCGTGTTCAACTCGCGTCGGGGCCCAGTGTCGGCAGTGCTCTATGGCCTGATGGTGCTCGGGTCGATCGTCGGCATCTTCATCATCACGACGCCGCTGGTTGGGTGGCTCGTTATCTTCATGTCGATGTGCATCATCGGCGTGCACGGCATGCTCTCGGGCACGGCCAGCATGGACTTCGGCGGCAAGAAGAACGTCGGTGTCGCTGTCGGCATCATCGATGGCTTCGTGTACCTCGGAACCGCTGTCATGGCTGGCGTCTTCGCCATCGTGCTGCCCAGCTCTGACATCGACCCGGCGACGGGTATGCGCTTTGACTCGCTCGCAGAGAACTGGATTGTCTGGCCAATTGCGATGGTGCCGCTCTCGGTGATTGGCCTGCTCCTGTCCCGTAAGATCTGGAACGCCAAGCCGAAGGCGAAGGCGAAGGCCGCCGGAAGCTAGACGCATGCTCTTGTGTCCAAAGAGGATGCAGGTGAGACAGACGCCCTTAGACCGCCCGACACCTGTCGGGCGGCCGCTCAGGCTTGTTGTCGTCATGCTGTGGGCGCTTGCCGGCTGCAAGGACGACCCCAAGGCCAAGATCAAAGGGTGGCCGCCGCTGGATCGTCAGGCGCTTGCTGATCCCTTCGCAGGCACCGAAGAGAGCGACGTCTCTGGCGGAGACCTAGCCGACGTCGCGGTGACTGCAGACACAACCGTCGAGCCTGTCGACACGACACCGCCACCGCCACCGCCGAGGTCGCCGTGCCAGCGGATGGTCGACCGCGCCTGCGAGTTCTTTGGGCTTCACAGCGACGGTTGCTCAATGGCCCAGTCGCGGGAGCTGCTCAGTGACGGCGAGGAAGCGCAGCGTCGCTGCGCACAGCTGATCTCAGACTTCGCGATGGAGAACACGCGTCACAAGGGCAATCCTTGCAGTCGGTTCGCCAGTGAGCTGTGCCGCACCCGCGGTCACGGCTCGACGGACTGTCGCCACGCGCGCGAGAACTCCGTGAAGCACCGTCGCGAGTACCAGCGCCGCGCCTGCCTAGGCGACCTCATGATGTTGAGGGGGGACGCGCTCTTTAAGCCGCTTTGAGCGTGGTGCCGCGTCAGCGAATGACGACTGGGAACCGGTAGACCGCCTCACCAGGCTCAAGCATGCCGTGCTCTCGGCGGGCAAGCTCGCGCCACCCGGCCGTTCCCTCTTCAAGGCTCTGAAGCTGAAGCTCTAGCTTCGCCGTGTTCGAACGGAGCCGTGCGATGCGTGCACGCAGCTGTTGGTGGTCATCGGACAGCTCAGCGACTCGCTCGCCGTGGTCCGTAAAGATCACGTGGCTGGCGATCACGCCGATGCACAGCCCGAAGAGCAAGATGATCGCGAGCGTCTTGATGGCGCGCGTGCTGTTGGCCTCGAAGAGCATGCCGGGAGCCTATTCGGCACCTGGCTGTTGGGCAAAAAATACGGGGTGTTTGGAACTGATTGGCCGAGTTGGGCGTCTATCGTGAGTGTCAGGGGTCGTGCGCGCTGCCTGTCGGAATGACGCGCGACCCTGCATGGTTGGAATCCACAGGAGGGTCTTGATGTCGCCGATTCGTCTAGCCGTGGCTTCGCTCGCTGTCGTCGCCATCGCGTTTTGGTGGACGTCTAGCGATGATGCGGACGTGACGACGGCTGACGTGACGGTCGCCAAGGCGGAGCGACCACGGCCCACGAGCGCGCGCGGGGCCAAGCGTAAGCGAGCCCGGCTCAACCGCCTGCTCAACAAGGTCAAGGTCGAGACCCGCACGGTCAAGGTGCGTGCCCTAGGCTGCGGTTTGCTGCCGGCCGCCGAGGCGGACCTCGCGCTCAGCATCGGGGGCGAGGTTGTCGCGGAAGGGCGCACGAACGCCGTCGGTGTCTGGCAGGGCAAGGTGCCGGCAGGTTCGCTCGACGACGTCGCGCCTGTGACCGTGGTTGCGACCCACGTCTTGCCTGCTACGGACGGGCGCGACGAGCGGCCCTACACCAGCGCGTCGGAGCCATCGACGGGGCCCGTGATCGACGTGGAGGTGTGCCCGGGCGCGACGATCGAGGGCGTCGTCTTGAGCCGACGTGGAGACCCTGCCCCAGACGTCACCGTCACGCTTGGCGAGGGCCAGGACGTCGCGATCACAGACGAAGAAGGACGCTTTGTCCTCACCGACCTTCACCTCACCGCCATGGCGGTCACAGCACGGACCGACGGCGCCGAAGCGACGTACGTTGTCGACCCACCGCTGGCGCCGGAAGAAGTGAGAGACGTGCGCATGCGCCTCGAGCGAGGGCGCAGGCTGGTTGGCGTGGTGCTCGACGAAGACGGGCAGGGCGCAGGCCGCGTGGCTGTGATTGCGCGCGACCTGCAAGGGGCCAGCCTCAAGCGTGTCTTCAGCGACCGGACAGGTCGGTTTTGGCTCAAGGAGATGCCGCTGGAAGGGTTGATGTTGACCGCCGATGCCGGCACTCGCGGCATGGCGACCGTGCAGGTGCCCAACGGTCAGCGCGAGGAGATCGAGATCCGGCTCGCGCCGTCCGGCACCGTCGTGGTCGAGCACCGGCAGGGAGCGGCGTCACAGTTTCGCTTGGTTTCGGAGTCCAACAACGAACGCCGACCCATCGCCAGCGTTCGCGCGGGTGTGCCGACCGTGGTGTCAGCGCCGCGCTACGTGACGGCCGTCTACGACGGGCCGGACGGCGATGTCGACTGCGGCAGCGTCATGGTGCTCCCCGGCGAGTCCACCAAGATCACCTGCGGCGAACCTGCAGAGATGTCGTTGGTCGGCCGTGTGGTCGGCGACGACGGCACGCCGCAGTCGGACGTCCTCGTCGGGGCTGGCTTTGCCCACGACGACGCTCTCGGGCGTGACTTCACCCGCACGGATGCAGACGGACGCTTTGAGCTGACGTTCACCGCCGACCGCACCACAACGGCCTGGCTCCGCGTGCGCGGCAACACCCGCGAGTTTGCCGGGCTGACGCGCCGAAACATCTCGCTGGTGCCAGGTGAGACGACCGATCTGGGTGAGCTGGCGCTCTGGCGACGTGATGGACTGGCGCACCTGATGCGCCGTGGACCCTTTGGCGGCATTGGCGGACAGGTTGAGGAGTCGGCAACCGGTATCCGTCTGTCGCGGATCGTGTCTGGCGGGCCTCTCGACGTTGCCGGCGTCGTCAGCGGCGACGAGATCATCGCGATCGACGGCCGCCATGCGGGTCAGATGACCAGTCATGGCGCTGTTCGGCTCTTGCGCGGTGAAGAGGGCTCAGCCGTGAAGCTTCGCTTGAGGCGCGATGCAGGCGACGAGGTCGAAGTCGAGGTCCAGCGCAGCATCATCAACGTCAACGCATCCGGCTGGGTGAACTAACAGCGTTGCTGAGAAGTGCCGTTCCTGGGGCGTCGGGAGGTGCGCTGGAGGCGAATCACAGAGGCGCGCAAGCCAAGGTGAGCGCAGCGAGCGAGCCGATGCTGCTGGCGAGGCCTACTCTGGCGCGGGAGGCTGGCCGCCTGAGTGCTCGTAGGGGAACCAGATGTTTTTGAAGCCGACCTCTTGCATCACGCTCATCACGTCCATCATGAGCTGGTAGCTGGTGGCTTTCTCGCCGCGGATGGCGATGGAGGCGTCCGGCTTGCGTTCGTGCAGGGCTGCCAGCTGCTTTCTGAGCTCGGCCGCATCGACCTTGTTGGTGGCGTCGAGCTCTGGCCCATCCACGGGTTGGTCGGCTGGCACCGTCAGCAAGTGGTAGGTGCCGTCCTTGGTGATGAACACCGTGGTCTTGTCGCTTGAGATCGTGACCTGCTCGGTGCTCGAGGTCGGCAAGTCCACGATGAACGCGTGCTCGTCTTTGCGGAACGTTGTCGTGACCAAGAGAAAGATCAGCAGCAAAAAGACAACGTCGACCAACGACGTAATATCGATGGTCGTTTGGGCTCGTCGCCCGCGTCGCGTCTGGCTACGAAAGTTCAAGGAGCCGACAGCTCCGGTGAGTCGACAGGGGGGGCGCCGGCGTGCGGTGGCGCGATGAGGTCCAAGAGCGCCACCGAGTCTTCTTCGAGCTGGCGTGAGTGGGCGTCGATGCGGCTCTCGATGAACCGGTAGGCCACGAAGACGGGGATGGCCACTGACAGACCTGCGCCGGTCGTGACGAGTGCCTTCCAGATGCCGCCTGCAAGCTGCGCAATGTCGGGATTGTCGGCACCGGCGATGTCAGCAAAGACATCGATCATGCCGGTGACCGTGCCGAGCAGCCCGAGGAGCGGCGCGATCGCGGCGACCGTGGCGAGTACGTTGACGAAACGCTCGAGCCGGCCGACCTCGATGGAGCCCGTCTCCTCCATCGCGATCTTCACCTCGGGCCGACTGCTTCCCATGCGTCGAAGGCCTGCCGCAGCGACCCGCGCGAGCAGCGAGCTGTCCTCACGCGCAAGCTGCTCAGCGCGCAGGGTGTCGCCGGCGGTGAGCGCTTTCTGCAAGGCTGAGAAGAGCTGGCGTGGTGCCACGTCACGGCGTCGCAGCGCAATGAGTCGCTCGACGAAGACGACGGCGGCGATGACCGAGCAGATCAGGATGGGCCACATGAGTGGCCCGCCGCGCTCGAACAGCAAGCTTATGTCCATAGGGTCAGACGCTCCGGGAAGGGCGGGTCGCGCGTGCTGCGGGCGCGTGTTCGAGGCGGCCGTTGAAGATGGGCGGCCACCGAGCACAGACGATAGGAGAAGAGCCGGGGCGGTGCATGAAAAAGCTCTCGTCAGTAGGTGGGTGGCCTCAGGCGTGAACGTCCCCGAGCCACGTCATGACGGGCTACTCGACCCGAGGTATCGAAATTCGGAACGTGGTGCCGGTGGTCGGTGCGCTGTCGACCGCGATCGTGCCGTTGTGCTCCTCCACGATCTTCTTGACGATTGCGAGACCCAGTCCCGTGCCGTTCTCTTTGCCGTAGCTCGCAAAGGAATCGAAGAGCCGACCCTCCATCTCCGGCGGGATGCCGGGACCGTCGTCGCTGAAGGCGAACTGGACGTGCGTGTCGGTCGCCGTCACGCGGACCATGAATCGGCCGCCGGCGTCGCTCATCGCTTCGCGTGCGTTGCGGGCCAGGTTGAACACGACGCGCTTCATCTTGTCGGCGTCCATCTTCACCGCGCCGCGGAACTCGTCCTCAACGACAAGCTCGACGGGCGAGCGATTGAACTCTTCGGCTAAGAGTTCCTGAAGCTCCGCCAAGAACTCTTTGACGAAGACCTTGCGGATCAAGATCTCGCTCTCGCCGCGAGCAAAGGCCAGCAGCTCGCCGGTCATGGTGCTCAGAGCGCCGATCTGTTTTTTGATGCGAGCGCGGTGTTCCTCCCGCTTTTCGCCGTCATCCTCGCGGCTCATCATTCGCGAGTAGCCGCCGATGATGGTCAGCGGGGTCTTGAGGTCGTGCAGCACGCCGGAGAGCATCGTGCCGATCGACGCGAGGCGCTCGGCTTTCCGCTCTTCTTCCTGAGCGCGACCAAGCACGATCGACAGCGCCATGCGGCTAGCAATAACGCCGAGGATGCGGAGGTCCCGCGAGTCGAATCCGCGTGGGTCTTTCTTGCGATTGAGCAGCAACAAGCAGCCCAGCGGCCCTTCCTGGGCGCTGATCGGCACACACACCGCGTTGTGGAGGATAAAGCCTGGCGGCAGCGGGACGCCAAGCTCCGCCCTCTGGTGGGGTGAGCCAGGGCGCACGTTGCGAGGCCTGCCCGCTTGGAACACTTCACCGGCCAGGGTCTGGTCCACCGATATGTCGCCGCGAAGCCAGCCGGCATCGCCTGTGACCCTGTCGACCACGAGGCAGTGGCGCGCCTGGTCGTAGAGCAGCAGCGCCGTGGCTTCGCACGGATACTCGGCGATGGTCTTGTCCAGCGTTGCGTAGAGCGCTTCCTCGGTTGAGCGTGCCGTCGCGGCCGCTCGCTCGATTCGGAAGAAGAGCTCGATCTCTTTGGTGCGCTCCTCGAGCTTCAGCTGAGTGTCGAGCAGGTCGATGTTCTTGGTGACCACGTCGAGGTAGAGCTTCGAGTTCTGGATGCAGACGGCCGCCTGCGAAGCGACCGCCGCCAGGAGGTCTTCATCTGCCGTGGTGAAGTAGCCGTCGCACTTGTTGAGGACCTGAATGACGCCCAGCACCCGCTGCTGGCTGTCGACAAGCGGCTGACACAGGATGCTACGCGTTCGGTAGCCGCTCGCGCGGTCGACGTCCGCGTCGAAGCGCTGGTCTTTGTAGGCATCCTTGACGTTCACGGGCCGGCCGTAGCGTGCGACCCAGCCGGCGATTCCCTGCCCAACGCCGAGCTCGATCGTCTTGACCGTGCCGCCATGGGTGCTCTTCGACCACATCGTCTTGCCGTCTGGGCCGAGCAAGAAGAGCGTCGATCGGTCGGCCTGCATCAGTGCGGTCGTGCGCTTGATGATCTCGGCGAGGACCCGGTCGAGGTTGTGGTCGCTGGCGAGGATGCGGCCAATCTCTTGAATGCCGATGAGCTTGAGCTGAGCAAGCTGCAGGCGCGCAGTGAGGCTGCGCACCTGGGCAGCAAGCTCTTCACGGGTCATGTCGAGCAGCGCGTCATCGATCGTGATGGTGCCGCCGCTCAATGGGCCTCCAGCCAGTTGCTGCCGATGGCGGCGTTGACCTCCAGCGGCACGGACAGCTCGATGACCTGGACCATTTCCTCACGCGCGAGCGTCATGACGTCGTCTGCAATCGCTGCCGGGGCTTCGAAGAGCAGCTCGTCGTGCACCTGCAGCAGCATGCGCGCATCGGGAAGCTCTCTTCGCAGGCGGGCGTCGACCCGGATCATCGCGGCCTTCATGATGTCAGCGGCCGTCCCCTGAACGGGGGTGTTGACGGCCACACGCTCGGCCGCGCTACGGGCGATACCGTTCTTAGCCCGCAGGTCGTCGACATTGCGCACGCGACCGAAGAGCGTCGAGACATAGCCCGTCGTTCGTCCAGTGTGCAGCACCGACTCTTTCCACGTGCGGATGGTCGGGTAGCGCTCGAAGTACGCCTCGATGATCTCTTTGGCCTCCGTTCTTGAGATGCCCTGCTCGTTGGCGAGCCGGAACGCGCTCATGCCATATAGGATACCGAAGTTGACCGTCTTCGCCATGGCCCGCTGCTCACGCGTGACATCGGCGGCCTTCACATCGAAGAGCTCGCTGGCCGTGCGCTCGTGGATGTCGGCGCCATCAGCAAAGGCCGCTTGCATCCGCGCGTCACCGCAGAGGTGGGCGAGGATCCTCAGCTCGATCTGTGAGTAGTCAGCGCTGATCAAAACCGAGCCGTCGGCAGCAACAAACGCCTCCCGGATCCGCCGGCCGGTCGGTGTCCGGATCGGGATGTTCTGGAGGTTGGGGCGCTCCGACGAGAGGCGCCCCGTAGCGGCGACGGCCTGATTGAACGACGTGTGGAGTCGCCCGGTGCTCGGCGAGATCAGCTGGGGCAGTGCGTCGGTATAGGTGCCTTTCAGCTTCGACAGCGTTCGCCACTCAAGCGCAATCGCCGGCAGCTCATGGTCGTCTTTGAGCTTCTCAAGCACCGCGCTGTCGGTGGAGTAGCCGGTTCGCGTCTTCTTGCCGGGCTTGAGGCCAAGCTCTGTAAAGAGGACCTCCGAGAGCTGCTTGGGCGAGCCCAGCGAGAACGCACGCCCGGCCAGGTCGTGGGCCTTGGCTTCAAGCTCCGCAGCCCGCTCGCCAAGCTCGTCCGACAGCGACTGCAGGTACGTGGTGTCGATCTGCACCCCGGTCGCTTCCATGCGGGCAAGAACATGGGCAAGCGGCTGCTCCATAGTGGTGAGCAGCTCATCAAGCTGCTCGGCAGCGACACGCGGCGCCATGCGCGCGTGGGATGCGAAGACGGTCTGCACGCGCTCGCAGCCATAGGCGCTCGCTTGTGAGACGGCCACCTGGTCGAGGGTCTTGCGCTTGCGCCCCTTGCCCATGAGGTCGACCTCGTCGATGCAGACATGGTCTAGCCATGTCTTGGCGACATTGGCACGGGTGTGACGCATCTGCCCGGCATCGAGCAGGTAGCTGGCCAACATCGTGTCAAAGCTCACCCCTTCAAGCGAGACGCCGGCTGCAGCGAGCAGTCGGCTGGCGGTCTTCGAGTCGAAGCAGACCTTGGGTCGATCCGGGTTGCTGAAGTAGTCCCCGAGCGCCTCGACGACCTCAGCAAGGCGGAGCTGCGGCGACGCGTCGAGCGTTCGGTGGCTCAGCGGTAAGTAGAAGAGCTCTTGCGTCGCGGTGGCGAAGGCGAGGGCGACGAGCTCGGCCTCACGCGGGTCACTGCTGGACGCGAGCACGTCAAAGGCCGTCACCTCAGCGGCTTCGAGAGACGCGCGCAGAGCCGACAGGCCCGCAGCGTCGCGCACCACCGTGTCACCGTCGCGGGTCAGTGCGGGGCCCTTGGGGGCGTCATGGCGCCCGGCTTGCAGGTCCTGGATCGGGCCGTGGGAAGCCGTGCTTGCCTCGTCGCCGAACTGGCGGAGCCAGCCCTTGAAGTTGAACGTCGTGAAGAGCTCCGTCAGCTTTGCCCGGTCAGGTCCGCGCGGCGCGAGGTCCTCAAGCGACGTGCCCATGGGGATGTCGCACACGATCGTGGCGAGCTTTTGGGAGAGGTAGGCGTTGTCTTTGTGCGCGATGAGGTTTTCGCGACGCTTGCCCTTGATCGCGTCGATCGCGGCGTAGATGCCGTCGAGGCTGCCGTAGGTGTCGAGCAGCGTGGCCGCTGTCTTCTTGCCGATCCCTGGCACGCCGGGGATGTTGTCGGAGCTGTCGCCCATCAGAGCGAGGAGGTCGATGATCTGGTCAGGCCGCACGCCCATCTTTTCGACCACGCCGTCGCTGTCGTAGCGAACGTTCCGCATCGTATCGAGCATCGTGCAGCCCGGCGCGATGAGCTGCATCAAGTCCTTGTCGCTCGACAGGATCGTCACATCGACGGGCTGATCGATGGCGAGCTGTCGCAGCGTGCCGATGATGTCGTCGGCCTCGAAATCATCGAGCTCAAGCGTCGGAAAACCGAAGGCGTTGCTCAGCTCGCGCACGAGCGGCATCTGGATGAGCAAGTCTTCGGGAGGCGGCGGCCGGTGCGCCTTGTAGGGCGGGTACAGACGAGACCGAAACGTGACCTCGGACTTGTCGAATACGACCGCGAGGTAGTCGGGGTTTTCGTCTTCGACGAGCCGCACGAGCATCGAGGTGAAGCCGTAGAGTGCGTTGGTCGGCAGGCCCTTGCCGTTGGTCAGTGACCGGATCGCGAAGTACGCGCGGAAGAGGTAGTTGTTGCCGTCGACGAGGTAGAGGGTCCGGCGTGGTTCCATGAGGTCTCTCCGCTGGGGTGGGTCAGCCGGGTCGCTTCTTCTTCGGCTTGCATGCATTCGCTTCGGCGCTCGTGGTCGCCTTGAGCAGGCACTCGATTCGCCCCGTGTCGAACGCTGCGACGCAGGCCGTGACAAAGCGCCGCTGGAGCTCGAACTCCTGGGTTCGCTTGCCGATCTGGAGCAAGTGCTCGTACGCCTCGTTGCATTGCTCGACGTTGTCGCTCTCGCAGCCAGGGGCGGCGAGCAACACGGCGACACACGCAGCCAAGCAGTAACGAACGATCACAGCCCACCGTTACTGTGCGGCACGCGCCCGGTCAACGACTCACCCTTGGGCCGGGGACCGGCGCTGCTGACAGGGATGCCGCTGCCCGCTATGGTGCCGTCATGGTGATCGACGTGTCCTGTCCCGCATGCTGGCAGCCAACCTCAGCCGAGATTGCGGCCTGGGATGGCGAGGTCGAGCAGTGGGAGGACTGCCAGGTGTGCTGCCGCCCGATGCGGCTCGTCGTTCGGCTACGTGAAGGCGAGCTTCTTGCGGTCGACGTGGACGCGGATGGATAGCGCGTCTGGCGGCTCGGCTGCAGACACGGCCGCGGCCGACACGAACACCGAGCTCAAGCAGCAACGGTCCGCGGCGCTCAAGGCGCTCGCTCGCGACGCGGGCTTCGACCTTGTGGGCGTTGCGCCGGTCGCACTCGATGAGGCGTACACGCGGTATCGACTCGCTATGGATGAAGGCTTTGGCGCTGCCATGCGCTGGCTCTATGAGCGGCCGGAGCTTCGACGAGACGTCCGTGAGGTGCATCCACAGGCCAAGTCGGTGGTGGTGGTCGGGGTGAGCTATGCCTCCGACGGTCCCGGGTACCTTGAGCAGCCGCCGGCCGCCGGCGAGGGTTGGATTGCCCGCTACGCGCAGGGCCGCGACTACCACAGCTACATCAAAAAGAAGCTGATACGGCTCGTGAAGAGCTTCGCGGACGTGCCGCTGCTCGCAACGCACGGCTCCAAAGAGCACCGGGTCTTTGTGGACACGGGGCCCGTGCTTGAGAAAGCCTACGCTCAGGCCGCTGGACTCGGGTGGATCGGCAAGCACACCCTTGTCATCCATCCCCGCGAGGGGGCGGCAAGTCCGGGGTCCTGGTACTTCTTGGGGGTTATCCTGACGCCGCTTGAGCTCGCGCTGGACACACCCGCCACTGACCAGTGCGGAAGCTGTCGACGATGCATCGACGTGTGCCCAACCGACGCGATCGTTGAGCCCTATCGCCTCGACGCCCGACGCTGCATCGCGACGTGGACGATCGAGACCGACGACCCGCCCACCGTCATCGACGCCGACCAGGTCGGCCAGCACATCTTTGGCTGCGATCTGTGTCAGGAGGTCTGCCCATGGAACCGCCGGGCAGAGCCGAGCGCCCATGAGCCACTGCTGCCGCGACCCGCCAACGTTCGTCCGAGCCTCGAGGAACTCAGGGGACTTGACGCCGACGCGTTCCGCGCGCGCTTTCCAAACTCCGCAGTCCGGCGCGTCTCGGCCGAGCAGCTCTCCGCGACGATCGGCGTCATCGCCGCACGGAACGACCGCACCAGGGTGCCGGAGAGCCCAACGGCTCACGAGCCGGACGAAGCGTCCGAGCGCTTCTAGCCGGCCTGTGCGGCAGCCTACTCGCAGACGTTGTCGTTACAGCTCTTACCGTCGCTGCAGTCCGCGTTGTCGTCGCAGATGAACAGCTCGCACTTGCCGGTTGAGACGCGACAGACAAGCGCACCAGCGCAGTCGAAGTCGTCGCTACAGCCAGAGTCTGTCTCGCATGCCGCGAGACTCACCGTCGGCACCATGGCCAACACGACGAGCCATCTCATGGCGGTCTGCCGTGCGCCTACGATGGTGCGCTTTGCAGCAGCGCTGAGTCGGTTCGGTTGGTGTCGCATGGAGCTTGCCTCGCAGTCGAGGCCAACGAGTACCATGGTCTCGGCTACGCCGCCAAACGAACCCAGAGGCGGCTAGCAGCGTTCGGGAAAACGAGAAATCTGATGACGCGCGTGATGTGCTCAACGCGGGTGCAGGGGCGCAGCTCCTGTCGATCTCAGGATCACTCAGCGCATCGCAAGTCGTCGGATTCTGCATTTCCCTGCGACGCTGCTAGGTCGCGACGCGAGCCACGCAACATGCTAGGGAAATCGTCATGGTGCTGGGAGCGCTCGACGCGCGCCGCACTGCGAGTGCTACCTGCGAGGTCATCATGACGAGCCCCGACACTGTCCACATCCTCTTCGAACATCCCGACTGGCTACCGCCGCTCATCGACGGGCTAGAGGCCGAAGGTCTTCCGCACCAGCTCTGGCCTGTCGTGGACGGCACGGTCGCGTCCGCGGAGCCGCCGCCGCCGGGGATCTGGCTTAACCGGATGAGCCCCTCGTCACACACCCGTGGCCACGACGCCAGCGTCGCGCTCATGGGCGAGATCCTCGCTTGGCTGGAAGACCATGGCGCCACCGTCGTCAACGGCAGTCGCGCCTACCGCTTGGAGATGTCGAAGCTTCGGCAGGACCTCGTCCTGCGTCGACACGGCATCAAGACGCCCCGGACCGTTCTGGCCGTCGGCCGCGAGCACTTGCTGGCGACCGCGAAGACGTTCACTGGCCCCTTCATCACCAAGCACAACCAAGGCGGCAAGGGCCTCGGCATCAAGCTCTTCAACGCACCAGACGAGCTTGCAGCGCACCTCGACTCGCCAGGCTTCGACCCGGGTCCGCGCGGGTTGATGATCATCCAGCAGTACATCGCTCCGCGCGAGCCCTACATCACCCGCGTCGAGATCGTCGGTGGTCGGTTCTTGTACGCCATGCGCAGCTCGACGGCTCAGGGCTTCGAGCTGTGCCCCGCTGACGCATGTCAGGTCCCAGCGCCGTCGACGGCCCCTGAGGTATGCCCTGCGGACGGCTCGAGCGACAAGTTCTCGCCTGCTCCGCTCACGGCCGACGACCCGCTCGTCCAGTCGTACATCCAAATGGCAGCCGCGGAGGGCATCGCTCTTTGTGGCATCGAGTTCGTCGAGGGCCAAGACGGCGAGCGCTACACCTACGACATCAACGGGACCACCAACTACAACAGCGCCGTCGGTCGGCAGGTCGGTGTCGATGGCATGCGAGAGGTCGCTCGCCACATTCGCGCCATCCTGCGCGGCGACGCTTCTTCGTAGGCGCCGGGCAAGCACCGACGCGCGTCAGAACTGCACGCCCAAGGCGACATCGACGATGGGGTCGCCGCCATCGAGCATCCAGTCCCATGCCCAGTTGAGCTCGACGAGCAGCCGCGGGTGCTCGCCGATAGCAACGCCGAGCGACTGACTCAGCAGCGCTGTGCTTAGCGCGTCGCCACCGAGCCGCAGCCGTGCGCCCGGCTTCACAGTGGTGTAGAGGGCGAACTCGGCGTTGTGGCGATAGCCGAGCGAGATCGGCAGCTTCGTCTAGCTGAGCGGAATCGTCCGCAGCCAGCGAATGGCGGCCGGGTCCCCCGTGATATCGGCGGCTGTCTTGACCAGCCCCGCGAGGTCAGGCGCGCTCAGATCGCCTTCGATCGCAGCCACCTCGTACGCCACGCCGTAGCGAGGAAAGTCGATATGCGACGAGCGGAGGTTGTTGGCGCCTGCGTTGAAGATCGCGTCGACCACCGCTTTCTTCGTGCCGCGCTTGTCGGCGTGGACCACCGCCAGCATGTGCGTGGCCCCTTCCGGGACCTCAAACGCGGTCTTGGCGCGCGGTCGGAACACGCAGTTGCGTAGCATTCCGAAGTCGCTCAAGAGCTGCGTCGTCCGGGCCACGTAGCGTCCGATGCGCGGCTGCGCCTCCATGGTGGCTGCGCCGATGTGCGGCGTGCCGAAGATCTGCGGCGTGTCCGCATAGGGATTGTCCCACTCGGCGGTCGCCGACGAGCGCGGCTCCTCTGGGAAGACGTCGGTCATGGCGTAGGTCACGAAACCGTCGTTGACCGCGCGAATCAGATCCTCGGGCGGAAAGAGGAACCCGCGGGACAGGTTGAGAAAGATGCGCGGGTTGGTCTCGGGCCGCTGACCGAAGCCCTTGAACGTGTCGTAGTCAAAGAGGTTCTTGTTCGAGCGACCATTGAGATCGGCGGCGCCGACGTGGACGGTCACGAAATCGCACGCTTCAAAGACCTGCTTGACCGAGTCGCAGCCGTTGTAGCCCATGGTCTGGCCGACCTCGGTCGGCAGCTGAGCGTTGTCGTAGAAGTAGATCTCCATCCCGAGCGCCTTGCCCAGCTGGGCGACCTGGCGACCGATGTTACCGAGCCCGATGACGCCGAGGCGCTTGTTGAGCAGCTCGTAGCGGGCTTGGTTGTTCTTTTTCCACACGCTCTGATCCATCTCGCGCACGGAGTCGAAGACGCGGCGCGAGAGCATGATCAGCTCGCCGATGACAAGCTCGGCCACGCTACGGCCATTCGAGACGGGGTCGTTGGTGACCAAGACGCCGCGCTGTGCGCAGGCTTCTTTGTCGACGGAGTCATCACCGATGCAGCAGAGCATGACGGCCGCGAGGCGCTGACTGGCCTCCAGCACGCGCTCGTTGATGATGACGCGGCTACGCTTGTAGATGAGGTCGTGCTGCCCCTCGGCGAGGATCCGACAGAGCTCGTCCTCATCGGGCGCTTCGGTGAGGCGATGCGGCTCGATACCGAGCTTTCGCAGCTCCTCGTCGAGGATCGGCGAAGGGTTCTCGACGATCAGTGCTTTCTTGAACCTGCCTGTGGATTGTCTCGGTGCGTCAACCAGCGTTGTTCTCCTTTAGCGCACAGGTCTCCGTGCGAAGGCCGTTCTACCCACGTGCCGTCGCTCAATCAACCGTCGCGTGATCCCGTCGGCTCTGGCGAATCCGCCCTCTGGGGTGCACGTGCCCAGCGAAACGCACGTGCTTTCACGCAGACCCAGACATCCGCTCCAACCTTGAGCTTGAGGTCGTCGACGGCCGCGGTGGTGATCTCTGCAACCCAGGCGATCCCGCCGACGTCCACGACGATGCGCCAGGCGTCACCGCAGGCGAGCAGCGACGTCACCCGTCCGGCCAACCGGTTGCGGACGCTCAGCTGAGTCGGCTCAGCACCGGCCGCCAGCACGAGCGCGTCGGGCGACACGAGTAGGTAGTGCCAAGAGCCGACGGGCGCGTCCCACGACGGAGAAGCGACCTGGAGCGATGCATCCCCAACGGACACCTGAACGGTCCTCGCGTCCAAGGCTCGCTCGACGACGACGGCGTGGAAACGGTTCGGCAACCCAAGCGTCTGCGCGCCGGCGCGGGTCGTGCCAGCGGCCAGCAAGGCTTGGCGGGTCCCGACGCCATGCACCCTGCCCTCCTGCATGAGGGCGACGCGGTGGTCACCCGCGATCCGATCCGGCGCGTGGGTCGCCCAGAGGACCACCAGCTCAAGCGCACGCTGGGCGTCGAGGATGAGCTCGGCGACCTGAGCCGCGAGGCGGGGCTCGAGCCCGGTGAGCGGCTCGTCGAGGAGGAGCACGGAGGGTTTGCTCGCCAGCGCGCGTGCGATCGCTACCCGGCGCGCCTCCCCCCCCGACAGTGACGCGGGCCAGCGCTCGAGGAGCCCGTCGATCTGCATCAGCGACGCGATCCGGTCGAGCTGCCAGTCACCGCCGTAACGAAGCTGTGCACCGACGCGCTGATGCGGCCAGAGCATCGGGACTTGATGGACCAGCGGCGCTCGGCGCTGCCAGGCCGGAACCATCGCGTCGTTGGTGAGCCACGGCCGACCGTCGAACGTGATGCGACCTACCGCGCCGCCGCGAGTTCCGGCGACGACCTGGAGCAGTGTCGACTTGCCGGCTCCGCTCGGGCCAACCAGAAGCGTCACACCACCGGTGACCTGGAGGGCAGCCTGGAGCTGGAAGTCGCCCCAGGTGCCCTCGACGTCGACGTCCAAGACGCGCCGCGCCGCGCCGCGCTCATCGGCTGGTTGGCTCATCGATGCCCCCGCATGAGCGCGTGGTGGGCGATGAGCGCGAAGATGGCAAGCGCGACGGATGCGGCAGCGAACGCCCAAGCGGCCGCCTCGCCACCTGGCTGGGCCAGCGCCACGTGCAGGGCCAGAGGCAAGGTCTCGGTCTCCCCCGCAATGCTGCCGACGAAGGTGATCGTGGCACCAAACTCGCCGAGGGCGCGCCCGAACGCCATGAACGCTCCCGCTGCGATCCCACGCCTCGCGAGCGGCAGCTCCACCGTCCAGAACACCCGCCACGGTCTCGCGCCAAGGCTCATTGCAGCGGCGCGAAAGCCCGCAGGTTGAGACTCAAACGCCTGCCGAATGGGGCGGACAAGCAGCGGAAAGGCAACCACCCCTGCCGCGACGGCCGCACCTGCGGTCGAAAACCCTAAGCCAAGGCCACCGAGCGGCCCCCGCGGACCGAAGAGCGTGAGCAGCACAAAGCCGGTCACCACAGGCGGGACCACCAGCGGGAGGTGCACGAAGAGGTCGACGGGGGCTCTGAGCGACGAGCGGCTGCGAGCGAGCCACCACCCGAGCATGAGCGCGAGCGGCAACGTACAGGCTACCGCAAGCAGCGCCACCCAGAGCGAGAGCAGGACAACGTCAGTCACTTGGTCACGGTCGGGTTCTGCGCCATGGGTGAGGGGCGGCCGAAGCCCGCGGACTGCCAGCGGCCGGACGCATCGGAGCTCTTCAGTGCGCTCAAGAGCTTGCGACCGTGGTCGGTGAACGCGGCCGCCTCGTAGCGAATCGCAGGGTGGGCCGTCGACGGGATGTCGGCGAGCCTGACGAGGCGGTCGCTCGCGTCGTGGTCGGTCCGGTAGACGATGCCGACATCGGCGGCGCCGCGCTCGATCGCTGCCGTCACCGCGCGTGCGTCCGCAGCCCGGATGAGCCGCGGCGCGACCGAGGCCCACAGATCGAGGCTCTCAAGAGCGGCTTTCGTGTAGCGCCCGAGCGGGACATGGCGGGGATCGGCCACGAGGACGCGGTCGGGCTGCCACGTCTGGAATGCCGCGGCGATGGGGCTTGGCGTGAGCCGTGTGTCGGACGGCGCGACGACGACGAGCGCATTGGTCGCAATCACGGCGCGCTCAAGCGGCGTGTGTCCGTTGTCCACCAGCCACTCGAGCCAGCGAGGATCGGCCGTGACGAAGGCATCGAGCACGAGTCCGGCGTCGATCTGGCGCGCAAGGCTCGACGAGGCGCCAGCGACGAGCTCGACGTCGGGGCCAAGGATCCCGGTAACAACGTGGGCGACACTCGACGCGACTGCGACGCGGGCGCTCGCCTTGCTGGGCCCGCATCCCAGCCCGAAGGCGTAGACAGCGAGCCATAGCGCGACCGTCGCGGCCGAACGATGCCCGCGTTTGCACCTGCTGCGAGACTCAGACATCGAGGCGAGGGCGATCACAGCTGCGAGCAACTCACGCCCTGACTATCTACGTCAACCCCCTTCCTAGGGTCCCTCCCGGCGAGTTCGGAGCCAAACGGCTTCCCGCGACACACGGTTGTCGGCGTCGCTCGGCCTTGAACGGACCCGCCAGTCCAAGCGATCTCGCTCGTTGACCTGGACGCATCGCACGGAGCGTCACGAGCCGGACGAGACACTGGCTTGCCGATGTCGAACACGGGTGCGAACGTGTCGCATGGGCGAGTTCTTCAATGATGCGTGGCCGTGGATCTGGCCGACGGTGGCGCTGACGGCATGGATTAGCGTCTTCGTGTACCTCGCGCGGCAGAGCCGACGGTGGCTGGCCGAGCGTCTCAGCGAAGACGTCTTCTATCGGACTGAAGCCCGGTTCGTGAACAACCTCCTGCGCCTTATTCTCTTGGGCCTTATCCTGCTCGGACTCTACGTGTTCTTCCTGGTGGCACCGGTCGGCACGACGGCGCGTCAGTACGTGGCGACAGAAGTGCGTCCGTGGGTCTGGGCAACGCTGTTGGTCTTAGCCTTTCTTGGCTTCGGCTTCTTTGGGGTCCGGCGGAGCCTCATCTACCTCAACAACCAAGCCAAGCGCAGTGATCAGCGCTACGACGACGCCGTCGTTCAAGCGCTCACTCGGCCGCTCTACGTGACGGTCGCGGTGCTAGGCGCGAACCTGTGGGCGTCGATCGTGCCGATGCCTGAGGGCCTCACGGTCTACATCGCCGCGGCATCTGAGACGATGGTGATCGTGCTGATCATCCTCTTCATCGATGGGCTCACCCAGGGCTGGATGATCGCTCGCGCCGACCAGTCCAAGGTGTTGCGCACCAGTGGCGTGGTGCTACGGACAGCGCTTCGTGTCGCCCTCTATACGGTGGGCGCGGTGATGATCCTGAGCTCTCTGGGCATTGATGCGACACCGATTATGGCGTCGCTCGGCGTGACCTCAATCGCCATCGGTCTCGCACTCAAGACGACGCTCGAGGACTTCATCGCCGGCCTCCTGCTTGCGGCTGATCAGCCTGTGAGCGTCGGCGATTTTGTCGAGCTTGAGCAAGGTGAGAGCGGGGTCGTGCTCTCCATCGGGTGGCGTACGACGCGGCTGCTGACCCGCGAGGACATGCATGTGATCGTTCCTAACTCGCGTCTTGCGGCCTCGACCCTCGTCAACCGCAGCCGTCCGCGCGAAGAAGGCAAGTTCGTGGTCGAGGTGGGCGTTGCCTATCACTCGGACCTCGATCATGTTGCGGAGGTGACCGCCGAGGTCGCCACGTGGCTTCATCGCGAAGACCCGCGCGCACCAAAGAAGTTTCGTCCGCACGTGACCTACAAGGAGTTCGGCGACTCCGCAGTGACGCTCTGCGTGTGGCTGTCGGCGCGGACCTGGGAAGAGCACTGGGGATTACGCGACCGGTTCATCCGTTTCCTCCACAAGCGCTATGCTGAGGAAGGCATCACCATCGCGTTCCCGACGCGCACGCTCGATATCCCACCCGGCACGGTGGTGAGGACCGAGCCTGTCCAGGCTAAGCCGCTCACGAAGCGCACCACTCTGACCGAGAAGACGACATGAAGTACCGGATCGACGAGGCGCTCTATGTCGACGCGCCAAAAGAGCGCGAGCGTGAGTGGAAGCACGCGCTGATGGACCTCAACGCCGACGCCAACGGTCAGCCGCCGCAGATCACGCTGGTACGTCGCGCCGACGGTGGCATCGACTTCGTCATTGAGGCCGCCGACGGAGCGATCGCCACAGCAGAGCTGCCCTACCCGAAGCTCAAGTCGAGCTTTCGCGACTACCGCGACATCATCATGCGGCTTTCGCGCGCGGACGGCGGCTCGTTCGGTATGCGTGACTGGGAGACGCTCGACTACGCCAAGAAGCTTGTCCATGACGAGGCGGGCGAGCTGATCCAAGAGACACTCGAGCCCCATGCCCCGCTGACGCACCCGACCGCGCGACGGCTCTTCACGCTTGCGTTCCTCATCTCGAGCGACCTTCCCGAGGAGCTGGTGCGCAACCATCGTCGGCACGGCCCGCCGAAGTGAGCCAGCACGCGTCGTCATCGCGGGCGTCCGCGCTCACCGAGGTTGCTCCGTCCGACGCACTGACCTGGTGCGAGATCGATGTCGGAGCGCTCCAGCGCAACGCGGCACGCTTTCGTCGCTGGGTTCGTCCAGATGCCCGCCTCGGGGTGGTCGTGAAGTCGAACGCCTACGGGCACGGCCTAGTCGCGAGCGCGCGAGCCTTTCTCGCCGGCGGCGCCGACTGGCTGATCGTCAACGCTGTGCACGAAGCGACAAAGCTGCGAGCAGCCGGCGTGGGGGCACCGCTGCTGGTGGTGGGAAACACCGCACCGAGCCAGGTCGTTGAGGCGGTTGAGAGCGGGGCGCGTCTGACGGTCTATGACAGCCTGCTCGTGGCGGCCCTCGGGGCCGAGGCCACGCGCGCCGGGGTGCAGGTGCCCATCCATATCAAAATCGAGACCGGCAACTACCGGCAAGGCCTCTCGGAGGCGCGAGCGGTGGCCCTTGGGGTCCAGGCAGCCGCCACGCCAGGCATCCTTGTCGAGGGGCTCTCCACCCACTTCTCCGACATTGAGGACACGACAGAGCATCGCTTCGCCATGCGTCAGTTCGAGCGCTTCGAGCAGGCGCGCGGTGCGTTCACGGCTGCCGGCGTCGACGTGCCGATCACCCATGCGGCCAACAGCGCCGCCACCATTCTCTTCCCACGTCTTCATGGCGACCTGGTGCGTGTTGGCATCAGCGCGTACGGACACTGGCCATCCACCGAGACGTACGCGACAGCGCTTGCCCGCAAGTCCGCCGGTGATGCGACGATCGTTCCCGACCTCGAGCCCGCCATGGCGTGGCGCTGCCGCGTCATCCAGGTCAAAGACGTGCCCGCAGGTGAGTACATCGGCTACGGACGCACGTTCCGAGCAACTCATCCCATGCGGGTCGCGGTCCTGCCGGTCGGCTACTACGAAGGGTATGACCGGCGGCTGTCGAGCCTGGCGCACGTGCTGATCGACGGGGCGCGGGCGCCGGTCCGCGGACGCATCTGCATGAACATGGCGATGGTCGACGTCACCCACATCCGCGCCGCGCAGCAAGGCAGCGTTGCGACGCTGATCGGCCGCGACGGCGACGAGCGCGTCACGGCTGAGACGGTCGCTGGGTGGATGAGCGGGATCAACTACGAGGTCGTCAGTCGGATCCATCCAGAGGTCCCTCGAGTCCCTCACGGCGGCTGAGCGGCAGCGGCGAAAAAGTCTCGTCGCTGCCGATGACCATACCTTCCACGGGTCGTGGTGCGGCCTACGCGAGCGCTGTTCGAACGGCGACTTCGGAGGCCAAACAGCAGTATTGACGGCCTATATATCACGTGCTACCTCCCGCGCGAATTCGGCTCCAAGGGCAGTTCGTGAAAGCGTTCAACGGCAAGAATTTCAAAGACGGAGTCGACGCATCGAGCGTCGGCATCGAGATGGCGTTGTCCATCGTCTTTGGCTACTTGCTGGGCGCATGGATCGATAAGAGCCTGGAGACGGCTCCGTGGGCGACGATCATCATGCTGCTCTGTGGCATCTTCGCAGCCTTCCGCGCGGTCTACCGCGTCACGAAGAAGACGCAAGCTCGTCTCGACAGCGCCGCCAAGCGCGAGCGGGAGGAGCTGCGCGCATGACCGCACTACCCGTCAACGCTGAAAAGCCAGCCCTGAGCGAAGGTGCCAAGACGCTCCGCGCGTTCGAGATGGCGAATGCAATCGTTGCCGCCGTGGCGATTGCTGCGACCCACCTCATCGCCGGCCCCGGCCCGCTTCTCTGGGGTGTGATGACGGGCGCAGGACTTGCCATCGTCAACATCCGGGCGATGATCTGGCTCGGTGGAAAGATCACGCGGGCCGAGCCGAAGAGCACGACCTTCTACGGCTTCTTATTCATGGCGAAGATGGGCATCCTCTTGGCCACGATCTGGCTGTGCCTGTCGACGCTCCCAATCACTCCTATCGGGCTCCTGCTCGGGATCTCGTCGGTTCTGCCCGCGTCGCTGCTGATGGCAGTCCGCCAGAGCCTTATCCCCTCCTCACGACCGGGAGATCGCACGCTGTGATCGCACCCCGCACTGTACGCAGCCTCGCTCGCGCGCTGGTCCTCTTTTTCCTGGCGTTTAGCCTCACGACGACCGCACCCATGGTGCGCGCGGCAGGTGATGCTCCGGGCGTCATGATGACGACCGAGTCGGGCAAGCGCGTCGAGGTCAAGTTCGACACGACGAAGGTCCGACACGACGGCGAGTACAAGCCTGTCAAAGAGGATGCTCACCACAACATCCTCCAGGAGATCTTGCCGAAGAGCCTCCGCGACTCGGTCGCTGACGCGATTGGCCCGTCGTGGATCGACAAGTCGCCGCCGAACAAGCTCGACGTCGCGCACATCTTCCTCGGCCTCCTGGTGGTGATCTTCATCATCGGCATGGCGCTCGCCGCCCGCCGTAAGGTCAAAGGCGTGCTTCCCGCCCGCACTTGGAGCTTCGCGGCCTTCTTCGACGTCCTCATGGACGGCTTGATGGGCTTGATGGAGTCGATGATGCCGCGCGAGAAGGCGCTGAAGTTCCTTCCTCTCGTCACGGCCTTCGCCATCTTCATTCTTGTGTCGAACTGCCTCGGCTTGGTGCCAGGTTTCCTGCCTCCGACCCAGAGCCTGAACACTACGTTCGCGCTCGGAACCGTCGCCTTCCTCTACTACAACTACCAGGGGATCAAGACGCACGGCTTCGCCAAGTACATGGCTCACTTCATGGGCCCGTTCCCGCCGCTGGCACCGCTGATGCTACCGATTGAGCTCATCAGTCACTTTGCCCGGCCCGCGAGCCTCGCGCTGCGCCTGATGGGCAACATGTTCGGTGACCACCAGGTTCTGTTCATCTTCATGAGCTTCGGGATTCCGTTTATCCCAATTCCGCTCATCGCAATGGGGCTGCTGGTCTGCGTCGTTCAGACGCTCGTCTTCACCCTCCTTGTCATCGTGTACCTCTCCCTCGCCGTCGAGGAGCACGACCATGACCATGACCACGATCACGCTCACGATGACGGTCATGGCCACCACGAACACGGTGCGCAACCTGCGCACGCGTGACGGCGATTCGTTTCTAATTGCGGCGAGTTGCCGCTCATGCCCCTAGCTCTTCGCCCCCAAAGGAGATTGATATGAAGAAGACACTTCTGACCTCGGTTCTGACGCTGATCACCCTCTGCCTGATCGCCCCCCTGGCGTTCGCAGCTGACGCAGCCGACAACCAGTACACCCAAGGCGCATACATCGCGATCGCAGCCGGCCTCGGCCTGGCGATTGCGGCGTTCGGTGGAGCTCTCGGACAGGGCCGCACGGCTGCCGCAGCCCTCGAGGGCATCGCGCGCAACCCCGGCGCTGCTGACAAGCTCTTCACGCCGATGATTCTCGGTCTCGCACTCATCGAGTCCCTGGTCATCTACGCGCTCGTTATCGCGTTCGTGTTCAGCGGCAGCTTCGTGCCGGTCGGATAAGACGCATCCGCGTTAGGAAAGAGCGGCCCTCTCGGGGGTCGCTCTTTTTTTTGGCTTGGAACGACCCGACGGCTGGACCGACGTGAAGCGGGGCCGCGAGGCTCGCTCCTTGTCGTCATAGGCTGAGCTATAGCGGTCGCTCTTTTTGGGGCTTGGAACGACCCAACGGCTGCGCCCACGTGAAGCGGGGCCGCGGGGCTGGCCCTTGTCTGTTATGGTTTGAGCTACGGCCCGGGCCGGCCCCCCTGCCCGCTCTATCGCCCGCTGGTGAGGAAAAGCTCGCCTAGGTACCGTGGCTCGATGTCGTCGGCCGAGACGCCACCGATGGCGGTCACGAGTGCCGCCAGCGCTTGCTCGATGAAGCGCGCAACCTCTGGCTCGGCCTGTGCCTTGAACCCTTCGACGATGTTGTCGACGGTCGGAGAAAGGCCCGACTCGGGGGTGAGGCTGACCCGCGCAAAGAGGGAGAGCTGTTCACGGTCGAGCGGCGCGAACGCAAAGCTCTCTTCCACCACCGCGTGGGCAAGCCCAGTTCGAAAGAGCGTTGCGAGTCGTACCTCGTCGGCTGCGCTTGTCGCGGTGGCCGTGACCTCGATGAGCGCATCGATCGTGAGACCGAAGCGGGTCTCAAAGAAGCTCACAACGGCATCGGCGTCAGCGACGACTCCACGAACCCGCTGGAGATCCGCCATCGTCGCAAAGGGTCGGTAGTGGAGCGAGTGCCCGTCATCGAGGGCGGCAAAGTAGAGTGGCTGAACCAAGCCCGCGCCGTGCACAGCCTCGTCGAGCGGGCTCCCCAAGAGCGACAGCCCGTGGCCGACGCCGGTCCTCTTCTCGAGCGCGCGGGCGCTCACCGCGACCTCCCGCGTCAGCGAGTGCCCAAGCTTGAAGAGCTCAAGGGGATAGGCGGTCTTGAGAAGCCCGGCAGCACGATCGACGTCTCCATCCGCGGCGAACTCGAGCCCCAGGTTCAGCAGCCCGACCGCGTGCTTTCCTGCGACAGGCAGGTCATCGGTACGCGACAGATCATCGTTGAGGGCCTGAAACGTCCGGTTGACCAGAAAGCCCAAGCCCTCGCCAAAGCGCGAGCGGTCCACGTCGTCGAGGCGTGCGAGCGCCTGTCGAAGCATGAGCGGCGGCGCGACGTCTCGCAGCGCCAGGCCCTGCAACATCTCGCCGGTGCTGAAGCTCGAGACGTAGGCTTCGTCCGCGTCTTCGTCGAGGCGTGCAAGCAAGGCGGCCTTTGCAGGCTCGACCTGGAGGATGCTCCAGAGGCTCAAGACGTCTTCTGGGGCCTCAAACCCCATGTCTTGAAGATGCCCGGCACGAAAGCGCTGGAGGTACGAGAGCACAGGCGCTGGCAGGTCGAAGCGGATCTGCTGAAAGATCTTGCGCATCCGGTCAGTGTCCGTCGCCCACATCAACTTCAAGAGCGCCGGCAGCCGGTCCTCCAGCTCGTGCCCACGTGGGACCACCAGCCAGTACATGAAGTCCGGCGTGCGGATGACCTGATAGGTGTCTGGGACAGCATCCACATCGAGATCTTTACCGTGGACTGCGATCTCGCCGAGCAACAGGTGCTCGAAGAACTCGTCCTCCGTCGAGCGAATGAACTTCTGACTCGTCTCGAAGTCCACCGAGCTCGCGGCGTCCAAGAGCGCCAGCCAGCGATCGGTCTTCGGCTCGTCTTTGTGCCAGGTATCGAGCGCCAGGATGCCGCGAACCTGCTCGACGCTCGCGAACTCTAAGAGCGCGTAGCTGTCGTGCAGACCGACGTCGTTGATGAGGAAGTAGAGCTCGGTCGTCGCCAGCCCTTCGACGTAGTCGGCGACGTTGGGGCGTGACAAGACCCAGTCGAGCTTCTGCATCCCGCCAGACTCTCGGAGTTCGGCCGGCAATCCGCCGAGCTGTGTCAGGTGCGCCAGAGATTCGGATCGAGGTTCGTTGTCGGCCATGCGCCATGGATACTCCCGCCACTGCGGCGGGACAACCTCGTTTGTGGGGCAGCGCGGTGCAGCCACACGCCGCGTTGGCCACAACGGTCTTCCGAAGAGCATTCAGCCACGCCACAGACGTCCTCAGCGCGGCCAACAGAAAGGCGCGTGTCGCGTGTTGGGTCGCCAATCACGGAGCCGGTCCGTCCGCGACCCGGACCCGCTTCTCAGCCCGCGCCGATCACGCCTAGAGGCAGGTCCCGCCGCCTCAGCGAAAACCCTCTTGAGTGACCTGGGCGGATCGCGGTTGCGGTCCGGCCTCTTGCGGCCTACAACGTCGTGCCTCGCGTGCACGCGCGAGCTCCACCTTCATCTCGTAAGCGACATGGTCGACAAAGAGAGTCCACCAGAGCCGTCCAGCGCGGCGCCCGAACCGACGCCTGAGCCAGGTGCCCAAGAGCACTCCGCGCCCCAGGCCGTCCGCTCGCTTGCCGCGTCATTGGGCTCGCTAGGGTCCCAGCTCACGACCGTCGTTGGGAGACTTGTGGACCGGTTCGGCGGCGCGATCATCGCGGTGCTAGCCCTCGCGATCCTCCTGCTCGGACTTGGGTCCAGCGGGCTCTGGGAGCCTTGGGAGATGGACCGGGCCGACCTCGCCCGCAACCTCACGACGGCCCCTGAAGTCGCCGTCGCGCTGGGTCCTGGTGAGGGCGCCCAGGGGTTGCGCGTTGCCCTCGAGGACGTCGGTCGAGCGAGCGACCTGAGACTCCGGTCTGCCCCGCCGAGCACGGGTAACAAGGGGTCGGCCTCGGCTGGCCAGCGAGACGTACGCTACGCGCTCGACAGAGCGCGCACTCGGGCCGTCGCGGGCGTGATTTTGGACGCCGACCTGCTCGTCAAAGCGGACGCCAAGGCTCCCGCGTGGGCCGCCGCGGGACGCAAGGTCAACGAGGCGCTGAAGTACCTGCCCAACGGCGACGTTGTCATCGCGCTGACGACGCCTCGTGAAGGCGGACCTGCGGCGTTTCGCGACGCCCTAGACCGAGCGCGGCTGCGCGCACTCTACAGCGATGTCGCCGGCAACTACCGACTCCCAGCTGCGGACGAGGATGCCCTGACGGCCGTTATCGACGGCACGGTTGGCGGACTCGCCGACGGCTCGCGCCTCACGGTGGTCGACGCCTCGGCCGGAGGTCCCGACGGCGCTGCTGCGGTGGTCAGCCCGATTGACGGCTCGTCTGTCGTCCACTTCAAAGACCGTGGCGATAGCCTCACGGTCGCGCCGCTGACGACGTGGATCCGTGCCGCGAGCTACACCCTCTTGGGCCGATCGGAGTTCTCGACTCGGCTACCGGGTGTGCTGCTCGCGCTGCTCACTCTCCTCGTTGTCTACTCCACCGCCAGCGCGACCTTCGGACGCCGCGCAGCCTTCTTCACCGGGCTTGTGCTCGCGACCACCCCGCTCTTTTTCGCCCAAGCGCGTAACGCCGCAGGCGACCCCGCGCTGATGTGCGCGCTGGCGCTCTTCATGTCTGGACTCCTCCTGCGGACCCAGGACAAGGCGACCGACAGCGAACCCGCCCGTGGCTGGCTCGCCCAGCGCTCGGGGTGGCTGATCTGGGCCGGACTCGTGGTTGGGTTCCTCGGTGCCGGCCTCTTCGCGCCCATTCTCTTCGTGTGCTGCTGGGCAACGCTGCTCATCGCCACAGGCTCGGCCGAGTGGCGAGCTTGGCGAGGGCTAGCCGTCTTCGGAGCCGTCTGCGGCGCGCTCGCTCTCTGGGTTGGCAGCCAGAGTGGCGACGGGTTTGCGGGCCAGTTTCGCCTGACCCACCCGCTCTTTTCCGACGGCCCAACCGCCTACATGAAGAACTTCGACCTGATGGTGCGACAAGTTGGCTTCGGCCTCTTCCCGTGGAGTCCGCTCGTCGTCGTGGCCATCGGCTTCTCGTTTTTCTACGCAGCCCGCGAAAAGAACCGGCGCGTGCTGACCATCGCGCTCTGGTTTGCCGTCCCGTCGTTCTTGCTCATGCTTGTGCTCAAGGACTTCAACCGCCTCTTGTGGCCGGCGGCGCCCGCGGCCGCTCTAGCGGTCGGCCTCATGCTGACTCAGCTCAGCCGCTCGACGGTGACCAGCCGGTTTCTGGCCGCAGCCACCCTGTTCATGATGGTGGTGCTCGTCCGCGAGTCGATGAAGTCGCCCGAGCCCCTCGTTGGCTTCTTGGCGTTTGACCCTCCCTTTGCTGCAAGCGGCGCGCTCCAGTTCCCCGAGAGCCTCAAGCTCTCTGGCATCATCGGCGGCCTTGCGCTGCTTGCAGCGTTTGTCGGGACGATCGCGTTCGGCGGCGTGATGTCGGTCGGTCAGCGCCTCAGCGCCTTCTTCGCTCGCCAACTCCCGCGCAACATCGCGCTTGGCGTGACGATGGTCCTGCTCGCGCTCATCTGGGTGATTTGGATCGGCGGAGCCCATGGCTCTGCCGCGTCGGCCTCAAAGGTGAAGCTTCTCGGCGAGGGCCAGCGAGAGTTCCTCAGCGCCTTCGGAAGCCTCTCCGAGCCCACTGTGCTCATCGCCATCCTATCTGGCGTCGCGGTGATCCTGACCGCCATTTTCCACTACGCGCTGAAGCTCCGTTCTATCAGTGCCGCCTTTCGCCCAGTCGTGGCGCTCGGGCCTGCAGCGCTCTTTTCCGCTTCGGCCGGCATCTGGGGCGCACTCGCGCTCGTGTTGGCTCTGAGCGTCAACTACCCGGACGGCTTCTGGGGAGAGACCCTCACCGCCCTACCCAGCCTTGTCGGCCTACTCGCGGCAGCGCTCGTCGCGTTCGCCATCATGCGCTGGAGCGCGTCTAGAGCATCGGGGATCGCGGCTGCCGTTGCGATCATCGCTCTGCTGATTGCCACGCGCCTCATCCGCGACGCAGGGTTCACGGACGCTTGGGTCACTGGCTGGGTCGCGCTCGGCTGGATCGCGTTCACGTTCGCCCTCATGCCGATCCTGCTCAAGAGCCCCTCACGGTTCGCACTCGGCGCCGGCGCTTTCGTCGCGCTTACGCTGGTGGCGATCGTTGTGCCCCTGCTGGACCGCTACCAGCTCGTCGAGCAAGTCCTCTACCCGACGCGCGAGCCCTTCCTCGTCAAGCGCGTCCTCGTCGGCTCTGTGCGGGTCTGGTTCTTCTACATCTTAATCATCGGACTGCTGCTCAATCCGTTCGTCCGGACGAAGCTTGGCCCACTGCTCGCTCTGGCGAAAAACGCCGAGCGCGGTCCCGCCGTCGTGACGGCCTTCTCTGCCGCAGCGGTGCTCATCGCCATCGGCACCGTCTTGGGTCTGCACCCCGGCCTGTCGCTCCACGTCTCCCAGGCGCATGTCCTAGACGCATGGCAGGACTCGCCAGGCGCCACGATGGACGAGGTCTACCGTCACGGGAGCTTTGGCGCCAAGACCGGGCGCGACACCAACTTCTACACCGCCGACATCGGCGAGATCCGTGACCGACAGTCGGCGCTGCGTGTCCTGCTGGGAGCGCAAGACCACGTGGCTCGCGTCGAGCGTCCGGAGGGCACGGAAGACGCCTTTTTCCCTGGCTGGTCAAACGGCAACGACCGCGATGGCGACGGCGCGCGTGACCACCTCGTGATCAGCGGGTTTGCGACCGCCACCGAGGGGTCGAAGGTCACCGACAGCCGCCAGAGCTGGACGCCAGGCGCGCTGCGCAGCAAGGTCGCCGTCGACATCAACGGCCGCAGCTACCGCATCGCCGACAACGACGCCACAAGCTTCACCGTCGAGGGCGGTCCGAAGAATCCCTTCGGGATGACCTCGCCGTCTCGCCGCTTCTACGCCATCGATGACGCGTCGGCTGCCGACCATCGGGCCAGCGCGCCGGCGCGAACCCGCCGAGCTCTTCTGCTGCCGACCGCCCAGCTCTCCGACATCAACCACGCCTTCCGCAAGCTCTCCGGGGGCCGGCACCTGCCGATTGCCGACGGTCGCAGCTACCGCGTGCTGCTCGCGACCAGCTGGCTCGCAGACGGCGAAGAGCAACAGAACCGCATCGACAACCACACCTACACCCAGGCCGAGTTCGATGCCCTCAAGGACCCGAGGCTTGAGCGCCGCTGGGGCTCGTTCGACGACACGATCCAGGTCGTCGGCTTCAAGACCGACAAGGACGTCGGCAACAGCGGCGGAACCATCGAGGTGACCGTGTTCTACAAGGCCCTCAAGCGCATCACCAAGTCCTACAAGATCTTCATGCACATGGACCGCCCGGGTGGGGGTGGCCGAATCCACGGCGACCACTGGCCGCTCAATCCCACGAAGCACAGCGAAAAGAACAAGAACTGCGGAGGCTGCTTCCGCACGGACCATTGGCTTCCCGGCGACATTGTTGCTGAGACCTTCGAGGTGGACGTAGCGCAAGGCACCAAGTCAGGTGACTACGAGGTCTGGGTTGGCTTCTTTACCCCAGGTTCCGACAAGCGGCTGCCGGTAAAGGGCTTCCAGAAAGGCCAAGTGAAGCATGACGGCCAGAATCGCCTGGCGGTCGGCCGGTTCCAGATTCGCTGATGGTCCACGCTGTCCAGCCCGATCCTGACATGCGTCGCTCTCGTGGCGTCCGCGCCCAGGGGCTGAGGTCAACGTCGACGCGAGACGCAGGGACCAAAGCCCTCCCAAGCGACGCGCCCGGTGCCTCCCCCGCGTTCTCTCTTGAGACATCGGCCTAGCGATGGCCGTCGCCGGTATTGCGCTCGCCGCCTGCGCCTTTCTGATCGCCGCCGCCATTGGCAGCTTTCTCAACGTTGTCATCTACCGCGTCCCGCTGGGCCTCTCGATCATCCAGCCTGCCAGCCGCTGTCCGAGCTGCGACACCCCGGTCAAAGCCCACCACAACCTGCCTGTCTTTGGGTGGCTCATCCTCGGCGGCAAGTGCGCCGCATGCCGCACCCCGATCTCGGCCCGCTACCCGCTGATCGAGCTCATGGTGGGATTGTTTGGTCTCGGCTTGTGGTTGAGCCTCACCGGGGGCGACCTCAACGCGACCGGGGCGGTCTTGGCCAGCAAAGACGTGCTCTTGGATGTGGTGATCCCGTTCATCGCCGGCCTGCTCTTCATCGCGCTGATGGTCGCCAACCTCTTCATCGACCTGGACTGGTTCCTGCTGCCCGACGGGCTCACGCTTCCGTGGATCGCCGTCGGTGTGCTCTGCGCCGGCGCCACCACGCGCGTCTTTGGGGTCGACCTCACCGACTCTTTGGTCGGCGCAGCCGCGGGTGCAGGGGTGATCCTGACCATCATCATCGGGTATGGCGCACTGACCGGTCGCGCTGGCATGGGGGGCGGCGACTGGAAGCTCCTTGCCGTCATCGGCGCGTTCCTTGGCTGGCGAGCGGTGCCGTGGGCGCTTGCTGTCGGCTCGATCCAAGGTCTGATCTTTGTGAGCCTCTTCCGCAGAGACTTCGCGGTGTCCTCGCTGCCGCCGGATCCCCGCGACCGTGACGCCGCGCCTGTCGAGATGGTTGCCGCACCCGCTGAGGGAGAGCCTGAGCTCCGCCACCTGGCGATCCCCTTTGGCCCGTTCCTGGCACTGGCAGCCCTTGAGTGGTTTGTCCTCCGAAAGGAGATCTTGGCGCTGGCTTCGGAGTTCCCATGAGCCCTCGCATCGCATTGGTTGGCCAGATGGCCGCAGGCAAGTCGTCGGTCGGACGCGCGCTGGCAGAGCGGCTTGGCGTCGCGTTCGTCGATCTCGACGAGGCGATCGTCGCGCGGGCGGGCCGCTCGATCGAAGCGATCTTTGCCCTCGATGGCGAAGCCGCTTTTCGTGCGCTCGAGCGTGAGGAGCTCACCCGGCAGCTCGGCGCGCGACCAGGGGGA
>CALHXW010000322.1 GCA_938040325.1 uncultured bacterium | reverse complement strand
GCACGCCGACGCCTACACTGCACGCCGACGCCTACACAGCACGCCGACGCCTACCCAGCACGCCGCCCCCTACCCAGCACCCAGCACCGGCTAGGCGCGGCACGCAGGCTTGCGGCTAGCAGCGGCACGCAGGCATGCGGCTACGCGGCACCGTCGGCGGTCTTTTGCTGACCGACCCAGGTATCGACACGTGCCCACCACTCGAAGAGCCACTCGTCGAGGGCGTCGCTGGCGTCCGGGACGTCCGCCCGTGGGATGCGCCAAAACATCAGCGACACCCGACGGCCAACAAGGGCGCCGCTCCAGATCTTTCGAATCGATGCGAGGCCATCGAACCCGTAATGCGCGCCGACGACCACATCGGCCTCAGGCGCGCCCGTGAGCAGGGCTTTGACGCCGCCGGGACGAGGCGCGATGACGTGCTTCATGGCCTGCGCCTTCGCGTGGAGCGCCGGTGCCCGATCCGCGAGCTTCTCTAGCGCCCGTGCCCGCTTGCTCTGCGTGAAGCGTGTGCCTTCCGGATAGATGAGGACTGCGTCTGTCGGACCCATGTCCGTCGCAAGCTCGGAGATGGCCGCAAGCTCCTGGTCCCGTGCGCCGCTGCCTCGCGCCACGAAGTGGTTGGGCAGGCGACAGCCCGCGACATCGAGGCATGGATCGGCAAGCAGCTCACGCTTGAGCACGTAGCGCAGCCGAATGCCGAATCGATTGGCGATGAAGCCACCTGGGAGCAGGGTGTCGACAAGGCTCGCATGCCGCAGCAAGAGGATGTAGGGCCCTGATGCGGCCACCTCGTCCCCCTGGACGTCGAAGCTCAGCCCGAAGAGCGTCTTGACGGCCCCGAGGTTGCACTGAGTCCAGATGTTCTGGATGCCAAAGGTCCAGCGAAGCAACCGCTCGTTGCGCCCCTTCCCGCCGAGCAGAGCCAAGAGCCACGCTCCCCCTAACATCGCAAGTCCGACCACCTGCGTCAGCAGGTAGAACCAGCCAAAGGTCCACAGCCGGCTGGCAACCCATGGCCGGCGTGCTCGCAACCAGCGAACGGCGTCGGTGATCAGCGCCACGACGAGCCCCGGCAGGTAGAGCAGCGTCACCAAGACAAAAGCCAGCGTGACCACAGGAATCGTCACGGCCCGTCGGCGCCAAGAGACCGGCGACTCGGGGCCAGTGTGCGCCGCCGACGCCTCATGAATCTGTTCAGACTTGTTGTTCAACGTGTCGCCAGAGGTGGTCAGACCCCATTATGGGCCCCAATCACTCTCCGGCAACCAGTATCCGCCAAAAACTGGGGAGTTTCGTTTGCTCAAAGCTCACACAACGGAACGAGGCGGTCCGAGTGGACCGCCTCGCAGGGCTGTCGCGCCCGCAAGAGCGGGCTGACTATCTGTTCAAAAATCTATTCAGGCTGGCGCCGTGCGACACTCAAGAGTCCCAACAGGCCAAAGAGGAGCAGCGAGCCTACCGGGCCACCGCCGGCGTTGCAGCCTCCGTCGTCGATCGAGACGCCGTCTGTCGCGCGCGGCGCCTCCGGGTTGTCGGCGCCACCAGTCGCGGAGTCTGTGTTGGTCGTCGTCACGCCGCCCTGCCCGTCATCACTCTCGTCGAAACCACCGCCATCAAAGTCGTCTACGACGTCGCCGAAGAGACCGGAGACAGCCTCCACTTCCGCGCTGCACTCCTCGCCATCCTCTACGAGGGCGTCGCAGCTGTCGGAGCTTGCTTCCGCGCACGCAACGAGCGAGGCAACGGCGTCGGTCGAGTTGTCAGGGCCAGTCGCAACCGCGTAGCTGCAGAGCGCCTCACAGAACGCAACGTTATCCGACAGGCTGGGGGGCTCGGGACTGTCGTCTTTGTCCTCGCTCGGGGGCACGTCGCGGTCGTTGCCGCTGCTGCCTTCACCGCTGTCGCTGCCACCTTCTTCGCTCGGCACGGGCGTGGGTACCGCGGGGGTTGGCTCCATTGTCGTTGTGCCACCATCAAAGAGGTTGCAAGCATCTGCGGCTGCGCAGAGCGCCACGCAGTTGGCGTCACTTGGAACCTGCTCAGGATCGACCTTGCAGTAGCCCCAGCTGGGCGCGCCTGCAGGCTCCTCTGGAAACGCCTGGGGTGCGCCGTCGCTGCCGCTTGAGCCGCTCGGATCGGTCGGCTCCGCATCGGTGTCGGTCGACTCCCCATCCGAGTCGGTCGAGCTCGGCGGAACCGATCCCTCGCCAACGACGACCGTGTCGCCGTGGTCGTCGAGGTCGCAGCGCTGGAACTCTCCACAGTCGCCGTCGTCTTGGCACCGACCCTCGGTCGACGTGCAGTAGCCATAGTCACAGAAGTGTCCGCCGGGGCAGTCGGTGTCGGCAGCGCATGAAGGTGCGCTGCGGCAGATCCCTTCCTCGCACCAGTTGGTCCAACAGTCTGCGCTCTCGGTGCAGGTCTGGGGCATCTCGCAATAGTTCCACAAGCAGACCTCACCGGCAGAGCAGTCGGCGTCCGACTCGCAGTCTGGCGCCGGTACCGGCTCGCCCGGTTCTTCCGAGCCGCCCTCAGAAGGCGCAGCCGGCACGTCAGCAGAACCCTCGTAAGGGGCCGTGGCGAGTGCTGGCAACGCAAGAAGCGTCAGCGCCGAAAGCGAGAGGACGGTGGTCGTCAGAATCCGTTTCATAGTCACACTCCCTGATGTGTTGTGTCGGCGGCTTCTCAAAGCAGGAAGCGTGCCAACCCGCGATCGACGCCAGCTGCCGGCTGTAGCGCTCGACGGCGCGGCAAGTGTGGGAACTCATCCCACACTGTTGAGTGAGTTTACAGTCTCAGCACATCGATTGCGCTTGTTTTGGGACAAGTCCTAAAACAAGCGCTAGTTTCGTGCGAGGCGAACGAGGTGCGCATCACAGCGGCGTCCGCTGGACGAAGGCGATGCGTGCATCGTCGAGCTTCAGGTGAGCGAAGCGAACGCACGGACGTCGCTGGCGAGGGCATCGCCAAAGCCGCAGCCGGAAAGAGCGCTTGTTTTGGGGCTAGTCCGTGAAGACAGCCAGGTCGTAGGGCAGAAATCCCTGCACGTCGAACGGATCGATCACCACCGTCCAGGTACCAGGCTCGTCCACAAGGATCTCGGCAAACACGCCATCGAAGG
>CALHXW010000321.1 GCA_938040325.1 uncultured bacterium | reverse complement strand
CGCAGCTTCTCCTTTAGCCGTCTCCGCCAGCGGTGTGGACCGGTCGGCGCAAGCGATGTGCTTGCCAGCGGTGCCGGCCGAGCGAAGGCCCTGCGAGCATCGTCGAGTCCGGGTGAGCGACGCCAACGGACCGACGCTGGTGGCGAGTGCACTGTGGAAGCCGCAGCCGAAGAGAGCGCCGGTCCGAGAACGCTGTTAGCCCTAAAACAAGCGCTACTTCCGGCTGCGGCATCCGATCTACGCACCACAGCGGCGTCGGCGCGCTCGCTGCGCTCACTCGGACTCGACGGTGCACGCATCGCCGTCGTCCGCCCGACGCCGCTGTGATGCGCACCTCGTTCGCCTCGCTCGAAACTAGCGCTTGTTTTAGGACTAGCACTAGCCCCAAAACAAGCGGCTGGTCGGTGGCTACGCGACTTCCGCCAACCAGCGGTAGAGCGTTGAGCGGCTGACTCCAAGGGCTCGAGCGCAGGCGGTGCGGTTGTGGCCGTGCGCTGCGAGCGTTCGACGGATGACGGCTTGGCCAACGTAGCGATAGCGGCTGCTCCGCCGTGGCAGCAGCGGCGAGGCTGGCACGAGGCCGTCCTTAGGCAGGAGCTGGAGCGTGCTGTTGTGGGCCACGGTTCGGGCGACGTGGTTGCGAAGCTCTCGCACGTTGCCGCGCCAAGGGGCACGCTCGAGCGTCTGCATGAACACGTGACCTGGCCAGAGCCGGTCGGCGCCAGCCGCTCGAAGCAACATCTCGACGATCGGGCCAACATCCGCTGGGCGCTCGCGGAGTGGGGGAAGATGAATGCGCAGAACGTCGATTCGCTGCAGCAAGTCAAAGCGGAAGGCCCCCTCCGCGGCCGCCTGCTCCAGGTCTCGCCATGTTGCCACGATGATCCGGACGTTCACCTTGATGGGGCCGTCGCCACCGACGGGCAAGACCTCGCCTGTCTCCAACACCCGGAGCAGTGCGGCCTGAACCGCCGGCGAGAGCTCCGCGACCTCGTCGAGAAAGAGCGTGCCGCCGTCGGCTCGCACAAACGCGCCGTCGCGGCTTCGGTCCGCGCCTGTAAACGCGCCACGCTTCACACCAAAGAGCTCGGCTTCGGCGATCGAGTCAGGCAGTGACGCACAGCTGAGCGCGACCCACGGTCCAGCTGCCCGGTCGCTCGCCCGGTGGACAGCGCGCGCGGCCAGTTCTTTCCCTGTTCCGGACTCGCCGTGAAGCCAGAGCGGCATGTCCGAGGCTGCGAGCCGGGCAACCAGATCGAAGAGGTCGAGTGAGCGCTGGGCCCGGCCGACCATCTCGCCCCAACGAACCGCCTGCGGATAGCGCTTGGAGATATGGGCTGCGACCACCACGACAGGCATCTCACCAGCGAAGAACACATCATCGAGACGTAGCGTCGTTGGGCCTTCGAGCGGCTGCCCGTTCAACGCCAGGCGGCCCGTCGCTAGCGGGGTCACGACCAGCTGGTCTTCGCGTGTCCACGTGATGCGGCAGTGGCAGTCGTTGCCCGCGCTTGCAGACACTCGCACGTCGCAACGCGGCCCGCGCCCGACGACAAGGCCGCTGAGAGGAACAGCGTGTACTTGGCCTTCGATGAGAAGGGCGGGAAGCTCACGCTGGACGCGGAGCGGTACGATTGGGTTGGCAGACATCGTGACCTCATGGGGCTCAATCGGTGTGGCTGACGCTTCAACGCAGTGGCATGCGTTGGGCCTCACTCACCTATCAACCGGCCGGGCGCGATCTGTCGCAAAAAAGTTCGAGATAGTTGGCGACGCACGCGCTAGCGGGCGCGCCTTGGGAGGTCGATCGCCCGGGGGTGATCGATGGCGAGAGCGGCCCAGACTGCGTCCGCTTCGTCCGTGAGGCCCCAGCTCTCAAAGAGCCATGCTCTCAGGATATCGATCTCTGTGCGGACGGCCGGTTCTCGCTCACGGAGCGCGTTGAGCTCCATCAGTGAGGGGACAATGGCGGCGTCGGCGCGCTTACTGAGCACGCGGAAGGTCGCTGCCGCGGCGAGCTCGTCGAGGTCGTGCACGGAGATGTTGATCCGGTAGGTGGCACCGCGGTCGAGCGGCTGCCAAAGCTGATGTGAACGACCCGTGAGACCGCGCCAGCGCTCGACCAGCGTCGGCTCCGAGCCCACCTTCCACAGCTCAAGGTCGAAGCGTCCGGCGGGTTCGGGTTCGTGCCACCGCCAGCGCACGGTCGGGTCGCTGTCGCGGACGTCCGGAGCGCTGGGAAAGATCAGGCGTAGCCGTCGCTCTCGAGCAGGGGGCTCCCGCTCCGGGTAGCTCGGGGCCGGCCAGCTTCGCCGCGGCCGCGGGCCGAACTGAAGCTTCACGTCGCGCCGCTCCGGCATGGCACCCAGCTGCATGGTGAGCCTGTCGCCATGGACGTCCCAACGGCCTGGGCCTTGGAAGGTGACCAGGCTCCGCTTGCCGACGAAGACCGTGAATCGCACGTCGTCACTCGCGACCAACACGCAGCGGTGAGGGAGCTGTCCGCCGAGTGCCGCCGTGGCGTTCGCGATGTTGCCGTCGGCATCGGTCGTCTCAACGGAGACGGTCTTTGCTGAAGTCCAGACGAGGACGTTGTCGGACGGCAGCGTGTGTGCCGAGTCTTGCTCCGCGTGTGCGACGTCGGTACCTAGCAGCGTCACGGCTGCCGCTAGGCAAAGCCCGAGACCCAGCGTGAACCACGCGTGTGCAGGCAAGCGTGAGACCGACGAACCTGGCCAGGCCGGCCATGAGGCGCGTCCTACCACGGATCGTGGCTCAAGGCGTCTCGCGCCGGCTGCGGACAGCGGAACTGCAGTGCCGGTGCGGCTGTGCTCCCTACAGCAAACTCGAGGGGGTACGACCCATCCAAAGGAACTGCGTCCCTTGACCCGCGTTGTGGTCCGCGCCTGACCCACCCGCACTGCACCGCCTCGCTCGGGTTGTCGTGAAGAGGCCGGGCTAGCCTGTGGAAGCGTCGTTCGAGCATCGCTGCACGGTATCGCTGCACTGCGGCACACGTAAAGGTTTGCGAGCGGTTGACCGAACGGATGGAGGAGCAGCACGAGCACTCGACCGACCGAATCAAAGTCGCTAATACTAGCGGCTGACGCGACGCAACACTCGGAGCACCTTGTCGATCTACCAGCCAGGCGAGCTAGTCGCCGCGCGCTATCGCATCACCAAACCGCTCTCGCAGGGCGGCATGGGAGCGGTCTACCTCGCCGAGCAAGTCTCGCTCGGACGAGAGGTCGCGCTCAAGGTGATCCTAGCGCAGCACGACGGTCGCACCGACATGGAGGATCGCTTCGACACCGAGGCCCGTGCGGTCTGTCTGCTCAAGCACCCCAACATCATCACGTACCACGACTACGGGCGTGACGAAGCGGGGCGACCGTACTTGGTCATGGAGTTCCTCGCCGGCTATCCGGGGACCGATCTCCTCGACCGACAGCAAGACCTGACGCTCATCGACGTCGTGCATGTGGTGGGTCAGCTCTGCTCGGCACTCCATGAGGCCCACCAAAAAGGCATCATTCACCGAGACCTTAAGTGGTCGAACGCGATGATTGTCCCCCAATCTCACGACCCGCTCTTCACCAAGCTCATCGACTTCGGCATCATGAAGGTGGCCACGGACGGTTCGTCGGGTGACCAGCGCAATGAGCTGACGAAGACAGGGGTCCTGCTCGGCACGCCGGACTACATGAGCCCTGAGGCTATCTGCGGGCAAGCGATCGACGGGCGCTCCGACCTGTATGCGCTTGCGGTGATGACGTTCGAGCTACTCACCGGGCAGCGGCCCTTCGACGGCGGCTCGCACTTTGAGCTCCTCACCAAGCACGTCCAAGAGCCGCCGCCAGCGTTTCGCGATGTCGGTGTGCTGTGGGACGTTCCGTCGGCGGTCGAACACGCCGTGATGACCGCCATGGCGAAGCAGCCTGACGACCGGCAAGGTTCGGTGCTCGAGTTCCATCAGGCCCTCTGCGATGCTGTGGGCATTCGGGGACCACTCGGGAGTCGACGCGAGAGCGACGCAGCCCACCCCGTCGCTGGCGCCGCCGGAACGCGGCCCATCGCTCAACGAGGCGGGCAAGTCACACCCTACGGTCGTCCCAGCGCACCGCAGACGCCCTATGGACAGTCGCCGCAGACGCCGCATGGGCGGCCGAACCCGCGAACCTTAGGTGCCGCTGCGGTGCAGCCTGCGACGGGGCATCACGCGATGCCGCAGGCGCATGGTCCTGCGCCTGTCATCACCGGCACGCCAGGCTCGCTGATGCGGCCGCAGGCAAGCGCGCCGGCCACCCGCAGTCCCTGGGTGTGGGCACTCCTCGCGCTCGGCATCGTCTCGGTGGGTTTTGCGGCGACGCTGCTCATCTCAAGCCTCAGCAAAGACGATCGGGGCACCGGGGCGGAGGTTGCGCAGGTTGCAACCAGCCCGCCGCAGACAACGTCGGCAGCGTCGTCCGCTGATAAGCCGGCTGCGGCCGTCGTCGAAGAAGCGAAGGCCGCCGAGAAAAAGGCCGCCCAGGCGAAGGCCGCGGAGATTGAGGCCGCCGACGCAGCGCTGGCTGCTCAGCAGAAAGCCGCAAGGGAACTCGCCGAGCAAGCGGCCGCCGACCGCGCGGCTGCGAAGGCGCTCGCGGACAAAGCGGCCGCAGATCGACTGGCTGCCGACGAGCTCGCGGCAAAGAACGCTGCGGCCGCAAGTGCACTGGCTGCACGGCTTGCTGCGGAGGAGGCCGCGCGGCGAAAAGCCGCGCAGGCGGCAGTCGTCGTCGCGCCGAGCCAGCCGGTTGCGAGCCACGCGTCGAGCGCCACGGCGCATAGGCCAGCCAGCCAAGCCACGCCGCCAGCGGTCAGGCGCGGCAAGGGCACGCTCAAGATCTCGGTCATTCCCTTCGGCAGTGTCACCGTCAACGGCAAGCCGCTCAGCGGCTCGCGCTTCTTTACGACCGAGGTGCGCTCTGGCACCGCCAAGATCGTGGCCAAGCACGCGTCGTACGGCACCCGGAGGAAGTCGGTGCGCGTTCGCACCAACAAGGTGTCCAAGGTCGTGATCGACTTCAAGAAGTAGACGTGAGCGCGCCTCACAGGGGATGGCTGGTATGACGGAGCTTCCGCTTGACGTGCTTCCGGGGGTCGCCAACGTGCACTCCCACGCCTTTCAGCGGCGCCTTCGTGGCCGTGTCCAAGCACGGAATCCAGCCGTTCGAGATAGCTTTTGGACCTGGCGCGAGGCGATGTACGACGAGGCACTCACGCTCTCGCTGAGCGACGTAGAGCGCACAGCGCGGGCCCTGTACGTTGAGATGGTCGAGTCTGGCTACACCGCTGTCGGTGAGTTCCACTACCTCCACCACCAGCCGGACGGCACAGCCTACGCTGACCCGGTGGCAACCTCTCGAGCGCTTCTAAGGGCCGCGGCGGACGTCGGGCTTCGCATCACGTTGCTCTTCACGGTGTACGCCCGGGGAGGCATCGACACGCCGCTCTCAGACCGCCAGCGGCGTTTCGCGACCCCCTCGATCGAGGCGGTCTGGCGCGCCGTCGACGCGCTGCAGGCCGACGTGTCGCCGACCGTCCAGATCGGTCTTGCGCTCCACAGCGTCCGGGCCGTCCCGCGCGAGTGGCTTGGGCAGCTGACAGCCGGTGCGCGCGCGCGCTCAATGGTGGTGCACGTTCACGCGAGTGAGCAGCCCGCTGAGGTCGCCGCCACCCGCGACGCTTATGGGCTTACTCCGATCGCGCTGCTCGATACTGAAGGTGCCCTGACCGATGTGACCACCATCGTCCATGGGACGTGGGCGACCAGTGATGACATCGCCAGGCTGGCGACGCGCGGCTCGACCGTTTGTCTGTGCCCCACCACGGAGTGCGACCTCGGCGATGGCGTTCCGCCGACGTCGGCGCTGTTCCGAGCCGGGGTCCCGCTCTGCGTCGGCAGCGACTCCCACGTGGTCGTGGATCCCTTCGCCGAGCTTCGCCTTGTCGAGCACCTTGCCCGCGCTGCCACCAACGAACGCTGCGTGGTCGTCGATGCGCACGGTCAGGTCGCGCCTGCCCTCACGCAGATCGCGCATCGCCACGGCTACCGCGCGCTCGGCCTCGATGGCACCGGCGACACCATCGGGCTGGACCTCGGCCATCCCACCCTCGCGTCGACCAACGCGGACCTAGCGTCTGTGGCGTGGCTGTCCGGTCATCCCGGTGTCATCGACCGCGTCACTGTTGCGGGGCACGAGCTCGTCCGCAACGGCCGTCACGTCGAGCGGGCAGCGCTCATTGGCTGATGACGATGTCGGAGTGGCACCAGCCCACGCCGCCCCGTCCGTCCCGCACCACGACCCAGAAGTCACCGGTAGCGTCTGGATCCTCGCCGATCGACCAGTCGGCGTTCGGGAGGGCGCTGGACTTGCTGATGTCCTTGCCGATGGAGCCCGCCGTCGAGAAGAACGAGTAGTAGTAGACCTCGTCGTCGGTCTGGACCTCGAAGGGCTGAGCAGGGTCCGTCGAGCCCGCCAGCAGCACAAGGTAGGTCGCCTGTGGGTCGGGGATGTTCTGTGGGGCGATGATGTAGTTGGTCTCTGCGCTCAGCGCGATCGGGTCGCCATTGGGGCGACACGAGCCGACCGGTGGCACGTCGATGTTGCCGGGCGGCTCGATACCCGCGTCGGCTTCGACAATCGAGAACGCCATGTCGACTGGGTTCTCGTTGACCGAGTCGCCGGGCAGCTTCGTTGCGGGCGAGATGTTGAGGCGCTTGTTCGTGACGCGCGTCTGTCCCTCGATCTCGACCACTAGGGAGATGGTGTAGTTGATGCCGGCGATGCCCACGAAGAGATCGACGATCTCTGCCGGGACCACGACGTCGGTCGGCAGGCCATAGGCGGCGGCGAGCGCCAGTGGATCGCTCGTCAACCCGTCAGGAATCGTGAGCTCGGCCGTCGCGCCCGTGCCGAGGTCCACGGCGAACGCGTCGCCGCGCTCAACGGCGTCGGCGCATGTGCCGGGGTCGTCGAGGCCAGCCCCCTGGCCGCCGCTGGAGCCTGTCTCTCCGCCACCGCCGCTGAAGAAACCACGACCCCGCTCAGGCAGGATGCAGGCGCTCCACGACAGCGTCTGAGGTCTCTGCTCGGGATCGACCACGAGGGCATCGAGCTGGACGACGGCGCCCGGAGCCGCCTCGGCAGGCTCAGCGCGCACAGCCAACACGCGGAGGTCGTCGATCTTGGTGGGCTCGGGCAGGTCTTCGAGGCAGGCGCTCATCGTCAGCATGCAGCCGAGGGTTGTCGCGAGGGCCTTTAGGATGCGCTTGGAGTAGGTCGGCACTAGAACACCGCCCGGACGCCGAGGGTTGGAAGGATCGGAATCGACACGCCGTCGGTGCTCTCCGAGTAGTCGTAGGAGTATCGCGGAGCCTCGGGGTTGCTGGCGTTGTAGATGTTTTGGATGTCGAGAAACACCTCGAGCATCCACGTGTCAAAGCGCCAGCGCTTGTCGAGCCGCACGTCGAGTCGATGGTAGACCGGCAGCCGCTCTTGCGTTGCCGCATACACCGGCTGGAACCGGTCCTGGTCGGCGTCGTAGTACGAGCCGATGATCGGGTAGAAGAAGTTGCCTGTCGACAGCTGGAAGCGGGCTCCCAGTGACCACTCGTTGCCGAGACGGACCGTCCACGCGAGGTTCAGGATGTGGGTCTGGTCGAGCTGGAACGTGCGCCACGGATCGCTGCCGGTCTTTCGCTCGGCCCGGCTTAGCGTGTAGCTCAGCCAGCCATAGAAGCGGCCGCCGAAGTTCTTGCGGATGAGCAGCTCAAGTCCATACGCACGGCTCTGCTCGTCGGTCTTGAAGCGAACCCCACCGCCTGTGTCCTCGCCGACCTCCACCGTGTCGTCGGGCCGCGGGATGTTCTGCTGATTCTGCAGGAACGCTTCGGCGCTCACGAACCAGTCATCGTTGGGCTTCCACTCGGCGCCCAAGCTGGCTTGGATCGAGCGAAGCGGCGGCAGCGTGGCGTCGCCGAACGGTTCGACCACTTGAAAGAGCTGCGGCGGCTGGTGGGCTAGGGCGCCCATCCCCTTGATGGTCCATTTCTCGTCAATGGCGTAGCGCACGGCGAGCTTCGGGTCGAAGCTGACCTGGGTGTCGACCCCGTATTTCTGGATGTCGACGCGCAAGCCGGGCAACAAGCGGAGACCTTCGATGAGCTCCAGATCGCCGCTGAAGTAGGGGGCAAACGACCAGGTCGGATTGTCGATGGTGAAGTCGATGATCTGGGGGTTGAACACCGGACTGCGTGGATCCCCAAGGGGCGGAAACCCTGGGACCTCGAGGTCACCGGAGTAGTCGGTCAGCAGCATGTCGAGGCCAGCCGTGAACTTGTAGCCCTTGGCTGGGCGCAGCGTTGCGTAGCTGAGGAGCTGGGTGAACCAACCGCTGATGTCGATGTCGATCGGGTCGTCGCCTTCGGCAATCCGGCGGTTGTTGGTGAAGTCCCACTCCCATGCGAGCGAGTTGGTCCACGTGAGTTCCTTGTTAATGTCGATGTCGAGCCGCGCGTTGAGGCGGTGGAAGCCGAGGGAAAACTCGGTCATCGACTCGCCAGCGCCGTCGGCCGTGTCGGTCTCTGCGGTGAGGATGTCGACGGCGCCGAGCGCGATGAAACGCCCACGAACGTTGGGCGAGAACTCGTAGTTCACCCGGGCTTGGTAGTCGGTGAAGCTGAGGTTGAAGTCTTCGGTGAAGGCCGGCAGCAGCAGCTCGTAGTAGCTGCGCCGAAACGAGAACGTGACAATGCCTTTCTCGTCGTCGAAGGGCACGCTGAAGAGCGCCGCGGCCTTGAACAGGTCGAGCTCGATGTCGAGATGCCAGCGGTCGCGGGCCGGATCCTTGGTCTCGACGGCGACGATGCCCGCGCCAAACCGACCGAACTCAGCGGGGTAGCCGCCGGGGTAGAAGCTAAGGCTGCCGACCAGCTCTGGGTTGATGATCCCGGGGCCGCCGAGGAGGTGGTAGAGAAAGACCGCCGGGTGGCCGTCGATGTAGAAGCCTGTGTTGTCGAAGTTTGCGCCGCGGACTGCGTAGAAGCCGAGGCCAAAGGGCGAGCGCGCCACTCCAGGCAGCGACGCCACCACCCGCGTGGGGTCGCCGAAGGTGCCAGGCACGCGCCGCAGCTCGTCCTCGGTCAGCTCAATGACGCTGGCAGCCTTGGGCGGTTTCTTGTCGCGGATCACCGTGCGATAGGCGGACAGTCCGCCGGGGTTCAGAAAGAACGTGTCGCCGCCAGCGCGTGCCGTGTCCTCGTCGCGAGCATCGACGCGAACGGTCTTCTCTAGGCGCGCGAACTCGCCCACGAGGATGTCGACCACGAGCTTGCCCGGCGGCAAGCCGTCGGCCAGGAAGCGTCCGTCCTCCTCGGTGATGACCTCCCACACGCGCTTGGTGCGAGGATCGCGGATCTGAACGGGAACACCCGCTTGGGGCGTCCTGGAGCCGCGCTCGACGACCACACCTGAGAGGAGGAAGCCAGGCGCTGGCTCGATGCGTCTGCGGGACTGGCGTGCCGGGATGATGCGGCCGCGCCGCGTGGGCTTTCGGAATCGGTAGGTGAACGGCACTTTCACTGGGATAGCGACGCCGTCCGAGGTTGCCGGCTTGAACACGAAGCGCTTCGCCGCGTCCAGGGCTGCCGTGTCGAACGGCTCGCCGCCCGGCGACTTGATCGACACCTCGGAGACCTTGCCCTCTGCCGAGATCGTCAGCCACAGCTCGACGTTGACGTTCTCGCGCCGCGTGCCGTCAGGGAGCTCAGGGTCTGGCAGGTCGATCGGGACTGGCGGGACCACGTTCTGGGCGCGGGCATCAGAGATACCGAGGCCGATCGTGAGGAGAGCGCCGAGCGCAACGACTGGAATGATCAAGCGACGTTTTGACACGCTACAGCGATATCATAGCCGGCGGGATTCACGGAGCGGAATGCGGCGCGACCTGTGTAAAGAATCGTGTCTGCCGCGCGGCGTCATGCGGCTCACGCCGCGACGACCCGCAACAGCAGCAGCCACGTGCGAACCGAACGCTGGCGTTCGTGCGTTGACCGCGCCAGACTCCGCGAGCCTCGCCGCAGTAAGAGCGGCTGGCTCAGCACGTGACGGAGATGAGCACCATGACCAACCTTGGCCCAGCAATTCGACGTCGCGGTCCTTGGCGCGGACGTCTCGGTGCCGTGGCTGTCAGCGGGCTCATCGCGCTTGCAGCGCTTGCGTCCTTTGGGTGCGCGGCGGGCGGCGAGCGGGTGGTTCATCACGAGCGCGGTGACCACTACGCGGTGTGGGTGATCGAGGAGGACGGGGTTCGGTTCTTGAGGTTCGCGCGCGAGGGCATCAACCAGAGCGCGGTCAAGCTCGGCGAACCGACCTACATGCACTTCGTCTACACCAAAGCGATGGTGCCGGCGATCGCGCTCCGCCCGGATGCCCGCAACGTCCTTGTGGTTGGCCTCGGCGGTGGAACGCTGCCGATGTACGTGCGCAGCGTCATGCCGAATGCGGTCGTGGATGTGGTTGAGATCGATGCCCTCGTGCGAGATGCCGCCGTCGCCCACATGGGGCTTCGGTTGGACGACAAGCTCAGAGTGCACATCGCTGACGGCCGCCGCTTCGTCGAGCAGACCAAGACCCGTTACGACCTGATCCTGCTCGATGCCTACGGCGCGAGCGAGATTCCGCAGCACCTCGCGACCCGCGAGTTCTTGACGGCCGTGCGCGCGCGGCTCACGGACCGAGGCGTCGTGGCATCGAATGTGTGGAGCGAAGACGCGAACACGCTCTACCCGTCGATGTTGCGAACGCATGAAGACGTGTTTGGTCGGGTGTCGGTCATCCGAGGGTTCGAGAGTGCCAGCCGCATCGTCATTGCCGGTCCCGCGCCGCTGACGAAAGCAGCACTCTTGGACGCGAGCGGTCGCTTCGCGCGCACCCACAAGCCAGACTTCGACATCGAGAAGATCGTTGAGCGGGGCTGGGCAACCACCCCGCTCAAAGGCGGCGGCGTGCTGACCGACGCCAACCTGCTGCGCTAGCGCTAGCCCTGGACCCGCGTTGTGGTCTGCGCAAGCCGCGCCTGTGCAGCACCTCTTTGTCCTCGCTCGAATTCTTGTGAGAAGTATTCGGACAGCTCGCCCCCCACCGCGTCCGCGCCCACTGCCAACGCTCAGGCTCACTCCCGCGCTCACGCCCACGCGTTCGCTCGCCTCCACGCCCACGCTCGGGCCTGCGCTCACTCCCGCGCTCGGGCCCACGCTCACGCCCGCGCCCGCGCTCACTGCCCGCGCCCGCGCTCACCCCCGCGCTCACGCCACCGCCGCCACGGTCTCCGCTAAGCGGTGAGCACGTTCGGATCTCCAATAAGGACCCCAAGGTCGCTGGCCGGCACCGGTCGGCTGAACAGGTAGCCTTGGGCATAGTCGCACCCAAGCTCGCGCAGCTTGTCGAGGTGTGTCTCGGTCTCAACGCCCTCGGCCGTCACCGTCATCCCCAGCAGTGCCGCGAGCGACCGGATGGTCTGGACGATGGCCCACGGGTCTTCCTCGTTGTCGCCTGAGATAAACGAGCGGTCGATCTTGAGCGTGTCGATGGGAAAGCGATGCAGGTACGCCAAGCTTGAGTAGCCGGTGCCAAAGTCGTCGATGTGGAGGTTGACGCCCAGGTCGCGAAGCCGGTTCAGTGCCGCAACAGCCGCCTCCGCGTTGTCCATGAGGACGCTCTCGGTGATCTCAAGGTTGATCTTGCCGGGGTCGACGCCAGTGCCTGCGAGCACCTCCCGGACCTGTTCGACGAGCTGCGGGTGAGCCAGCTGACGCCCCGAGACGTTCACGCTGACGCTGAGGTGCGCGTTTGCAGGCGAACGGGTCATCCGCTTGAGCGCTTCGCATGCGCGCGTCAGCACCCACTGGCCGATCGGGACGATGAGGCCGGTCTCCTCAGCAAGCGGGATGAAGGCGCCAGGAGAGACCATCCCTTTCTTGGGATGGTTCCAGCGAATGAGCGCCTCGAAGCCCTTGAGCGTCTCGTCTTCTAGCTTAACGATCGGCTGAAAGAAGAGCTCAAGCTCGCCACGCTCTAGCGCTCGCCGGAGGTCAGTCTCGAGCGTCAGCCGCTGCACCGCATCGCGGCGCATGCTGGCGTCGAAGATGGCGCATCGATTCGCCCCGCGCTGCTTGGCCCGGTACATGGCGATGTCGGCGTCGCGCAGCAGGTCTTCGGCTTCGATGTAGTCGGGGCGCGCGAATGCGACGCCGATGCTGACGCTGGAGTACACCTCGTAGCCCCGTAGGTTGTACGAGATCGCGACGTCTTCCCGGATTCGGTCGGCGACCTCAAGCGCTTGCTCGCGGTTGTCGATCTCCTCGAGGAGCAGCATGAACTCGTCGCCGCCGAGTCGCGCCACGGTGTCGACCATGCGCACGCAGCGCTTGAGACGAGCGGCGACCGCACGCAGCAGCATGTCTCCCATCGTGTGACCGAGCGAGTCGTTGATGACCTTGAACCGATCGACGTCGAGAAAGAGCACGGCGAAGATGCTTTCAGGGTTGGCGCGGTGACGCTCGAGCGAGCTCTGCAGTCGTTTGATCAGCAACGCTCGGTTTGCCAGTCCGGTCAGCGGATCGTGGAGCGCTTCGTAGCGCAGGCGCGCCTCGGCGTTTTTCCGCTTCGTGATGTCGGTCGTCGAGCCCGCCATGCGCGTAGGCGCGCCGTCCGAGTCGCGCACGGCAATGCCACGCATCAGCACCCAGCGATAGCCGCCGTCACGGTGTTGGACACGATGTTCGCTCTCAAAGTGTTCGGTCTGGGCGTCGAGGTGAGCCGCCAGCGCCGTCTCGACCTTCTCGCGGTCCTCCGGGTGGACGCGATCGAGCCAGCTGGAAGCGAGTGGCGGCACGTCCTCCGGGCGCGGAACCCCGTGAATCATGCACCAGCGGGCCGAGTAATAGACGTGGCCACTCGCGATGTTCCAGTCCCAGAGCCCATCGTTGGCGCCACGAGCAGCCAACGCATAGCGGGCCTCGCTGTCGCGTAGGTCGCGCTGAGAACGCCGAAGCTCCGACACGTCGCGCGCCACAAAGCAGGCCTCGGTGGTGTCGAAGAGCGGCACGGCATGCAGCTCGCCAGAGACTTCGAAGGTTGAGCCGTCGAACCGGTGCAGCAGTGCGTCGATGGCGACAGGCGTGGCGGCCTGAAGTCGAGACCACAGGTGGTTCCAGCGCCCTTGGTCCCAGCTCGCCTCAATGAAGCGCGCAGGCCGGCCGATCAAGCGCGACTCGGAGACGCCGAGCTGCAGGCACGCGACGTGGCTGGCCGCCTGAATGAGGCCGTGGCGGTCCAGCCAGATGACCGACGACTCTGGGTTGATGTGGCCAGCTTTGACAAGCGAGGCGAACGCCTCGTCGCGCTGTGCGTCTGTGCGGCTTGTGAGGCCCCACAAGGCGTGGCCCGAGGCGCTGTCTACCTGGACCAGCTCAGACGTGACGAGCGTCGTGCCGTGGGCGCCCGTCGCGAGCTCCAGGTGGTTGGCGGCAAGCGCGTCCGTTCCGATCCCCAGGTCAGAAAGCCGAACCCCGGTGGTGGCAGGCCGCTGGAGCAAGGCCCAGAACGACCGGTTGCCGCGTATCACCTCGCCCGTCTCCACGCGCACGATCGCGAGGGGCCGGGAGGCCACACGGAGCACCCGCTCCCACTCAAGCGAGGCGCTTGCGGTCACGTCAGGTTCGCTGGCCGAGGAGCGCGCGGTCTTGGATGGGTCGAGAGACATACACCTCTGGGTTGCGTGCGGCGTCAGCCCCACAATACCGCCCGACGCTGTCGTGGCGAACGGATTCGCTCGGGGACGTCACCAGATCCGTGTTTGACTCCGGTTGCTGCTCGTTAAAATCGATATCCGCATGTTTTGAATCGGAATTGGCGTTTATGGCGGTTTCAGCGGTCTCTCTCAGCGGTCAGCGAAGTGACTGTTTGAGTGGCCCGCTCCGTTTTGGTACCAACACCACTACGCATAAGGGGAACGTATGCTCGCGATGATGTTTGTGAGGGACCGAGGGGATCGTCTGCGCTCTGGTGATAGCGGACGACGTCCGTTATCGAGCTGGCTGTTAGCGCTCTTGGCAGCGAGTGCCTTCGGGGCAGTCGGTTGCGGCGACGACTCGACCGGCGGGGGCGGCGGAGTTGCTGACGCCGGGATGGACACCTTCTTCGACACGTTCATTGTCGACATCGACACCACCCCGCCTCCCACGGACACGGTCGTCGCCGACTCGTTTCCGCCGATCCCGGACGCTGACGTGCCCGGTGGCTTCGGATCGCCCTGCACGTCCAACACCGAGTGCCTCGACGGCTGGTGCGTCGAGGGGCCATGGGGGTTTGTCTGCACCAAAGAGTGTCAGGAGCAGTGTCCCGAAGGGTTCGACTGCAAGGGCATCGCGAACCAGACGGATGTTGTCTTCCTTTGTATTCCGCGCGTGCTCAAGCTCTGCACGCCGTGCCTCGACGATCTGCAGTGCAACGGCGGTGCGTGTCTGAACATCGACGGACAGACGAGCTGTGCGTCGTCATGCACCGGGCCCGAGGACTGCTCCAACGGCTATCAGTGTGCGCCTGACTCGAGCGGGCAACGCCCAGGCTCCTACTGTCAGCCGGTGAGCGGGAGCTGCACCTGCAACATCGACTTCGACGGTGGCCAGCGTAGCTGCGCCGCCACCAACGAGCTGGGAGCGTGCTTCGGTGTCGAGACCTGCGACCCAACCGTCGGCTGGCTCGGCTGCGATGCGCCGTCGCCAAGTCCCGAGGTGTGCGACGGCATGGATAACGACTGCAACGGCATCGTCGATGATAACGTCTTTGGCGCTGGCCAGCAGTGCGATGTCGCTGTCGCTGGCGTCGGGTCCTGCGACGGTATTCTCTCGTGTCAGGGCCAGACGGGCTGGGTCTGCCAGGGACCAACCCCTGAGGTCGAGGTCTGCGACTTCGTGGACAACGACTGCGACAACCAAGCTGACGAGGACTTCAAGACGAACGGCGTCTACAGCGACTTCAATCACTGCGGCACCTGCAACAACAGCTGCGCCAACGGCCTGCCCAACGCCTCGCTGACCCAGTGCCAAGTTGGCGCGAGCGTCGCCCAGTGCGTGGTGGTCACCTGCGAGCCTGGCTTCATCAAGCTCAACGACTTCCAGTGCATCCCCGATGTCGTCAACCTCTGCCAAGCCTGCTCATCGGACGCGAACTGCATCGGCGAGAGTTCGTACTGCGTGGGGCTGTCGGACGGGAACTTCTGCGGCAAGGGCTGCACCAACAACACGGACTGCCCGCTCGGCTTCTCGTGTCAGGGGGTTCCAAACGGACCGGTCAACCAGTGCCTTCCCGACAGCGGCGTCTGCAGCTGCAGCGGCCAGACCGTTGGCCTGTCGCGAGCGTGCACCGAGACGGTCTCGCCGCCCGGTCAACCGTCGTACACGTGCGCTGGCACAGAGACCTGCAACGCCAACGGTTGGAGCGCGTGCGCCCTCCCGTCAGAGCAGTGTGATGGCGTCGACAACAACTGCGACGGCCAGGTGGACGAGCCGTTTAAGGACTTTGCGGGCAACTACAACCAGGTCGAGCACTGCGGTGGCTGCGGCGTGTCATGCCTCGCGCTGAACTTCCCCAACTCGGTCCCATCCTGCGACACCAGCGGCACCGGCCTGCCTCAGTGTACGTTCAGCTGCATCTCCGGCTGGCAGGACATCGACGACCTGCCCGGCTGCGAGTGTCAGCCGACGAGCGCGGTCGACCTGCCCGATGCGTTCGGTCTCGACGACAACTGCGACGGCATCGACGGCGAGGTCAACAACGGCGTGTTTGTGTCCAAGGCTGGCAACGACAGCAACCTTGGAAGCCAAGAGTTCCCGGTGCGGACGATTCAGGCGGGCATCGACAAGGCCCAACAGCAAGGAAAGCGCGACGTCTACGTCGCGACGGGTGTCTACGAAGAGAACGTGAGCCTCAAGGATGGCGTCAGCGTCTATGGGGGCTACAGCTCCTCCTTTAAAGACCGCAACGCAGACGTTCACGAGACCGCCATCTTGGGCGTGGCGCCATCGGGCGCGAAGCGCGGCGCGGTCAACGCGGACAACGTCGGTAACTTCGGCGGGCAGATCATCGTCGACGGGCTGAGCATCTTCGGTGCCAACAGCGAGGTCGCCAGCGGAAACTCGTACGCGGTCTACCTGCGCAACGCGGGCGGACAGCTTGTCCTGCGTGGCAACTACATCGTTGCCGGCGACGGCGGCAACGGCAACAACGGCAGCGACGGCAGCAACGGCAGCAACGGCAGCGATGGCCTTAGCGGCGAGGCTGCGTGCTTGCTCGGCTTTGGTGCGGGCTCTTGTCCAAGCGCCGGTAGCCAGAGCTCGCGCAGCGGCGGTAGCGGCGGCAACAACTTCCAGTGCGGCAACGCCAACGGCGGTAAGGGCGGCAACTCAGCGCCCCCGAACGCGCCGACTGACATCAAGAACACCGCCCAGAACCCCGGCTTCGGCGAGTACGGTGTGGATGGTCAGGGCGGTGGCGGCGGTGGCGGTGAGGCTGGCTGGGACTCGCGGATTGGCTGGTCTAGCTGCGGCGTTTGCAGCTCGCCGGACGTGCATCCAACCGAAGGTGGCCGCGGAGACGGCGGTAGCCTCGGTGGTGATGGCTCGTCGGGCAGCGCCTGCAGCAACGGTGGCGGCTTCGTCGACGGCACCGGTGAGTGGCGCACAGAGACCAGTGGCAACGGCCTGTCCGGCTCGTCGGGTGGCGGCGGCGGCGGCGGTGGTGCAGCAGGTGGCGTTGGCGCGGTCGGTTGCTCTGCGTCACCGACGATCGGCGGTAGCGGCGGCGGTGGCGGCGCCGGCGGGTGCGGCGCACTCGGTGGCACGGGTGGTAGCGGCGGCGGCGGCAGCTTTGGCGTCTTCGGCTCATGGACCACGAGCCCCGGAGCGCTGCCGCGTATCGAGAACAACACGATCGTTCGCGGCAACGGCGGTGAGGGTGGCAAGGGCGGCGCCGGCGGTGTCGGCGGCTCTGGTGGCGCTGGCGGCCCAGGCGGCCTGTCCGGCGACGGCGTCAACGGCGACTTCACGCTCACGCCATGTGGTGCTGGCGGCGGCGACGGTGGCGATGGCGGTCGCGGCGGCCACGGCGGCGGTGCAGCCGGTGGCTGCGGTGGCGCAAGCTTTGGCATCTACCTCGACTTCCCCGGCTTTGCGCCGACCACGGGCGTCACAGGCAATACGATTCCCTTCACAGGCAGTGGCGGCAATGGCGGTAGCGGCGGCTTCAGCCTCGGCAGCGACGGTCCGGCGGGAGCGCCCGGAAGTCACGGCGCTCAGAACTTCTAAGCGCTAGGAGCGAACTAAACCCAACGGCGACGTGGTCTTACCGCGTCGCCGTTGTCCGTTCGCGGCCGGGCTAGAGCACCGAACGGGTGGTTACCGCCTGGATCGACGTGGAATTGGGCCGGCGCTCAAGGAGCGAGGACCGAGCATATCGGGATACGTGACCGACGAAGCGACGCCGAGCACCGCGCTCAATCCCACGTGGAGGCAGGTGGTAAGCCAACTGATCGGTGCTCTAGCAGCGTTGCCGGGAAATGCGGATTCTGGGACGCAGCGAGGTGTGCCGCTGGGGTGATGAACGAGAGGAAAGGGCCTCGCGGACCCAAGGCAGATGCAATTAGCCTGATCGGTGCTCTAGACGGGCTTGTTGGCGACCACAAACGCGACGAGCTTCGAGGTCGCACCGACATCGACAACCTCGACGCTCGTGAAGCCCGCGGCATGGATGTCATTGACGAGGGTCTTGCGCGAGATGTTAGCGACGTGTGGGGCCTTGCCGAACCATCGCATGACGGTGGTGATGGCTCCGAGCGGTAGCCACGATGAGCGCAGACAGACCGTCGACGTGATCAGCGAGCCGCCTGGCGTCAGCAGCGTGTGGGCGAGACGCAGCGCCGCAAGGCGGTCCTTGAGCAAGTGAAGGACGCTGTAGAGACACACGACGTCGAGGCTGCCAGGCGCGAAGCTGTTCAGGCTGGCGTCGAAGGGACCCTCGTGGAAGCGGACGTTGGTGACGCTTGCTGCACGTGCCTTCTCGCGAGCGATTTCGACCATCTCCGACGAGTAGTCCAGCCCGTGGATCTGGGCGCCGGTGGCGGCCAACCTGAGCGCGAGTGAGCCCGTGCCGCAGCCCGCATCTAGCACGGTCGACGTGGGCTGGATTCTGTTTTTTGTGAGAGCGATCTTTCGCTCAAACGCGTCGGGATCAGCGACGGGACTCGCTGCGTACTTCTGCGCAATGCCGTTCCAGAATCCTTCGTAGGTTGCGCTCATCCACCATGCTCCTGCGTGCGTTGGAAGCTACCTCACTCCCTATCCGTCCCACCGCCGATCTGTTTCGCTTTTTTTGCTGTGGAGCCTGACTCACCGGACGCCCGGAGCGGCTTACCCTCCGAGCGTCGGCGCCCAGAAGGCTGGTCGCAGACCCCGATGCCCGCGGCATCCTCATCACGCGTGGGGACGGGAGACCGCTGGCGGCATCTCAAGGCTCTTCCACGGGCTAGCCTCTTCCAGCTGCAGAGCCAGCTCAAGAAGCAGTGTCTCTTGGCCGTGGTTGGCCCCAAACATCATGCCGATGGGTAGGTTCGCGTCGCTGTTGTGGCCCAAGGGGAGGCTGATGGACGGCGCGCCGTTGGCGTTCGCGTAGGGCGTGAAGCTCGTCCAGTCGCAGGCTCGCGGGAAGACAACGTCAAAGGGGAGGTCCATCGCGAGGTAGCCGATTTCCGGCGTCACGTGGGCAAGCGTCGGCGACAGGATCACGTCGTGTGTTTCAAAGAGCGTAGCGTAGGTTTTCGCCGACTGTCTCAAGCGTCGAACAGCGGCGGGCGCATGCCGCCAGCGCTTGCCAAAGTGTGCTGCTAGCCCCTCGGTGAAGTCGGTCAGTCCCGAGCGCCGAAAGCTCGGGGCAATGACGCGGCTTCCGAGACGTACCAGTGCGAACCCAAGAAACGACCAATACGTGATGAAGTCTTCTCGGAACTGGTCGGTCACGGGCGCCGAAGCTGGTGTGACCCGGTGGTCCAATGTCTCGAGCAGTCCGGCTGTCTCATCGAGGACCCGCTGAGTCTCCGCGTCGATCTTGGCGCTCCCTGGGGAGGTGTTGATGACGCCAACGCGCAGGGGTCTGCTCAGCGGCCGCGCGACCTGGCCGATGGGTGGCAGCCGCTTGTTGCGAAAGCGTTTGTCGGCTTCTGCGTAGAAGGCGGCGGTGTCGCGTACGCTCCGGGTGACGACGCCCTCCACAGTGAGCCCGACGATCTGCGTCTTTGTGTGTTTGGTCGGAATCAGTCGACCTCGGGTCGCCTTCAGGCCCACGAGACCACAGCACGCAGCCGGGATGCGCGTCGAGCCGCCGCCGTCGCTGGCGTGGGCGATCGGCACCACACCGGCAGCGACCAGCGCGGCGGAGCCACCCGACGAACCGCCAGCGGTGTGGGAGGTGTTCCACGGATTGCGGGTCGGCGGCCGGTCCGGATACTCCGTGGTTGGCATCAAACCAAGCTCGGGCATGGTGCTCTTGCCGATGCAGACAAGTCCCATGTCGAAGAGCTGTTGAGCCAGCGGGTCGGTGCGCCTTGCTGGCTTTGCGCGCGCAAACGCCGCTGAGCCGTAGCCAGAGACCATGCCGGCGACGTCCGTCATGTCCTTGATGAACGTTGGCACGCCGGCGAACGCGGCACCTGAGCTGGCGATCGCATCGTTGCTTCGCAAGCGCAGCCCGCTCGAGTCGTCGAAGCGTCGCTCCGCGATGGCACAGAGCGACGGTTCGACGGCTAGCGCCCGCGCGATCGCAGCCGCTACGAGCTCGCTCGATGTGACGTCGCCTGCTCGAACCATCGCCGCAAGCGCCGTGCCATCGTGGCTGCCGAGCGCATCGTCGGTGAAGCCGTGGACGGATGTGGGGCGATTCGTTTGGCCGCCGGTCTTGTCTGTCGCCTCGGTCAACATGTCCCTCCAGACTCGGACCCGTCGCGCCCATCGCTCAGCGCGCGTAAGAGCGATCTTTTTGATCGATCGTCGGGCACTGTCCCGCAAGATCGCTAAGTGGGCGCCCGATCGGCTAATGTGCTGAATTTATTCGGTTGATGCATCCGGGTGGCAGCGCTCGAGGAACGAGAGCTGGTCACGCCATGCGGCGCGAGCGTTCGCAGCCCACACGAACGCATGAAACGCATGGATACCCTTTGGGTAGAGCTTGGCGCTGACGTCGTCGGTGTGTCCCGCGATCGCATCGCGCATCGCCAGCGTGTCGCTCTTGATCACGTCCAGCTGTCCGCCGATCAAGAAGCTCGGCGGCCAAGGTCGGTCAGCGGATGGCGGTGTGTCCAACAGGAAGCGCATGACGTCGCACATCGCCAAGTCCGCGTCAGGCTCGAGCGGCCGATAGCCGTTTCCGACCTCGTTGATGCGATCCTGCACAATGCCGCGTTGCCCGAAGCGGCCCAAGTCGGTGACCCCGAAGATCCCGCAGGCGGGCAGCAGCGCATGGATCTTGGGTGCGCGCGCGTAGACCGCTTGTGCCCACGGCTCCGGTCGCTCGAAGGTTGCCGCAATGGTCAACGCGGCCGCCAGGTTCGCGCCGGCGGACTCGCCAGCGAGGACCAGCGACTCGATCGGACCGGCATGATCGAGCACCCAGCAAAGGGCATCGGCGCAGTCTTCGATGGCGGCTGGGTAGCGGTGGCGGGGCGCCAGTCGATAGTTGGGGGTATAGACGTCGTAGCCTTCGCGAGCGAAGCCGAGCGCCATGACCCAGTGCGTCTCCTTCGACAAGATCCGAAAGCCGCCGCCGTGAAGGTAGAGCATGACACCGCGTCGAGGGCCGTCGTCGCGACGGTAGACATCGAGCAGGTGGGCGTCGGTCGGAAAGACGTCCGTGCGCGCCGGGCGATAGGCGACGTCGCGCTCCACCGATACGCCGTGCCGTGCGGGGTTCGCTAGCGGATGCAGCCTCGCTGCTCGACTCAGCCCCTCGAGCGCGCCATGCACCATCAGCCCCGAGAGGCTCTGGCGCTTTTTGTGGTGGCCGCGCTTACGCCTCAGCGCCAGTCCCTTCATCTGCTCTCCTCCGCGCTCGCTATCAAAAGGCGACACCGACGGCAACACGTCCCAGCCACTGAAGCCCGCCGCGACCCAGCACCTCGCCGTCAATGTCGACCGTGACGTCGGTCCAGTTCGCTCCGAGTCCCAACGAGAGATCGAACGTACCGCTGAACACCCACGCGTAGCCCGCGACGGCGCCGACCGCATAGCCCGAGCCGCTGCCGGAGCGGGTGACGTTGGTTCCGCCGTCATCGACCGTGCGTCTCTCTGCGTCCGCCCACGCCAGCTGAAACGAGCCGCTCACAAAGGGGCCCGCGGGGGCCTGGCCCCAAGGGAAGAGCCTGGCACCAACGCTCGCGCCATAGGCCAAAAACGAGGCTTCCGCGTCCCCGTCCGTGACGCTCCCTACGGCCAGGCTTGGGCTCACAAAGAAGCTCAGCTCGTCCATCACGACGCGCTCGTACTCCAGCGAGACCGTGCGCGACAGAATCATCGCCAGTGGTTCGATGGTGATGGTGTTGCGCGGCCGCTCAGCAGCGCGAGTACCTGGCGACACGCTGGTCATGAGCGCACACGCAACCCCTGCGGCGAGCCACGTCACCGCCTTCATTGCCCGCTCAAATCGCCCAACAGTCGAATCCATACACTCGAATCTATACAGCCTGGGACCAGAAAACGCCCTGCCGGTGTTCAATACGGTGTGCGAACAGGTTGAGCTGCCGACGCGGACCACACTTCAAACCCCGAGCGCTGCTAACGACGGCTCAGCAGCAGACCAACCCGATCGGACGCGCAACCGACAGTTGCGAGGCGGCACCCTGCGATTGTTGCCGAGCAACCCACCGAGGGGTACACCCAAGAGCATGACTGGCACCACACCAACTTCCTTTTCCGACCGCGCTTTGCGGGTGTGTATTGGCTTCGGCGCGGCTCTTGCGTTGCTCGCCCCCGCCCAAGACGCGCGTGCTTCTGACCACGACATCGGTTGGGTGTGTGTGCAAACGGAAGACGTGCGCATCGCGCAGATCGCGTCGTTCAACATCGATGGTGAGTCGCTTGGCGTCATCGTTCCGGGCGAGCGCTTGCACATCGAGCAAGACCCGACCGGCCCAGGCGGTCGCGTGTGCATCCCTGCCGTGGTCAGCGTGGGCGGCGATGAGCTTCCGCCCGAGACCATCGTGTTCGAGCGCAAACACATGGTGGCCGGACAGGCGCTCGACGCAGAGGCCGAGCTTGTCCTCAAGCACACCGAGGCGGCGTTTGCCGACACGACCGTCAAGATTCGCGGCGTCAAAGCCAACTGGCGACGCGCGCGCGGCGTGTGGACCTTCTCCTCCCCCGAAGTGGTTCGCTTCCGCTCGAACAGCTCCCGCGCTCTTGACGGGGAAGGCGACGGCCCGCCACCGCCCGGTGTGTTCAGTGAAGCGGTTGCCGCCAAGCGCTTCTCAGAGCCCTGTCGGCCTATGGAGCTTGCGGAGAGCGCAGCGGCGAGCATCGGTGGCTACGATCGCGAGACCCGCACCGTCACCGTCCGCGGCGTCGAAGTGGTTCGCCTCGAAAAGGGGGCGCTTGTCTCGTGGTGCGACGGTCTCTCACCCGACGGCAAGCTCACGCCAGTCGCCGTTCGCAGCGACGACACGCCGGGCGCAAAGTCGACGCTCGGCTGGTACCTCGTCCCTAAAGACACCCCGTTTCTCCAGCTCGATGCGGGCGCAGCGTTTGAGCCAGACGCGCCCTTCGGCGGCTACCACATCTGTCAGCAGCCAACCTGGCTGACCAAGCTCTATGAGAACGTTCCTCTCGCTGGCGTGTGGGAGCTGCAGCAGAGCGGTGCGTGGACGCAGTTTCCCAGCGACGACGACACCCGGCTTGATGCCGGAACCCCGGTGCGGCTCATCGCCCACCGCCAGTCGTTTGCGCTGATCGCAGCCATGTTCGGAGGCGTCGAGCGAACCCTCGTCGTCGCTGGTCGTGCCGTCGAGCTGCCGACCGGTCCGGCCTCACAGACGCGGCGCTTTGTCGGCGGACTCTGCCAGTGGCCAGTGGGCCAGTGGCGCTCGCTCAAGGCCACCACCCATGCCTACACGGTCTCTCAGGACGCGGTTGGGAGCGAGCTCGTTGGGCTCTGGCTTGAGATTCCGCACGACACGTCGGTCCTCGTGCTCTGTCAGGACAAGGGCGGTCAGTGCAACCCGATCTACGTCGGCGGCTCGCAGACGGTCGAGACCGATCGCGTGCTGCTCGTGCGCTATGCCGGTCACCTCCTCGGCATCAAGGAGAGCGACGTTCAGGGCGTCTCTGACGGAACGTTTGCGGCACGCGAAGATCGGAGTCGCTTCTGGCGTGAGGAAGATGTGCTCCGTGAGTCCATTCCCGAGTGGGCGTTCGACCTTGGTCCCGGCGTGCGTCTGAGCTTCGTCGACAAAGATCACTTTGCCTGGGACGCCCGCCTGAGGATGCAGAGGATTCAGCCCGGTCTCGGGTTTGAGGGCATGGTTGGCGCTGGTGTCGACGGGCTCGGCAGCTTTCTTGAGCTTGCCGGTGGCGTCGGCGACGTCTTCATGAGCTGGCCCGAGTACGACCTTGAGCTCCGCTGGGCGACCCTCGGCAAGCTCGACGTGCGCTTCTCGCAGGGCGGCGGCTTTGGCCTCGATGCCATCGCCAAGCTTCAGCTGCGCTGGCTCAATGACTTCACCCCGATCTCGTTTGAAGCCGGCCTGAACCTTGGCTTTGGGGGCACGTTCGGTGACGACGGAAAGAGCGGCGTCCACTTCGGCATCCCGCTCTACTTCGGCATCCAGCTCTTTGCGCTCTAGCAGCGTTGCAATCGATCGGCCCTACGCGGCCGTTGCCACGGCCTCGGTTGTGCAGTCGGCAGCGTCACGCACATCGACCAGCGCTGCCCACGCCCGGAGATAGCGCACCACGTCATCTCGTTGCCGATAGTCCAGGTAGCGTTCGCCTAGCGGCAGTGTTGCGAGGACCTGGGGATCGCTGAGCCGCTCGAGGTGGACGAGGTCTTCAGGCGTGAGCCCCGCGTCAAACATCGTCGTCAGGACGTGATCGATCGGTAGGCCGCTGGTCGGGCAGTAGTCGACCGCATGCTCGCTCCAGTCGCCCGCTTTCTGCAGCGCGATGCGGTGGAGCTCTTCGCGGCTCTGGCTCGTGAGGGTCTGGGCCAGATGCCCGCAGTTGCAGGCTCCTTGGTTCGTCCAGCGGTAGGTCGCTCCTGCTTCAATGCGGGCGGCCGTGCGTCGCAGGGTGACTGCGAGCTGGGCTCGGACGTTCGTAGTCAGGGTGCTCAGGGTCATCAGGCTCTCCAAGGCGACATCTTCGCAACGATAAGGCGGTCACGCCGTGATCTCAACGGTGACGCGCCGCCAGGTCACTGCGGGGGCGGCGCAGCCCGACGCCCTCAAGCTGCCGCTCGCGCCAACAGCCCTAGAAACACGCGCTCTGAACGCACGACCCAGTCGACGTGCAGCACCGCTCGATCGGGGTGATCGCGCAGGGGGTTCCCGCGGGCGATGGGTTGCTGTCGCAGATGCCGTTGACGCACATGTCGGGGAGGTCGCACGTCTCAGGGCTGCTCGTCGAGCTACCGCAGGACTCACCGTTTGGTTTGTGATTGGGCATGCACACCCCGTTGGTGCACTTGTCCGGGTTGGTACACTGCGTGTTGCTAGAGCTTCCGCAGTCGCTGTTGTTGGCCTTTTGAGCGCTGGCCGCGCAGGAGCCGGTGCTGTCGCAAAGGCGCGCCTCGAAGCACTCGCCAGCCGGAGGCCCACAAACCGTGCCCGACCCCGAGAGCGTCAGCTCGCCACACTGGCCCGCACCGTCGCACTTGGCGTTCTGCCAGCAGACCGACGATGACGTGAGGCACTCTTTGCTGTTGGGCTCATAGTTTGGCACGCAGACGCCAGCTGAGTTGCAGGTGTCAGGCAGGTCGCAGAGTGTCTCGACAGACGAGCCACAGAGCGAACCGACAGGCTTGAGCTCTGGAGGATCGCAGTTGGCCGTCGCATTGCAGACCGCTGGCAGGAAGCAGTCAGGGACGTCGGTGTCGCAGATGTCGCCTGAGGGCCTTGGCGTCCAGTCGGTCGAGCTCTCGGTGGGTGAGCAGGAAAGGCAGGGGTTCGTCGGGTGCGTGGCGCCTGGGCCATAGCAGACAGTATCGATGATGCACTGGCCAGGCACGGTGGTTGGCACGCACTCGTAGCTCGACGGGCCTGTGTTGGAACAGACCTCGAAGGTGCACTCCGTGCTGCCGGTGCAAAGGGGCGGGTCACCGGCGACGCAGGAGCCATCCATGCACGTGTCATCGACCGTACAGCCATTGTCGTCCGCGTTGCACAGGGTGGTGCCGTTGGGACGGGCGGAGTAGCTGTTGTCGCTCAGCGTCGGGATGCAGGCTCGGCACTCGCCTGTCGGATCCTGCTCGCCTTCGGCGACGCACTCGCCGTCGATGATGCAGTTGCCGGCGTTGACGGGTCCGGGCTGACAGCTGCCGTCGACGCACTGATCGCCGCTTGTGCAGCTCAGCCCGTCCTCGCACGGTTCGTCGCTGAAGTCGGCGAAGCACTCGTTGGACGTCAGGTTGCACCGTCCGACAACACAGCCGTCGTCGAGTGAGCTGCACTCAGCGTCGCTGGTACAGCCGTCGACCATCGTGTCGACTCCGATGTCTCCACTGCTCGTGTCGGCGATGACCGTATCCGGACCGGCGTCTCCCTCGTCGGCGTCGCTCGGCACATCAGCCAGACCGCTTGTGTCGACAGCGTCTTGTCCTGTCGCATCGCCCGGGTTCGCGTCGCTTTCCGCGCTGTCGGCGACCGTGGTGTCGGGCTCGCTGGTGTCAGCGTCTCCACAGGTCGTCGCCTCTGGGGACGATGGGGCCACACACACGTTACAGGGATTGCAGATCGCGCTCTCACCGCAGTCGCTGTCGCTCTGGCACTGATAGACTTTGCTGTCGACGTCCACGCCGCAGCCCGTTACCGCCACCATCACCCCGAACACGCCGCCAAGCCGTCGCGCGGCCGTCGACCCTAATGCTCGCTGCATCAAAACGCCCCTCCCAGCATCACACCAAAGCCCCCGTCGAGCGGCGCAGCTCCAACATGGACCGCTCTCTCGTCGCCTTCGTCGTCGCCGAGCGCCATGACCAGTCCGGTCACCAACGCCGCTGCGCCCACGCCCGCGCTGATGAGGCCGACCGTCTTGAGTGTCCAACCGTCAGAGTCGAGGGCTTCCGCTTCTGTCTTGGTCATCGTCGTGACCACCCCACTGCCCGCGGCGTCGTGGGCGTCGGCAATCTCGTCATGTTTGCCCTGGCCGAGCACGAACACCACGCCGCCGCCGATCAACGCGGCCGCGCCTGTTGCAGCCACGATCCAGCCGCCCGTGGAGCTGCCGCCACTGTTCGTGGAGCCCGGCTCGACGGACGGGACCGGCTGTGGAGGTGCTTCCTTGGCTTCCTTGGCTTCTTTGGCTTCCTTGGCTTCCTTGGCTTCCTTGGCTTCCTTGGCAGCAAGCGCAGCCTCGACAGTGTCGAGTGCACTTTGAGCGTCCGCCTTGAGCTCAGCGCCGGCATCGCTGTTGGTGAGGATCGCCCTATAGTGCTCGCGCGCAACCTCAAGCTGCCCCGAGCGCTCGTGCGAGCGGCTTAGGTTCCAGAGGATGTTGACGTCTTTGTAGTGGTCGTAGGCGCGCTGAAACTCGACGGCCGCCTTGGCGAAGTCCCCGGCCTTGTATGCTGCGTTTCCGGCTTCGTAAGCCGCTGTGGCGTCTGCGTCTGTCGTTGCCTCGGCAGCGACTGCCGACGTCGCAAGAGCCACTCCCGCGACGAAGACAGCTGCTGCGACGCATCTTATCACCGTGCGCACGGCGTTTCCCCCGACGGTTGCCTGCATGATTATTCTACCCGCTTGAACGTGGATGGCTTCTTGCTCGACGCCGACGGCTCATCGACCCGCTCGAACGTGGGCGTCGTGCGTTTCTTGCCGCTGGCTTTCTCTGTTGTGGTGGCTTTCGCTTTCTTCGCCGCGCGTCGCGCTGCGGCGGCTTCGCGGGCCAACGTAGCCTTCCGCGCAGCGGCTCGTAGAGCCGCCGCTGTTTGGGAGGACGTCCGCTTGCGATCCCCCGCCGTAGAGGCGTTCGAACTCCCCGTCTCCGGGACGGTCAACCGACGGAGCGACACGTGCTCGACCTGCCCAGTCTGGCTGGAGTCCACGTTCACGGCTGCCTTTGCATACCCTTCGCGCACGAGCTCGATCGACGGTGGCGGGCTGCTATCTAGCCACTTCACTTGGAAGGGCGTGCGTCCCACTCGCTCGCCCGCCATCAACACCTCGGCGGCGGGCGGATCCGACTGGACCGTGACCACATAGATGGTCGGGCCTGTGTTAGCGCTCGCCGCGTCTTGCTTGGCCTCAGCGATGACCGCCTGGCCGGCGGCCCTGTCGACGACCGGGACCTTCTTGTCACCGGTCGTTCCTTCGAGGGTGCCGGCCGCGGCCTCACCGCCCGGTTGCTCCGGCCTGTCGCCCTTCGCGGTCGACCTGGGCTTGGCCTCCAAGTCGGCATCGACCCGTTCGACGTTGCCGGCCTCCGCCGTTGTCTCGGTCGCGGCGACCGTGCGTGCTTGGCCGGTGGTGGCTGGATCGCTGACGACGGTGTCGGTCACCGGCTCCGGGCCACCGCTGTCACGCGTCGCGACGACCGCTGCGATGCCAATCACCAGCGCAAGCCCGCTGACTGCGGCACCCAACACCCAGCGTCGCGTCGGCTTACCGTCGGTGAGCGCCCGTTCCTTGCCGGTCATGGCGTTGTCGGGCACTCCGGCGGCCCTCGCTCGGCGCTTGAGCTGTTGTTGTGGCGACTCTCCGGTGAAGTCCCAGGTCGTGTCGCCAGCGAGAGCGGTCTCGAGAGCTGCGAGGGCTTGAGCGGCTGTCGCGAACCGATCGCTCGGTTCCTTGCTGAGCAGCTTGTGGACGAGCTTGGCGAGACCAGCCGGCACAGGGTTGCTGCTGCCCGCGGCCTCGCGCACGTCGACCGGCGCCTCGTGGACATGTTGGTAGAGGTAGCCGATGGGGTCTTCGGCGTAGAACGGCGGACGGCCTGTGAGCATCGCGTAGAGAATGCAGCCGACCGAGTAGAGGTCGCTCCGGGCGTCGATCGTCTTGCCCATGCACTGCTCGGGCGACATGTAGCTCGGCGTGCCGACGATCATGCCGGTCTGGGTGATGCCCGCTGTGTTCTGGTTGACGGTCTTTGCGATCCCGAAGTCCAGCACCTTCACGAAGTCAGAGTCGGCGCCAATCTGCGTGAGAAACACATTGTCGGGCTTCAGATCGCGGTGGATGAGCCCTTGGCCGTGGGCCTCGGTCAACGCGCTGAGCACCTGGCGTCCGATGTGCACAACACGCTTGGCATTAAGCGGCCCTTCGTGGAGCACATCGCCTAGCGCTGAGCCGCTAAGAAACTCCATCGCAATGTAGAGCTCGCCGGTGTTGGCGCGACCGAAGTCGAAGACGCGGATCGTGTTGGGGTGGCGCAGCTGCGACGAGCGCCGCGCCTCCTGCTCGAAGCGCGCGACAACCGCGCCGTCCCCGGTGTGGGTGGCGTGCAGAAGCTTGATGGCGAGGCTGTTGCCCATCTTGAGGTGCGTCGCGCGGTAGACGGCTCCATACCCACCAGCTCCGAGCAGTCCATCGACGCGGTAGCGATCAGCGATGACCTCACCGGTGCGGCTGTCTTGAGAATGGGTTGTCGGGCTGGCCATCGTCGCTCCCTCACCAGCCACCGCGCGGCCGTCTAAAGACGCTTTGGACGTCGAGGGTACCACTTGGGTCTACGACCGTCTGAGGAAATCTTGCCGCAGGGCACTTGCGTGAGGACCGATGTGTCGGGCCACATCCCGGCGTGACGGCGCGGCCTGCGAACAGCAGGCCGCCAGGCTCCTTGCGACCTCAGGCGTCGACGAAGAGTCGGTGAATCCCGTGGATGTTGATGTCGCCGTGGCCTGTCTCCACACCCCGTCGATAGGTCGCATGGGCGAGCGCCGTCGCCGGCAGTTTCGACGCACCGCCAAGGGCTTGGACGGCGTAGCCCATGTCTTTAGCGACAAGCTCCACCGGGAACATGGGCGGCACCTTGTCTGCGAGCATAAGCCCACCGAGAGCGGCGATCGTGGGCGCGGTGATCGGCAGCTTGGCCATGAGTGCGAGCCCATCTGCCGCGTTGACGCCTGCCCGTGGGAGCCCGTGCAAGAGCTCCGCAATCGCTGCGACCTGCACGCCGAAGAACGCGTTGACCGCAAGCTTGAGCGCCGTTCCGCTGCCGAGTGCTCCTGCGATGTGCTGGAGCGTGCCCGTGTGGGCGAGTATCGGCTTGAGCTCCGCCACGGCCTGCGGCTCGCCCGATGCGAGGTGGACGAGCTGCCCGGCTTCGGCTTGGGGCGTGCTGCCGACCACCGGCGCGTCGACAAACCTGGCGACCGATGGTTCGGCGATCTCACGAACAGCGTCCGGGGTTAATGTGCTGACGATTGCCGCCACGTGACCATCGGTCATGCCAGGCTCCGCTGCGGACCAGAGCGCCTTGGCTGAGCTTGCGTCGCGAGAGACCTCAAGGATCACGCGGCAGCACCGCGCTAAGTGCTCGGGGTCATTGGCGAGCGTTGCCCCTGCGTCGACCAGCCCTTGGGCGCGCTCAGGGGTCCGGTTGTAGACCATGACCTGGCGGCCGCCCTCGAGCAGGCGCTTGGCGATTCGCTGTCCCATCGCCCCGAGCCCCATGACGCCAACGATGTCGTGCTGGTCAGCGGCTTCGGGTCGTTGTTCGTTCCTCTGCATCGTGAACTCCTTGTTGAGGGGAGAGGTTGGTGTCTGGAACTCGACTAGAAAACCCTGTTGATTGCGAAAGATTCAGTCCATTTTGGAATGGATGGATCGACTCAACGCGATGGCAGCTTTTCTGCGCGTGGCCGAGCTCGGGAGCTTCTCAGCCGCAGCCCGAGAGCTTGGCCTCCAGCAGTCAACGGTCTCAAAGTGGATGGCCGCGCTTGAGGCGGAGCTCGGTGTGCGGCTCATCGACCGCAGCACGCGCGTGCAGCGTCTGACGCAGGAGGGCGAGTCGTTTCTCGTCAGCGCGCGAGCGATGACCGCGAGCTGGGAGTCTGCCCGCGCTGGACTTGGAGGCGGCAGCCTTCGCGGAACCCTGCGCGTCAGCCTGCCGGTCGTGTTCGGGCAGCGTCACATTGTGCCGCTGGTGCCTGCGTTTGCGCGCGCGCACCCGGACCTCAAGCTGGTGCTGCGTTTTTCCGACCGTTACGTCAACCTGATGGAGGCTGGTGTGGACGTCGCGGTTCGCGTTGGCGCGCTGTCGAACTCGAGCTTTCGCAACCGGACCCTCGCGCGCAGTAGCCGGGTGCTGGTCGCCGCGCCAAGCTACCTTCGCGACCACGGGACGCCGAAGACGCCTCAGGCGTTGACGCGCCATCGGTGCCTGCTTCACCCCCATGTCTCTCAGACGCACTGGCAGCTGCGCCTGGGCCGTCGCAGCCTTCGTGTGCCGGTTGCCGGACCGTTGGTGGCCGACAACAGCGACGCGCTTCGCCAGTTCGCAGTGGACGGCCTCGGCATCGCACTGCTCGCTCGCTGGCTGGTGCACGACGACCTAGCCTCTGGTGCGCTGGCTGTGGTGCTCTCTGATGCCGAGCTCTTGCCGGCGCCCGTCCGCGCGGTGTTGCCGGCGGGCACAACGACGCCGAAGCGGGTGGAGGCGTGGCTGACGCATCTCAAGGACGGGCTGGTCGGGCTGGCCTAACGGTCGAAGCTAGCTGATCGGTGCGCTCGTCGCGTTTGAGGTCGTCTGGCCGCTGCGGCGGCGTGAGCTTTGCGTCGCGAGGCTCGGCTACCCTTCGTCCGTCCGGTCGAGGTCACTGGCGTCATGTCGCTCGTGCACGGGGTGTTGGCGGAAGCTGCTCGACGTGTTGACCCGGTTGCCACGTTGGACCGCAACGCGCTCGGCCAGCTGGTCGGTCCAGCGGTTCACGTGCGTGTAGCCGTCTGTCGCCAGGAACTCTTTCGCCTTGTAGACCGTGCCCTTGACCAGGGCGCCGTACCACGGCCAGATCGCCATGTCGGCGATCGTGTAGGTGCTGCCGGCCATGTACTCGTTGTCTGCGAGGTGCTTGTCGAGGACATCGAGCTGGCGCTTGGCCTCCATGGCGAAGCGATTGATGGCGTACTCGATCTTGATCGGAGCGTACGCATAGAAGTGGCCAAAGCCTCCGCCGAGGTAGGGCGCACTGCCCATCTGCCAGAAGAGCCAGCTCAGGGTCGCCGTTCGTGCGGCGGGCTCTGCGGGCAGGAACGCACCAAACTTCTCTGCCAGGTACATCAAGATGGCGCCGGACTCGAACACCCGCTGGGGGCTCGGGCCGCTGCGGTCCACCAGCGCCGGAATCTTCGAGTTGGGGTTGGCGGCGACGAAGCCTGACGAGAACTGCTCGCCCTTCATGATGTTGATAAACCACGCATCGTACTCGGCCCCGGCGTGGCCCAAGGCCAGCAGCTCCTCGAGCAGGATCGTCACCTTCACGCCGTTGGGCGTCCCCAGCGAGTAGAGCTGCAGTGGGTGTTTGCCCACAGGCAGCTCTTTGTCGTGGGTCGGGCCAGAGATGGGGCGGTTGATGCTGGCAAAGCCGCCCTTGTCGTCCTGGTTCCAGCTCCACACGGCCGGCGGGGTGTAGTTGCTCGTGTCGCTCATCGGCATCCTTGCGTCGGAGGCGGCAGGGTAGGCTCTGCCGGTCTCGGGCGGAAGTGCAACGTCGGTCCGGGCGTGCAAGCGCGCGTTGGCGAGGCTGCGCGTAGACGATGTGCTCGACGGAAATGACACACCCCTTTGGGCTGGCAAGCACACCGATTTCGCGAGCGCCCCAACTCGCGTTACGCCCAGTAGCGCGGCGCGGGGTCGCCCTAGCAGCGTGCGGGGAAATGCGGTTTCTGGGACGAAGTGAGGTGTGCCGCTGGGGTGACAACCGAGAGGAAACCCTGTCGGGACAAGGTGAGCTCGAGGTT
>CALHXW010000320.1 GCA_938040325.1 uncultured bacterium | reverse complement strand
TTGTGTGACCGCGGCTCGGTTGGCGTGCTCGCTGCTCATCGTGGGAACGGCCTGGGTCCGGTCGTCGGCATCGGCTGTCTCATCGAGGTTGAGCTGGTCGAGCGCGGCGAGGAAGTCACCGGCCGTCTGGAAACGGTCATCGGGCGCCTTGGCAACCGCCTTCTCGATGACGGCGACGATGTCTTGAGGCACAAGCACGTCGTCTGGGACGGTGATGGTGGGCCCATTGAGGATCGCCATTGCGATGTCAACGGGTGCTGAGCCCGCGATCGCTGGGCGGCCCACCAACATCTCGTAGAGCACCAGTCCAACAGCGTACAGATCCGTGCGCTGGTCGATGTCGCGGCCCTTGATCTGCTCGATCGGCATGTAGCGCGGAGTGCCGAGCGTCAGCCCTTCCTGGGTGATGTCCTCGCGCGAGTCGGCCATCTTTGCGATCCCGAAGTCCATCATCTTGACGTAGTGCCTGTCGTACGCGAGCGGCGTCAGCATGACGTTTTCAGGCTTGATGTCTCGGTGGACGATGCCGCGACCATGGGCTTCGGAGAGCGCGTGAAGCATCTGGCGCGCAATGTGAACGGCGAGGCGATTGGCGACGGGGCCACCTTTCTTAAGACGACTCTCGAGCGACGTGCCGCTCAAAAACTCCATCACGAGGTAGAACACGCCTTCGTCGGTCTCGCCGTAGTCGAAGATGCGGACCGTGTTGGGATAGCTCAGCGACGCGGCGATTCGCGCCTCGCGGCGGAACCGGTCGACGGCGCTGGCGTCCTTGTTGGCATAGGTCTTCAGCATCACCTTCACGGCAACGACGCGCTCGACCTCGGTGTGGCGCGCCTTGAAGACGACACCGAACCCGCCACGCCCTAGCTCGGACTCGATGACATATTGACCGCCAAGAATCTCGCCTGGCTGTGGCTCGCGGATCTGCTGCACGGCGTCCCCCGGTGCGGTATCGGTTGTCAGCGGCTCTACCGTCGCTTCCAAAGCGTTCGGCGTCAACGGCTCGAGGTTCGCGCTGCTCGCGCGGACCATTGAGCGTTTGCGGGCCTTGGGTGCGAGACGATCCCGCTATGCTCGGTCCTCGCTCGTTAAGCACCGCTAGGCCGGACAGTGCGCAGAGTTAGGAACGGAGGCGCGTAAGTGTGCTTGTGCACAGGTCCCACAGAGCCTGGCGGTCTTCCGGCGGGCTGACGGTCTTCTTGCGCAGGTGCGTCTTGCGTGGACGCCGGTCGAAGTAGAGCAGGCCGTTGGTCTCGAGCGCTTCGTCGCAGCCTACGAGCCAGGCGATCGTATCGGCTCCGCCCTCGGCTGTTCGCAGCAGCGGCCTCAACCAGCGCTCGAAGCGGGGCAGTGAGCGCTCGACACCTGGCGTCCTGGCCCAGCCTGGGTGCATGCAGTGCGACACCGTGCCCCGAGGCAGCCGCTCGGCCCAGAGCTCATTGAGGATCACCTGGGCACGCTTGGTCTGGGCGTAGGCAGCAACGCCGTCGAAGGCTTTGTCGTTCCAGAATGGGTCTTCCATGTCGAGGCGCTGGGTGTACATCCCGCCGCTTGTCACGTGAATGACCCGCTTGAAGACGTCCTTGAGATGCTCGGTGAGCGCAAATCCCCCGAGGACGTTGGTCGCGAACGTCATCTCAATGCCGTCGACGGACTCGTAGCGCGCGTCGAGCATGACACCAGCATTGTTGACGAGCACATCGACTCGCCTCCCGTCGCTCAGCCGCGCGCCCAGCGCATCGACGTCTGCTACCGACGAGAGGTCGCAGCGCTCGAGCGACAGATCGGCGGCTGGGAACGCAGCGCGCACCGTGTCGAACGCAGCCTCGCCACGCTCGACGTTACGGACGACGCCAGTGACCTTGGCACCGCGCGCTACCAAGAGTTTGGTGGCAGCAAGGCCGAGGCCCGAGGTCGTGCCCGTGATGACCACATGCGCGCCGTCAAGGTCGCCGTCTGGATAGGCAGGCCAGCGCTTGCGGCGGCGGGCGTATCCTGGCCGACCAAAGCTTAGCGCGATGGTCGAGTCCATGATCCCGTCTTCGATCTTAGCCCAGAGTCCGCGAGAGTCCGACATCGTGTTTCCTAATAGGGTCCGTGCATGTGCGCGAGGGGATGGCGCTGCGAGCGCTCGTGCGTGAGGTCCGACGCTACGACTTTGGCAGCAAGGGCTTGAGAACGGTGAGCAGGTCGTCACTGAGTGGATCGATGCTTGAGTCGAAGCGCGCGACGACCCTGCCGGACGTGTCCACGAGGAACTTCCCGAAGTTCCACTTCACCTCGCCAGCCAAGTCGCTCGGCACAGACTCCGTCAGCGTTCGGTAGAGGGGAGACTTGCCGGCGCCCTTGACGGCGGTCTTGGCGAAGACGGGGAAGGACACCGCATAGGTCTCGGTCAGGTAGCTCCTGAGCTCTCCCGCAGACTTCGGCTCCTGCCCACCGAAGTCGTTGGACGGAAACGCCAAGACCTCAAGGCCGCGACTCTGGAACTGGTCGTAGAGCCGCTGCAGCGACTCGAACTGCGGTGTGTACCCGCACTGAGAGGCTGTGTTGACGATCAGCAGCACCTTGCCGCGGTAGTCACTGAGACGCTTGGGCTCGCCCTCGAGCGTCTTCACCTCGTGATCGATCACGGGCCCACCCTCGGCAGGGACTGCCTTTGCCGGCGGCGGCTGCGCGGTCTTCTGTGCCGCCGGCCCGTCGGACGGAGCGCACGCACCCAAGAAGCTGCTCAACACGACGCCCACTGCTGGCCAAAACCTACTCATCACGATCCAAACCTCTGTTGTCAGACGGCAACCAAGGAAGCACACCAGCCACCATTGCGCAAAACCCTAGACTGAGAAAGAACAAAGGCGCATCAAGATCTTATCCAGATTCATCTGGAGCGGGTCCAGATTTAGTTTGCATTGAACAGGTCATGAGCAGTATTCCTGTCTCGAAACCACCCAAGGAGTTCTCTCGATGAATGCAAGTCACACGACAATCTGGGCCCTCGCAGCTGCCGGGGCGATACTCATCGCCGGCTGCGGCGACGACGCTGAAGACGGCAACGCTCAGGCGACCCCGGCGTCGGTCGTTGCGGCCATCGCCGACAACGCTGACCTCAGCGGTCTCAACAACGCTCTCCGGTCCACGGGGCTCGACGAGGCACTCGCCGGTGACGGCCCGTTCACGGTCTTCGCGCCGACCGATGCCGCATTCGCAGCTCTGCCCGACGGCGCGCTCGACGACTCTGAGGCTGTGGCGACGATCCTACAGGGTCACGTCATCGCCGATATGGTCACTGCCGCCGAAGTCGTCACCCTCGACGAGGCTCAGACGCTCTCCGGCTCGACCATCGCGATTGAGGTTATCGACGGCGAGGTCATCCTGAACGGAACCGCGAAAGTCACGATGACCGACATCGAGACCGCCAACGGCGTCGTTCACATCATCGACGCGGTGCTGGTCCCTGAGGAAGCTCCGAGCAACTCGATCGCCGACATCGTCATTGCCAGCGACGACTTCGACACGCTCGAAGATGCGGTTGTCGCCGCCGGACTGGCCGGCACCCTCGGCAGCGCAGGACCCTTCACGGTCTTCGCTCCGACCGATGATGCGTTCGCCAACCTTCCCGAGGGCGCACTCGATGAGCTCCTCGCCGACACAGACGCGCTCACCGCTGTCCTGACCTACCACGCGATCGGCGGCGAAGTGGACTCGGCCGCAGTCGTCGGACTCAGCGAAGCCACGACCCTCAACGGCGCAACGATCAGCATCGAAGTGGTCGACGGCGACGTCATCCTTAACGGTTCGGCCAAGGTCACCATGGTCGACATCATGGCCGATAACGGCATCATCCACGTCATCGACACCGTCCTGCTGCCGCCTGCGCCAGCCATGGACACCATCACCGACATCGTCGTTGGAAGCGACGACTTCGACACCCTCGAAGCCGCCGTCGTCGCGGCAGACTTGGCCGACACCCTCGCTGGTGATGGCCCGTTCACGGTCTTCGCCCCCACCGACGCTGCGTTCGATGCGCTTCCCGAGGGAGCACTCGACGGTCTGCTGGCCGACGCCGACGCCCTCACCGATGTCCTGACGTACCACGTGGTGAGCGGCGAAGTTGACGCCGCCACGGTGGTGGGGCTCACCGAAGCCACCGCGCTCAACGGCGACACCATCAGCATCGAAGTTGTCGACGGCGACGTCATCCTCAACGGCAACGTGAAAGTCACGACCGTCGACATCATGGCCGCCAACGGCATCATCCACGTCATCGACGCAGTCCTGATGCCGCCGGTTCCGTCCAACACCATCACCGACATTGTCGTCGGCAACGACGACTTCGATACCCTAGAGGCCGCCGTTGTTGCAGCTGGGCTTGCTGAGACCCTCGCAGGCGACGGACCCTTCACGGTCTTCGCTCCGACCGATGCCGCCTTTGAAGCACTCCCCGATGGTGCCCTCGATGCCCTGCTGGCCGATACCGACGCGCTCACCGACGTCCTGACCTACCATGTCGTCGCGGGTGAGGTAGACGCCGCCACCGTGGTCGGCCTCAGCGACGCTACCGCGCTCAACGGCGACACCATCAGCATCGAGGTGGTCGATGGCGACGTGTTCCTCAACGGAACGACAAAGGTCACCGTGGTCGACGTGATGGCAGACAACGGCATCATCCACATCATCGACGCCGTGTTGATGCCCCCAACGAACACGATCACCGACATTGTCGTCGGCAACCCCGACTTCAGCACCCTCGAGACCGCGGTTTTGGCAGCGGACCTCGCCGAGACCCTCGCTGGCGACGGCCCGTTCACGGTCTTCGCCCCCACCGACGAAGCCTTCGCAGCGTTGCCTGACGGCGTGCTCGACGGTCTGCTAGCTGACATCCCGGCCCTGACCGACATCCTGACCTACCATGTCGTCAGCGGCTCGGTCGACGCAGCGACCGTCGTCACGCTGCCGCGCGCCACGGCGCTCAACAACGTCGACGTGGACATCAAGATCGTCGGTGGCGCCGTCATGCTCAACGACACCGTCATGGTCACCACCACCGACATCGCTGCCGACAACGGCATCATCCACGTCATCGACGCGGTCCTGACCCCGCCGCCGACCATCGCCGAGATCGTCTCGGACGACGCGAACTTCTCGACGCTGCTGACCGCCGTGACGACGGCCGGCCTCGCCACAACGCTCAACGACGATGGACCGTTCACGGTCTTTGCGCCAACGAACGCCGCCTTCGCAGCGATCCCTGCTACGGACCTGTCAGACCTCCTGGCCGACGTGCCGGCGCTCACCAACGTGCTTCTCTACCACGTCGCTGACGGCAAGCTCTACAGCGAGGCAGTGGTTGAGCTGACCATGCTCATGATGAAGAACAGCGTGGCAGCTGCCGTCGCCGTCGACATGATGAGCGGAGCAGCATCGATCGGCGGCGCTACGATCTCGACGGTCGACATCCGTGCACGCAACGGCGTCATCCATGTGATCGACTCGGTTCTCCTGCCGTAAATCATCTTTACCGGGAGTCAAAGATCCCGAGGAAATTCGCCGAGGGTAAACGCCCCGTGCGCGCCGGAGAAACCGGCGTCGCCACGGGGCGTTTCCACGTTTCGGAAGCTCGGCCCGGTAGGTTCAGAATTCGAACGACCGAAAAAAGTGCAAAAGTTCGCGACGCGCCCGACCGATTGTCCTCTTGAATACACGTGCGGAATACGCTCGACTCTCGAGCGCGCGATGCGTGCGTGTCCCAGAGACTCCGTTGTCATGCCCCCGAACTTGGACCGAGGCGACTATGCTGTTCCGCCCTGCTCTCACTCTCCTTCTCTCCCTCGCGCTGTTGCTCGCGGCCTGTCACGACGAGGCAGCTCCCGGCGACAACGACACGAGCGAAGTGATCGACACCACCGTGCCGGACGTCGACACCAACATTGCCGAGGTCGAGGTCTCTGAGGAGACCTCCGACAGCAGCGACGAGCCCGACAGCGACGAGCCCGACGGAGACGAGCCCGACGGCGATCAGCCCGACGGCGATCAGCCCGACGGAGACGTAGGCCCGACCGACGTCGAGGGCGACGCCACGATCAACCCGGGCGAGTTCGGCTCAGCCTGCGTTGAGAACCAAGACTGCCTGTCCGGCTGGTGCGTGACGTCCAACCTTGGACCGCTCTGCACCAAGACGTGCCTCGACGACTGCCCCGAGGGGTGGAAGTGCCTCGGCATCTCCGGCCAGGGCGACGTGACCTTCTTGTGTGTCCCGCGCGAAGACCGACTCTGCGAGGCCTGCCAGATCGACGCTCAGTGTGGATCGGGCTACTGCCTGACGCTCGACGACGGCCCGCACTGCTCCGCCGCGTGCGACGACAACGACGAGTGCGAGCCTGGCTACGCGTGCCAGCTCACCCAGAGCGAGCAGATCGGCGACGCCCAGAGCAAGCAGTGCGTTCCCGTGACCAACAGCTGTGCCTGCACCGCAGGCAGCGAGGGCGTTCAGCAGCCCTGCAACTTCAGCAACGACAACGGCACCTGCTGGGGGCAGCGGACGTGCTTGGGAGACGCTGGCTGGAGCGTGTGTGATGCGCCGGTTCCCTCGGAAGAGATCTGCGACGGCGTCGACAACAACTGCAACCTCCTCACCGACGAAGACCTCGCCGACGAGACGCCATGCTCCATCGCCAACACCTTCGGAACCTGCGTTGGACGCCGCCTGTGCGGTGGCTTTGACGGCTGGCAGTGCGTCGCTGAGACCCCGAAAGAAGAGACCTGCGACTTCGCCGACAACAACTGCGACGGCATCGTCGATGATGGCTTCGTCGACATCGTCACGGGCCTCTACGCCACCGACGAGCACTGCGGCGTCTGCGGCAACAGCTGCGCCGGGTTCTTCCCCAACGCCACCAGCGCCTGCACCGTTGATGCCGGCGTGGCCAAGTGCGAAGTCACCGCCTGCAACCCCGGCTTCTACCAGGCAAGCCCGACGACGTGCCTACCCGTCGTCGACGCCGCGTGCATCCCGTGCACCGAAGACGCCAACTGCGTCGTGCCCGGCAACCAGTGCGTCGGACTGTCCGACGGCAACTTCTGTGGCCAAGACTGCGGACCGGACAACCTCAACGGGCTGCCCGCCGGCCAGTGCCCAAGCGGCTTCACCTGCACCAACCTCGGTACCGGCTCCCCGCAGTGCTTGCCGAACTCCTCTGCCTGCACGTGCCTTGATGAAGGCGACGCTGGCGCGACGCGACCGTGCATCGACAGTAACAACTTCGGTACCTGCAGCGGCATCCAGCAGTGCGCCCCAGCCACCGGCTGGACCACCTGCAGCGCCCTGACCCCGTCGGAAGAGATCTGCAACGGCATCGATGACGACTGCGACGGCGTGATCGACGAGGGCGTCGAGGCACCAGCACAAGCCTGTGAGAGCACCAACGTGTTCGGCACCTGTGGCGGCAACTGGTCGTGTCAGGGCTTCGACGGCTGGGTTTGCGACGCCGCCACGCCGGAGGCGGAGTCCTGCGACTTTGCCGACAACGACTGCGATGGCCAGGTCGACGAGAACTTCATCGACTCGATCTCGGGTGCCTACCTCAACGACGAGAACTGCGGCGTCTGCGGCAACGCATGCGACGACACGATTCCCTTCTCGACCTCCACGGAGTGTGTCCTCGAGAGTGGGATTCCGCAGTGCGTCGCGCTCGCCTGCGAGCCCAACTTCTTCATCCCGTCCAACAACAACCAGGTCTGCATCCCCACCTCGGGTGCGACGGACTGCTCGCCCTGCAGCGACGACGCGCAGTGCGACGAGCTCCCCGATGGCGAGTGCACCAGCATTGACGGCGGCCCCTTCTGCACCCGCTCGTGCACCGCACCTGCCGACTGCCAGAGCGGATACGACTGCGTCGCCGGACGCTGCCTGCCGGTGTCGCGCTCCTGCACCTGCCTGCCCCAAAACCTCAACAGCGTCCGCCCCTGTGCGAACTCCAACGTGTTCGGCACCTGCACGGGTACCGCCACGTGCGACCCGACAGCCACGCCGGGCTGGTCGGTCTGCTCGGCTGGCGTGCCCGCCGAGGAGATCTGCAACGGGGCCGACGACAACTGCAACGGCGGCATCGATGAGAACCTCGTCAACGACCCGTTGGGCTGCGAAGAGACAAACCAGTGGGGCACATGCACCGCGCTCTTCCAGTGCCAAGGTGAGGACGGCTTCCAGTGCGACGTGCAGACGCCGGCGCCCGAGACCTGCAACTTCCAGGACGACAACTGCAACGGCGCCGTCGATGAGGACTTCCGCGACGCCTCCGGATTCTACGTCGACGACGACAACTGCGGCACCTGCGGGCAGTCCTGTGACGGCGCGATCCCGAACGCCAACTCAACCTGCGTCGGCAACAACGGCGCACCGCGCTGCGAGGTCGAGAGCTGTGAGACCGGCTTCTTCCAGGTGGGCCCGCTGACGTGCTTGCCAGCACAGTCGACCGCGTGCGTGCCCTGCGTGAGCGACAACAACTGCCCGACCCCCGGCGACAAGTGCCTCGACCTCGACGGCGCGAAGTTCTGCGGCCGTGACTGCAGCGATGGCAACGCCTACGGCACGGCCGCTGGCTTCTGCGACGACGGGTTCGCCTGCGACGCAGCGACCGAGCAGTGCATCCCGACGTCGGGATCGTGCTCGTGCCTCGAGGCCAACCGCGACGAGGTGCGTAGCTGCACGAGCAGCAACGCGGTCGGCACCTGCTTTGGCACCGAGATCTGTGTGCCCGAGACCGGCTGGGGTGGCTGCACGGCGGCGACGCCGGCTGCCGAGACATGCAACGGCCTCGACGACGACTGCGACGGACCGAGCGACGAACAGGTCATGCCGCCCACTCAGCCCTGCGAGGTCACCAACAGCTTCGGTACCTGCACCTCCGGCTGGGTATGCGACGGCGCAGCGGGCTGGTCGTGCGACGCGGACACGCCTGAGGCCGAGGTCTGCGACTTCCAGGACAACGACTGCGACGGCTCGGTCGACGAGGACTTCACCAACGCCCAAGGCGCCTACGTGGATGACGAGAACTGTGGCTCGTGTGGGCTGTCGTGCTCAGGCGCGATCGCCAACGCCACGGCCGTCTGCGCCGCCAACAACGGCTCACCGCGCTGCGAGGTCGACAGCTGCAACGCCGGGTTCTTCCAGGCGAGCGCGCTCGTTTGCCTGCAGAGTGGCGACTCGGCCTGCCTGCCCTGTCAGGGCGACAGCGACTGCTCTACGCCCGGCGATGTCTGCCTCAACCTCGATGGCGGTCAGTTCTGCGGCAAGGACTGCTCACCCGGCAACAACCACGGTGAGCCAGCGGGCTCGTGCCCGACGGGCTTCAGCTGCAACACCTTCGGCGGCGGCGTGCAGCAGTGCGTGCCCGACACCGGGTCCTGCACGTGCCAGCCAAGCGACGCGGGCGAGACGCGCACGTGCGTCATCACGAACGCGATCGGAACCTGCTTTGGCACCGAGACGTGCGACGCCAGCGACGGTTGGGAGAGCTGCAGCGCACTGACGCCGGCGACCGAGGTCTGCGACGCCGTCGACAACGACTGCAACTCGGCCATCGACGACGTGCCCGGTCGCGGCAACACCTGCGCCATCACGAATGGCTTTGGCACGTGCCCAGGCGTTCGCGACTGCGTCACCGGATCCACCCAGCTTCAGTGCACCGGTCAGACGCCGGCCGCTGAGATCTGCAACTACTTCGATGATGACTGCGACGGCACCGAGGACGAGGGCTTCCCCGACCTGAACACGACGTGCTCCGACGGCGAGGGCGCCTGCCGACGCTTCGGCTTCTTCGTCTGCAACGGCACCGGCTCGGCCACCATCTGCAACGCCGACGCCGCGCAGCCGACCACCGAGATCTGCGACAACATCGACAACGACTGTGACGGCATGATCGACGAGAACGCTGCGTGGAGCCTCAAGGGCCAGCCGTGCAGCGTTGGACAAGGTATCTGCGAAGCCCAGGGCGTCTTCCAGTGCAACGCGGCTGGCAACGGCGTCGAGTGCTCGGCGACCGCCGGCGCTCCCCAAGCGACCGACATCTGCGACAACCTCGACAACGACTGCGACGGCAGCGTGGACGAGAACTTCCCGACCAAGGGCACCGTGTGCTCGGTCGGCGAAGGCGTCTGCAAGCGCTTTGGCAACTGGGTCTGCACAGCCAACGGCGCGGGCGTCGAGTGCGACGCGACGGCGGGTCCCGCGGGCACTGAGACCTGCGACCTGCTCGACAACGACTGCGACGGCACGGTCGACGAGAACTTCGTCAACGGCGCCGGCCAATACACCACCGACCAAGCGTGCGGTAACTGCTTCACGGACTGCACCGAGATCTTCGACAAGGACAACGCCTACGGCGAGTGCAGCGGCACGACGTCACCGACCTGCGACCTCGTCTGCTGCGGCATCGGCGACAGCAACAGCAACTGCACGGTCAATGCGGACTTCTTCAACCTCAACGACGTGCCCGACGACGGCTGCGAGTTCCAGCTCGACACCGACGCCATCTACGTCTCCGAGTCGGACCCCGCGGCCTCGGACGCGGGCGCCTGCGGCTTGGGCCCGGTGGCAACCGGCGGTGGCCGCTACCCCTGCAAGTCCATCAGCACGGGACTCACTCGCGCTAACACCCTGGGTCGCGGCAAGGTCCTCGTCGCCGACGGTCTCTACCAAGAGCAGGTCACGTTGCGGAACGGCATCGACCTCTTGGGCGGGCACCGCGCCGACACCTGGGAGCGCGATGTGAGCGCGACCAACACGACGATCAGCGGTGCAGCCACCGCCGCGCTGCACCAGAAGACGATCGTCGCCAACAACATCACGGCTGCCACCAAGCTTGAGGGCTTCGTGATCAACGGTGTCTCGAGCTTCACGGCGGGTGGAAACTCGTACGCGGTCTACGCCCTCAACAGCACGGCGGGACTGCGCATCGAAAACAACATCATCTTCGCCGGCGCCGGTGGTGACGCAACGAACGCTGGAACCGCTGGAGACGGCACGGCCGGACCCGCCGGTAACGATGGCCAAAACACCGTGCTCACGACCGTCCACGTCACAGGTCAGTGCGCTGCGCTCGGAACCACACCCGGCAACCAAGGAGCGCCCGGCAACGCGGGCACCAACATGTGCAATGGAGCCAACGTCCGGGGCGGTACGGGCGCCGGTGCGAACTGCCCCATCCAGAACAGCCTGCAGCCATCCGGCACGGCTGGCCTGACGGGCGGCGGCGGAGCAGGCGGCGCAGGTGGTGGCGGAGGCAACGACCGCGTCAGCAACAACTGCGGTCAGTTCCAGACCGGCGGGCAGACGGCCAACGGACTCCCAGGTGCTAATGGCGCTCGCGGCTCCGACGGCGCTGGCGGTGCAGGTGCCAACGACAGTGACGGCACGGTCGTCAGCAACGAGTGGGTGGGTGACTCCGGCTCGAACGGCGCGCTCGGCACGCCCGGTGGCGGCGGCGGCGGCGGCGGCGCAGCAGGTGGCGCCGACGTCACCGTGAACTGCACCAGCGGCACCGACCAGACGGATGACTCCCTTGGCGGCAGCGGCGGCGGCGGCGGCGCAGGTGGCTGCGGCGGTATCGGTGGCGCAGCAGCTGGCTCGGGCGGCGGCTCATTCGGCATCTTCATCACGTTCTCCTCGCCGACCAGCAGCCTGCCGTTCTTGGTGGGCAACATCATCACGCGCGGCAATGGCGGTGAGGGTGGCGACGGCGGCGTGGCCGGCGTGGGCGGCCTCGGCGGTGAAGGCGGACAAGGTGGTCTCGCTGCTGGACGCTTCGCCTTCGCGATGGGCGACGGCGGCCGCGGCGGCCAGGGCGGAGACGGAGGCCACGGCGGCGGCGGCGGCGGCGGTGCTGGCGGCGTGAGCTACGCGATCTTCGTCAACAACAACAGCACAACGCCGACCTACCAGAACACCAACACCTTCCCACCCGGCGGCAACGGCGGACAGGGCGGTAACGGTGGCGCCTCGACTGGCACGAACGGCAACCCCGGTGTCACGGGCGCGGCAGGCAACCGCAACTGGTAGTCGTGTAGGAATGCGGGCTAGGGCCGCGCTCCTGCTGGAGCGCGGCCCTTTTTCGTGCCGACAACAGTGTCGCGCGCGATCGGACGCATGCCGGTAGCGGGCGCTGATCTGGACAGCGTCACGTCGCTGGACCGGATCTGTACAATGACCGGCTCGACTGCCTCACCGCTGGTCGTACGCCTACCGAGGGTGCCTGCTGAGCGACGCGTGGGGTTCAGAAATCTGAAACAAACCTGGACGCGAGCGCGTGGAACCGCGATTCTTCGTGACCATGAAGCCAGATAGTTATTCACACACAGCGTTGTGCACAGAATTCCGCTGCATCATCGTCGCCGGAGTCGGACCACGTGATGTCTCTCGCGCGTGGCGTCGATGAACATGGCACCAGGCACAACAGACGAGCGTCTTCACCCTATGCGGGTCGTCACGAAGCTGACGGGCCTGACGGCGGACACCATTCGCGCGTGGGAGCGTCGCTACAGTGCGATTGAGCCCGTGCGAACTGCCGGGAACACGCGTCTGTTCACGCGGGACCATATCCGACGGCTGCTTCTGCTTCGCGAAGCGAAAGAGAAGGGCTTCGGCATCGGACAGACAGCCTCGCTCGACGACACGGCGCTTGAAGAGCTGGCGCGTCCATCGACCGAAGTTGCCACCGGAAGTGGATCCGCCGACACCGGCGGCGTGGTAGCCGACTACGTGTCCGCGCTCGCCGCTGGCGACACGGAGCTTGCCTGGTCGGTGTTGCGACGTGCGGCGCTCTGGCACGCGCCGGAGAGCCTCGTGTTCGAGGTCATGGGGCCCATCGTGGAAGAGCTTGCTGCTCGACACCGCTGGGGCGAGTTCGACGCACCGCTGATGCGGGTCGCCAATCGCCAGCTGGATGCTCTCAGCTGGATGGCCCGGGCGGGCCTCGGGCAGTTCTCAGGGCCGCGATGGCTCGTGGCCAGTGTGGCAGCGGCGTCTGGCCCAAGCTGGATTGCACCTTGCGCACTCGTCATCTTCTTGGAGCGACTCAACGTGGCTGAGCTCGGCCCCGACGCGTCGCACGACGTCTTGCGTGCTGCCGTCGACGACCTCGAGCCCACGGGCTTGCTGGTGGACACGACCGGCGCCGCCGATGACGAGATGTCGGGACTGATGGGTGCGCTCATGGGTGCTGCGAGCAAGACCCGCGTCATTATCTTCACGCCTTCGGCGAGTCCGACCGAGCCACCCCCTGGTCTGGTGGTCGTCACGAGCCTGACAGAGCTCAAGCGTTCGTTGGTCGAGGGCTCGAGATGAGTGTTGCGCTGGTCGTCCGCGTCCAGTCGACAGCCGGCCGCGCAGCACTTCGAAGAGCCCTCCCAGCACTGCGTGCAGCGCTGCCAAGCGGAGCTGACGTGGCGCTCGCTGGAGACACGCTCTCGGTGGCCATCGAGCAGGCGGGGTCCGTGGATGGGCCGCTCGACCTTATCGCGGCGCTCACGGGTCATGAGATCGCAGCGGGCTCAGTCATCGGCGATGGACCTGTCAGTGACCAGGACTGGCTCAGCGCATCGGGCTCAGCTGTCGCCCTAGGCGACCGCGCTAGCACGGCTGCCACCGACTGGGCGGAAGCCGCACGCGCTGCCGAAGGCCTTGGCGACCATGTGACCGCGCTTGCGTGGCTCGCCGCTGGGGCGCAGCGGGCGCCAGCCAGCGAGTCGCTTGGGTTCTTGCAGCACAAAGCGAGCCTCTTGCTCCGGCAAGGGCGACACCCCGAAGCGGCTGTCGCGTGGGATGAAGCCGCGGAGCTGGCGGCCAGGCTCGGGGACCTTGCGGGCGAGGCGCTTGCGCTGTCGGAGCGTGCCAACGTTGCCTATCGCCAGGGCCAGGGAACCCAGATCGCCAGCCTCGCGGACCGTGCGTTGACGGCCGCCAAGGCGAGCGGCGACGCCCAGGTCGAGGCGAGAGCGCTGCGGTACGTCGGCATCGGCCAGGAGTTCGCGGGCGACTACGCGTCGGCAGAGGCGACCTACCTTGAGCTGATGGAGCTCCAGCCGACCGGCGAAGTCCTTGCGGGCGTCTGCAACTCCCTCGGCGAGATCGCACGTGCCACCGAGCGCTGGCAGGAAGCGATTCGCTGGTACCGTCGCTTCGACGAGGAGTGGCGAAACGACCATGGCGACGAGCAGGCCAACATCATCTTCCTCAACAACATGGGTGCGGCTCTCGTCGGTGCAGGCGAGCACGCCCGGGCGATCAAGCTCCTCAAGCGAGCAGCCCATCATCAGCGTCGCCAGGGGTACCTCGCGATGCTCAGCGAGACCTATTGTTTCCTCGCCCTCGCCGCCTTGGCCAGCGGCTCGAAAACGGAGGCGTCACGGCATGCCGTCGAGGCCTACCTCTTGGCGACTGACCACTCCGAACACGAGATGCAGGCCCTCGCGCTGCGGGTCTTGGGCCAGCTGCGAGCGGCCGGCGAAGAGGTCTCGGTCTCACCCGATGCGTCGGCCGAGGCGCTCCTACGAGATTCGATCGCGATCTTCCGCGCGGCCGGAAAGACCGCAGAGGTCGCCCACAGCCAAGCGGCCCTCGCCGAAATCTTGAAGACTTCTGGCGCGACCGACGAAGCCAACGCATTGACTCAACAGGCAATTGCAACGCTCACCGAGCTCCAACAACACAAAGCGGCTGGCCGAATACGCGCCCAGTTATCCTGAGGCTTGCGCACGTTTTGGGGTCTAGCTACTCTTTCAAATCTGGACATAAACTGGATAGGCGGCCCAGGCCGTCACGGGGACCACGATGCGACGAACGCCGACATCAACGCTAAACCTACTCGGGCTCTTGATGATCGCGGCCGCACCTCTGATGGGCTGCGACGACTCCACCGACGCCCCCACGGAGACGCCGGAGACCACGGTCGTCAACTACCTCGCGGCGCATGGCACGTTCGTCTCGGATGCGACAACTGCGGGCTGGCCCAAGCTGATGTCGCTCACCACGCCGCTCGTGCCTGGCAGCACCTCCACGTTCAGCTTCTACGATGACGTTGATGGACAGCAAGCCATCGCCGAGGGCTGCACCTACCAGTACAATCGGTCGCAGCCCGAGGTGACCTGGGACGAGCCTGAGAGTCGCCCTGTCTGGGTGATGTTCGAGCTTGTGACCGGCGCCCCGACCGAGTGCGATGCGTTTCGGTTCGTCGGGTTCGCCTTCGGCGTGACCGGTGACCTCAACGTCCGCTTTGGAACGCAGAGCTACGATGAGCTGTCGGGCGCCGTGACCGACGTCGCCAAGGACACCTGGTCGCATCCGTTCCGCGCCGTCGAGGGCGCACGCACGCCTCGGCCGTTCCACTATGTCGAGGCTGGCGGCTCCCACGTCCTTGAGCCCGGCGTCGTCTCATCCGCGCGGGATCGCTCGCTGCCAAGCGCCATCGTCGCCGACATCGGCATCGACGCCTCCGACACCACGGAGATGACCTTCTTCGACCACGACCGCCCGGAGCTCATCACGGCACGTTGCGGGTTCCAAGTGCGCTACACGATGCCTGACCCTCTCTCGTTTCCCGGCGACAAGCTCGACGTCTGGGACGCCTACGAGATGGTCGAGTCGTACGAAGGCAACTGCGAAGCCTTCCAGTACGTGACGTTGAGCTGGGCAAGCGAGCCTGGCCGGATGCTCTTCCGCTACGGCGACACCGGGTTCTTCGAGCTCCTCGACCTGAGCCTCGACAGCGAGTTTAGCACGGCCCGCTACTGCCGGCCCGGCTCAACGCAGGGCTGCTCACAGTAGTCGACAGAGTGGAAGTTGGGCCCGCGCGGATTCGTCCGCGCGCTCTCGCAGCCACAACCCCAACGCACGAGTGCTGACGACTCGCACGGAGCTATTCGCCCGCGCATGTCACCGCGTGCGCATGCCGCGTACCCAAACGCCCACGCATGCCGCGTACCCAAACGCCCACGCATGCCGCGTACCCGAACGCCCACGCATCACGCCTACCCGAACGCCCACGCATGCCGCGTACCCGAACGCCCACGCATCACGCCTCCCGAACGCCCACGCCTACGCGACACGCATCACCCACCACGCATCACGCCTACGCGACACGCATACCCACCACGCCTACGCGGCACGCATCACCCACCGCCCACCACGCGCATGAGCACCACGCAAACGCGCTACTTAACCCGCTTTGATGAAGAACGCGGGCTCAACGCGGGTTGGGGGACGCAGTCCCTCGGGTATCGCCGACGACGGGAGAATTTCCGCAGCCTGCTAGAACGGGATGTCGTCGTCGAAGAACTCTGGGTCCTTCTTTGCGCCGCCGCCCGCTGGCGCATTGCCACCGGCCGGTGCTGGTGTACCGCCGCCGCCTGCCGGAGGCGCGCTGAACCCGCCGCCGCCCTGCGAGCCGCCACCCTGGGCGCCGCCGCCGTAGCCGCCGCCCTGGGAGCCACCGCCGCCGTAGCCGCCGCCGCCGCCCTGGGCACCACCGCCGCCGTAGCCGCCGCCGCCGCCCTGGGCACCACCGCCGCCGTAGCCGCCGCCCTGGGAACCACCGCCGCCGTAGCCGCCGCCCTGGGAGCCGCCGCCATAGCCGCCGCCGCCCTGGGAACCGCCGCCGCCGCCGAACCCGCCGCCTGGCGAACCACCGCCGCCAAAGCCGCCGCCGCCGCCGCCGCCGCCGCTGCCGCCTGAGTCGAGGAACGTCATCTCGCGGGCGACGATCTCGGTGGAGTACCGCTTTTGGCCGGTCTGCTGGTCATCCCAGCTGCGGGTCTGAATGCGGCCCTCGATGTAGACCTTGCGGCCCTTCGAGAGGTAGCGCTGGGCAAGCTCGGCGAGCTTGTTCCACACGATGACACGGTGCCACTCCGTGCGCTCTTGGCGCTGACCATCACGGGTCGTGAAGTTCTCGCTGGTCGCGATCGACAGGGTCGCGACCATCTGCCCAGCAGGAGTGGTGCGAATCTCAGGATCAGCCCCGAGATTGCCTACGATAATCGCTTTGTTGACGCTGCCTGCCATGTCACACCTCGTTGGCTACCAGTTCCAGGAGCAAGCGCACCGCGAAGCCTGTCCCACCGCGTGGCACCGACGGCTCGGCCTTCTCAGAGAAGGACGGCCCTGCGATGTCGAGGTGAGCCCAGGTCGTCTTCCCGACGAACTCGTGGAGAAAGAGCGCAGCCGTGATGGCCCCACCCCAGCGCTGCCCAATGTTCTTCATGTCCGCAATGGGGCTGTCGAGCATGCCGCGCAGCTTCTTCGACAGCGGCATCGGCCACACGTCTTCGCCCGAGCGCTTGGCGGCGTCGAAGACGCGGTCGCGGAACGCATCGTTGTTGCCGAAGAGAGCGGCTGTGTGCGGTCCGAGCGCGACCATGCAGGCGCCCGTGAGGGTCGCCAGGTCGACGATTCGGTCGACCTTGAGCTTGGCCACGTAGGCCAGAGCGTCGGCAAGAATGAGGCGACCTTCAGCGTCCGTGTTCATGATCTCAACGGTCTTGCCGTTGTAGGACTTGATGACGTCGCCCGGCTTGTAGGCCTCGCCGCTGATGAGGTTCTCCGACGAAGGCACGATGCCGTGCACGATGCAGTCGGGCGCAAACGCCGCCACAGCCTTCATGGCGCCGATGACGGCAGCGCCACCCGCCATGTCGATCTTCATGTCCTCGAGAGAGCCCGTCGGCTTGATGTTGTAGCCGCCCGCGTCGTAGGTCAGACCCTTGCCGACCAGCGCAATCTGCTTGGTCTTGGCCGTGGCGCCCGGCGGACGGTACGTCAGGTGAATCAGGCGCGGCGGCCGCTCACTGCCTGCCGACACGGCAAGCAGCAAGTTCATGCCTGCCTTCACGATGTCGCCCTTCTTGAGGATCTTGCACTCCAGCCCCTCTTCCTTGGCGACCTGTGCGGCAACCTTGGCGAGAACACCGGGGTACATGGTCGCTGGCGGCTCGTTGACGAGGTCGCGTGCGAGAGCAACGCCTTCGCTGGCCCGGGCAGCCCGCACGACGACGGGATCAAGCCCCTTCGCCTTGGCATGAATCAGCGTCACCGCGTCACAGGTGAGCGGCTCAACGTCTTGGGTCAGCCACTTGTCGTAGCGGTAGCCTGCAAGCGCTGCGCCCTCCGTCCCGAACCGGATGGCGTCGCTGCCCTCGATGCTGGCCGGAAGCATCACGAACGCTCCCTTGAGCTTGCGCTTGTTCGCTTCGTTGACCGCGTGGGCGGCGAGGTCACGCAAGCCCTGTGCGACGAGTTCCTCGGACTTGCCGAGCCCGACGAGGAGACACCGCTTGAACGGCAGGTCGTCGGTGTGGACGAGCAAGGTCTTGCCTGGCTTCGCCTTGAAGCTCTCCTCGTCGAGGAGCCGCGACAGGCGTCCACCGGTCAGCTTGTCGACAGCGGTAAACTGCGGACCGCGTGAGTCGGAGAACACACCGACAGCGAGCAGTGGCGTGGTGAGCTTGGCTCGTGAGTTTTCAGGACGGAGCGAGATGTGCACGAAGACTCCGGGTCATCAGAGTAGGCGCATCGGTAAAGCACAACCGCCCCCCCTCCGCAAGATGGCTCCGACAAAGTTGACGCGCTGGCCCACTGCCGGGAAGCTCCAAGCGGAAACTAGGATCTACACCGAACGCGGGGAGGCGTGATGAGTGGGCCAGCACCGATCGTTGTTCACAAGTACGGCGGTTCGTCACTTGCGACCCTCGACAAGGTTCGAGCAGTCGCCGAGCGCATCGCCGCAACGGTCCAGCGCGGCTATCGTGTCGTCGCCGTGGTCAGCGCGATGGGTAAGACCACCGACGGCTTGCTCGACAAGGCCAAGTCGCTCAGCAGCAACCCCAACCCGCGCGAGCTCGACATGCTCGTGAGCACCGGGGAGCGAGTCTCGACAGCCCTCCTTGCCATCGCGCTCGACGAGCTTGGCCAGCGGGCCGTGTCGTTCACGGGCTCACAGTCCGGCATCATCACCAACACCCGCCACAACCGCGCCCGCATCGTCGAAGTCCGCCCTTACCGTGTCCACGACGAGCTCGACGACGGAAAGATCGTCATCGTCGCCGGCTACCAGGGCGTCAGCTACTCGCGCGAGATCACGACGCTGGGTCGCGGCGGGACAGACACCACGGCAGTCGCCCTCGCGGCCGCCCTGGGCGCTGAATATTGCGAGATCTGCAGCGATGTCGACGGCGTCTACACAGCGGACCCCCGAGTCGTGCCCGACGCCAAGCGGCTCGACGCTGTCTCTCATGAAGAGATGATCGCCCTTGCCCGGCATGGCGCCAAGGTCCTCAACCAGGACTGCGTCGAGTACGCCTCGCAGCAAGGCGTCGCCATCTTCGCTAAGTCCACATTCGGCGCTCGCGACGACACGGGGACGGTGGTGCGGGTCAACCCTGCAAGCGAAGCGCCTGCCGTGACAGCGATTGCCCAGCGGCGCCAGCTCCTCGAGGTCGAGCTCCCGGCAGGCAGCTCTCCGGCTCAGCTGATGCGGACGTTGACGCCCCTTGGAGCGCTCCCCAGCGGCCTGCTCGGCGGCGGCACGCGGCCGCTTCGAGTCGCCATTCCCACCGCAGACGCGCACCGGTTGGAAGCCCTTGAGAGCGCGCTTAAGACCGAGTTTGGCGACGCCGTCACGATGCGGCGCGACCGCGGCACGGTCACCGCAGTAGGGCCAGGCCTCGGCGAGCGCCCGGAAGTGCTGACAGAGGCCTTCGCGGCAGCGACAGAGGTCGACGCGAGCTTCGAGACAAGCCTCGGCCCCCTCGCGCTGACGTTCACGGTCGCTTCCGAAGCGGTTGATGACCTGGTCCGCGCTCTCCACGCCGCACTGATCACCAACGCGCTGTAGCGCCGGCAGTGCGACTGTAGAGCACCGAACGGTTGCCTGCCGCTGCGCGCCATCGAGCCCCGCATCTCGTCGGCCTTGGCGAGTCTGCTGCGGCGGAAACTCTCTTTGTTCGGCCGATACTTTCCGCTAGGGTGCGCCCTTGAAATGGACTTCGAGCGACCGGCGTGCCAAACGCCGTTTGAGGGAACCCACAGGCGCTCGCGAAGGATGGTATCGGTGAAGTCGTTGAACTCGATGAAGAACGTTTTGCGTCCAGCAGTGGTCGCACTGGCCTGTCTCAGCCTCCTTGCCGCCTGCGAAGACGACGCCGGCCCTGGCGACGGCGGTACCGACACCTTCGGCGCTGACACCGACAAAGACACAACGCCGCCGCAAGACACCAACACGGGCGGCCCGAACCGGGCGCCTGAGCTCGAAGGCGTTGGCGACCGCATCGTCGCGGTGGGCGAGACGCTGCGCATCTCTCTGGCTGCCCAGGATGCCGACGGCGACACCCTGACGTTCTCCGTCTTTGGCGCGCTTCCGCCAGGCGCCCGCTTCGACAAGACCACCAACACGTTCGAGTGGACCCCCGAGGAAGCCGGCAAGACCCACTTCCTCACCTTTGTCGTCAGCGATGGCGAGGAGTTCGACCGCGAGACCGTGCGCATCGAGGTCGTGTCCGAGTCTCAGAAGAACCCGCCGACCTTCGAGCAGGTTGGAGACCAGGCGGTCACGGCGAACCTCAACTTCAGCCTGAAGCTCAGCGCCACCGACCCCGACGGCGAGTCGCTCACCTACGGACATCAAGGCCAGCTGCCCGATGGCGCATCGCTCGACCCGACGACCGGCGTCTTCATGTGGCGTCCGCCGGCGGCGCTCGCTGGCGAGACGGTGCGCGTCACGTTCACTGTCAGCGACGGCTCGCTTGAAGACACGATGGCGGTCCGCTTCATCGTGAGCGATGGCCAGACCGGGGGCCCTGCCCCGCCGATCTTCGACGACATCCAGCCCCAGACAGCGACGGTCGGCCAGACCCTCACGATCAACATCGACGCAACCGACCCCAACGGTGACCCGCTCACTTACTCGATCGAGAGCGGCGCTCCCGACGGCTCGCAGCTCGTCGGTCAGACCTTCACCTACACCCCGCTCCCGAGCGCGGCTGGCCAGGCCTTCCAGGTCGTCTTCAACGTGACCGACGGCACGTTCAATGCGGTGACTCAGGTCCAGATCAGCGTCGACGGCGGCGTTCAGGCCTGCGGTGGCGACTCCTATGAGCCCAACGACACTGCAGCAGACGCCAAGACCATCACCGTCGGTACCCCGGTCGACGCCTTGATCTGCGGCGCGACCTCCGCCCTCGACACCGACAACTTCAGCATCGAGCTGACGGCCGGCCAGGCGGTTGAGTTCCAGGTCACCTTTAACTCTGACGCAGGTGACCTCGACGTCCAGCTCTTCAACGCAGCCGGCATCCAGGTCGCCGGCAGCGAGACCTCTGCCGCCACCGAGCAGTTCACGTACACGCCTGACGCGAGTGGCACCTACCAGCTCTCCGTGGTCGGACTGACATTTGACCCCAACGGCATCGCCTACCAGCTGACCACGAACGCGACGACGGTTGTCGGCTGCAATGAGGACAACTTCGAGCCCAACAGCACGCCGGCTCAGAGCCAAGCGCTCCCCGCACCAGGGACGGCCCTGCAGCTCTGCGCCGGCGACGAAGACTGGTTCGACGTGACGGCGTCGTGCGGCAGCGCCGTGACCGTCACGATGACCATTCTGACGCCGGACGCGGACCTCGACGTTCGCCTCTACGCGCCGAGCAGCGACGAGCCGATCGGCGAGGGCGGCCTTGGCTTCGAGTCGATCGAGCAGATCACCGTCGGCGCTCTCGAGGAGAGCGGTGTCTACCAGCTGCGCGTGACCGGCTACCCCCAAGCCACTGCCGAAGGCGCCTACAACCTCGACTTCGTCCCGAGCCCTGGCTGCACGGAGTCTGCTATTGGTGGCGACAGCACGGGCAACGCGACGGGCCTGCCGGGCACCAGCGGTACCCAGAGCAACGCGGTGCTCTGCTGCCGCGATGACTGGTTCACGGTCAACGCCGCCGCCGGCGACACGATCACCATCCTCGCGGAGGGCCAGACCGCCAACGACCTCGTGGGCGCCGCCATCTTCGCGGCTGACGGCACAACGCAGCTCGCGTCGGAGACCCCGACGGGTGGCGGCGTGATCGTCAGCACCGTCGCGCAGGGCGCCAGCACCTTCTACGTGAAGGTCTTCGGCGGCGCAGGCGCGGACTACAACATCGAGTGGGACGTCTCTGCCGGCCAAGGCGGCGGCGGCTGCACCGAGCTGTCGTGCCCGCTCTACAACGTGTGCAACACCGCGACTGGCGAGTGCGTCGACGACTTCTGCGCGAGCGGCCTCAGCAGCGACTGCCCGCCCGGCAACGAGTGCTTCAACGGCTACTGCGTCAACCCGTGCTCGTCAGACGCCAACTGCCGCGGCAACTTGGACTACACATGCAAGTCATTCCCAGAAGGCCAGTTCTGCGGACTTCAGGGCGGTGGCTGGGTCGGCGACTCGTGCACTGACCACGAGGGCTGCCGAGGCGCGCAAGTCTGCATTCTACAAGACCTTGGCGGCTATTGCGCCGAGGCGAACTGCGGCAACCTCGTCAGCTGCAGCGAGACCAACGCGTCTTGCGGAGATATCGGAGGCGTGTCAGCGTGCGGTCAAGGGTGCTTTGCGGACGCAGAGTGCCGACCCAACGAAGGCATTATCTGTGAGGCCGGTCTGTGCGTACCAGAGTAGAACACGCTGATTCTCGAGTCTTAGTCCGGTCCCCCTACACGAAGAGCTTCCAGCACATGGGAGAGGTCTACCTCTACCATGCTGTCTACGGCTACATCCTCAAGATGAGCCCAGACATCCTCGCGTTCCTCGACGCGTTTGCTGAGCCCATCGAGCCGAAGGAAGTGTGCGTGAAGTACGCGCTCGCCTTCGAGGACCAGCCGCCAGAGTACTTTGTCGGCGTGTTTCTGCAGTTCGGCTGCCTGATCACCCCCAACCACGACCAGATCAACGACATCTGGGAGATGGTGCCGGTGAAGGGCCGCTGGAACGTCTGGCACCGCGGCAAGGACAAGAACGTCACGATCTACGCGGCATGGGGCGAGCGTCCTGTTGTCCGCCACGCCCTGAACGCGGCCGAGACCGCGCTCTGGAACGACATCGACGGCGAGAAGACCTTCGACGCGCTCTCTGCCGACCATGACGACCAGGTGATCCTCGACCTCACCAAGCGACTCGCCGACCACTCGGTGCAGGCGCTGAAGCTCTCGGCGCTGCCGCTGGCCTACTACAAGGGTCGCCAGCACATGAAGCCACCCTACCTGACGAGCACGATGCCCTACGCCGACTACAACCCGGCCACGGATCCCGAGCCCGTCACGCTCGACCAGCTCTTCACGCCGGAGGGCTACTACCGAAACGACGTCCACGACGCCAACGAGCAGTTCGACCACCAAGAGACGACGCTCTCGCATCTCTTCCGCCGCAACCATCCGGCGCTGAAGGGTCGGACGTATGGGGCGGCGCTGGTGGATGGCCTCGCGAAGAAGGGGCTTGTGCCGGATGAAGGCGGCATCCGCGTGCTCGAGATCGGCGCGGGCTTGGGCTTTGTCGCCAAGGCCGTGACCGAGGCGCTCCAGGCGCGTGGCTTGGACGTGACCTACGACATCCTCGAGCTCTCGCCAGCCCTGGCAGAAGCCCAGCGTGAGCGGACGGCTGGACTGCCGGTCACGATCACCGAGGGCGACGTGCTGAGCGACCCATGGCCCGGCACCGAGTACGACCTGATCCTCAGCAACGAGATGATCGGCGACCTCACCGCGATTCGCCTGACGAAGACAGCGCTTGGCTACACCGAAGACGGTCCGCCGAGCGATGAGGTCTTCGAGGCCGCGCTCGCCAAGACCGGCATAGCTGGCGAGCTGGTGCAGAAGTACACGGTACCGATCGGCGACGCGCCTGAGGACTTCTACCTCAACATCGGCGCCTGGCAGCTCGTTGAGATGGTCAATGGCGCGCTCGCTCAGGGCGGCACGGCCGTCATCACCGAGTTTGGCGAGATGGGCCGCTACCCGATCTTGTCGACGCACCTGGACCACCCGGAGCTGTCGATTCACTTCGGCCACCTCACGGTCATTGCGCGTGCGCTCGGGCTTGAGACCGACTTCGAGTTCGTCATGGACCTCATCGACATGGCCCGCAACTACGAGGGACTGTCGACGACACGGAGCTACTACCGCGCCATGCAGGCGCTGCTGGCCGAGCACGACATCCAGCTCGAGAAGGTCGGCTACACCAAGGGCATGTTCAAGGGCCTGCTTGGCGACAAGCTGCGCTTGGTCAACATCGGCGAGTTCTACTTCGAAGCGCTCGAAGACCGCGTGATGGGCCTGGTGCCCCACGAGTTCAAGGCGCTCATTCTCAAAAAGCCCGTGACGCTCGAGGCGTAGTGGCTGACGCGGCCCTCTGAGGGCGGCTTAGTGAGACCTGGTCGGGCAGACATCATGGCACCAGCTTGCGCCGGACTCATCGTGCTTCTCTGTAGCATCGCCCCGCTCTCGGCGTGCCATGGCGAGGAAGAAGGCACCGCCGTCCGCGACGCGAGCGAGCCTGACGACACGAACGAGTCGCCTGACCCAGACGCGTCCCCGGACAGCACCCAAACGTCCGACATTGCCGAGCCGCCAACCTGCTGCCCCATCGACGACTCCCCAAGCAGCTGTATGCAGCTCGGCGGCAGCGAGTCCGACTACGGGTGCGTCGATACCTGCGACTTCTGGTGCTCAACCAACTGGCAGGTCGTACAGAACGCCGACGGCTGCGACGTCTGGACTTATGACATCCGGGAACCAGCCGAGAACGAGAACGCGTTCTGCCTTGGAGACCCCTGAACGGGTATCAGCCCCTCGGAGCGTTCGGGGAAACGCTTTGTCTGGACGAAACGATTCGGCGATGTGTGTTCCGGTGGTGCACGTCACGCGCGTCAGCAGGGATTGCATTTCCCCGAACGCTGCTAGACTCATCTCTAGCCATTTTGAGAATCGGAGGCTTCGCTGTCTCCAGGTGCACTCTCTTTTTTGGCCGAGACGTGGGTCATGAACGGGTCGTCGAGAATGGATTGCTCGTCCGATGCCGGTACCGTTGCGGGACACGGTGTCTGTTGTGATGTTCACAAAGCACACGAAGGTTCGATGCCGAGTGCTCTCCGCCGCGTGCAAAGGGATGGATGTGGTCGAGCTGTAGCCTATGCGTCGCCACACACCGCTGCGAGGTCTGTGGGTCACGATACGTGCATCGCTCACCGTCGCGTTCAAAGACCTTTCGGACAACCTTTGCTGGGACGTGACGCGAGCGTGATTCGGCGACGGGCCCCGGGGATCGTGTTTCTGCGTCGCTGGTTTGCGGCTTCGCGGCGTCATGGGCCGCGTTGGTCTGCTTAGGGCGCTTCACGTGGGCTCGATGTCGACGCCTGAGGTCTCTCCGAAGGAGCGACAGCGCCTCGCGCAGCAGTGCTCGAACGCTACGTTTGGGTGTCT
>CALHXW010000319.1 GCA_938040325.1 uncultured bacterium | reverse complement strand
CACGTGCGTGTGCCGCTGACCTTCCACGCGGGCCAGCGCGTGCAGGTCCGCTTCGTGTTCGACTCGGTCGATGCGCCGACCCATGGCCATGAAGGCGTCTACATCGACTCACTGCGCGTCGAGACCGTCTGCGACGAGTAGCGCAAGGCCACCCTCACAAAGCAGGCGCCACTCGCATGTCCGTGCGAGTGGCGTCTTTGCGTCGCTTCAGGAAGCACAACGGAGCATGAGCTCACGCGTTTTTCGCCGCATTCCCAGCGACTCCGAGCTTGGGCTCGTCATTGGCGTCAGAGGTTTGATCGTCTTGGCGCGAGCTGACGTCGTTCGACGCTGAGGGACTAGTCCCAAATCAAGCGCTGTTTTCGAGCGAGGCGAAGGCGATGTGCTTGCCAGGGACTAGTTCAAGCAGCCCATGACGATGCGCCAAGCCATGTTGGCCTTGGGGTCGGGCTTGACGTTGCACGGCGTGGGCATGTCCGACTTCATGTTGACGACGAAGATCTTGGTGATGCCGTCGTCGGTCTCCGAGTCGTAGTCGATGTGGAAGTAGGGCTTGCCGGGCTCGTGCGTGAAGAGATGGATCTTACGCTGCATGGCTGGAAAGCGGAGCGACTTCCACTCTTTCTCGTTCTGGATGCTCGCCAGCTCTTTGCTGTGGAGCAAGGGCCGAAAAGCCTTCCACCCGCTCTCAAGATCGCCTGCCTGGGCGGCCTGAACGGCCTTGAAGACCACTTCTTCGGGAGTTCCGGAGTCGGGATCGGTGACTTCCTCAGCGGGCAACATCCGCTTGATCATCTTGCAGCCACTCAAGCCGCCTGCCAGCAAGAGGCCGAGCAGCAACGAGGCGATGATAGTCTTCGATCTCATGAGTTCTTCTCCTGTTCCGATGGCGCGACGGTACCCCGGCCGCGCGCGTTGAGCAACGGCCGCACGTGCCTTCCTTGCCGGTCGCACCGAGAGCGAACTCATGCCACGACAGCGGCGCGTGACGGCGGCTTCACCGAGACCATCAAGGCCGAGCGCCACGTGACCGAAGCCGAGCTAGGCTTGCGCATGAGCAGCCTGCCTCGATGGTGCTTTAGGCCGAGGGCGGAAAGCGCTCGCCCTGTGCTTGCTCGATGGCGTTGGCCCGCTTGAACGCTGGGCGAGCCGTCAACCGCTCGACATATGCACCCACAACGCCGTCTTTGGGGATGACGCCGAACATCACTCCGAAGCGAGCCCCAGCGCCAACAACCACGTCCGCCATCGAAAACCGCTCGCCGAAGAGCCACGGACCGGCCGTGACAGCGCTCTCAAGGGTCGCGAGCATTTGGGCGAACGAGCCCCAAGCAACGCTCTGCGCCGGGACATCCCACTTGAAGAACTTCTCGCCAAACGCAGGCTCCATGATGGCCCCCGCGAAGAACATCCAGCGCAGGTAGGCCGGCCGGTCAGGGTGGTCGACCGGCGGCGCGAGATCGGCCGCTCGGTGAACATCGGCCAGGTAGATCGCGATCGCCCCTGTCTCGGACACCGCACAACCGCGGTCGACGACAAGCGGCACTTTTCCCATCGGGTTGAGCGCCAGAAACTCAGGCGTCTTATGCCGACCGCTGAGCAAGTCGAAGGACTCGAGCGTGTAGTCCGCGCCGAGCTCTTCGAGCATCCACAACGCCGTAAACGACCGTGTCCGGGGGGCGTAGTACAAGGTAAGATCTGACATCGCGGTTCCGCCGTGTCTTGGGCGCCAACGCGCCGTTCAGTGCCGACACTGAACACGGTCTCAGTGCCTTGTCAACGGCAGCGGCGCCGTCGCTCAGCCCCCACTCACACAGAGTCCAGCGGTGCACAGCCCCGTCGCGCAGTCGCTCGACGCCGCGCAGCTTCGCAAAGCATCGCACGGTTGGCAGCCCCCGCCGCAGTCGACGTCCGTCTCGTGCCCGTTCTGGACGCCGTCGTGGCAGATCGGCTTTTGGCACTCACGACGCTGCTGGTCACAGATGAAGCTCTCGCAGTCAGCCGGGACCTCACACCTGGCGAACGCCTCACAAGGACCACAGCTCCCACCGCAGTCGAGGTCGGTCTCAACGCCGTTGCGGATGCCATCCACACAGCTCGGTTGTGCGCAGACACCCTCGCTGCACCAGCCGGTTTCGCAGTCTCCGGCTTCGCGGCAAGCCGCCTCGACGGCACACGGACCGCAGCTCAGGCCCCCGCAGTCCACATCGGTCTCGCCGGCGTCTTGCTGGCCGTTCGAGCACGCCGTCGCCATCGACGCCCCGCAGGCGACCTCGAGGCCGCTCGTCGCGAATGCGCAGAACGGGACCGCGAACGTCTCGTTGGCGTCGTGCAATGCAGGGAACGGCCCTGGTTGAATGCACGCACCAAGGACGAACACGAGGGTGACGGAGACTCTCGGGATCATCGGTGAACTCTGGATGGGATTGGGAGGGTCGCGTGAGGAACGCGTCTTGGCTGATATCGGCCGGCCCGCTCGATCGTTTGAGCGAAAACGTACCCCCTCAACGACCTTTGGTTTTGGTCCGAACTGCAAGAGACCGGAAACACGAACGACTCCTCGCTCCACGCTCGGCGTCGTTTTCGAAACGCTCGCATCTAGCAGCGACATCCGGCGTTTTCGGGTGCACCGGGTAAGACCCAACCGCCCGCGCCGTCCCTTGTGGCAAGCCCTTGGAGGAGCCATGCGACGACGACGCGCCATGCCAGACGACACCGTAGAAGCGAACCTCACGCCGATCATGAGCATCCTGGTGATCCTGATCCCGATGCTCTTGGCACTCTTCAACTTCTTTGAGGTGACTGTGCAGGCCGTAGCGGCGCCGCGAAACGCGCCAGGTGGCCAGCAACAGGCGTCACCTCCACGCGCCGTCCTCCACGTGGGTGAGGCAGCGCTGAACGTTCACGTCGTCGGCGGCCAGACCCAGCTGGAACCGGTTCGCATCCCCCATCAAGACACGGGTCCGAACTACGCCCGGCTCAACGTGGTCTTGACCGAGCTTGCCGCGGCTCACCCACGGATGTCGCGCACCCTCATGGTCAACGCTGGCGAGGAGATCCCATGGCAAGTGGTGGCGTCTGCGGTCGATGCCGCGCGTCACGAGCTGGTCAATCCCCGCGCCTACGCCACCAGCGCTCCAAGGGTTCGCGAGGTCGCCGGCCCTGACGGAACGACACGGGCCGAGCCGGTGTCGCTCTTTCCGCGGGTGATCTTCGGAGTCGAGCAGTAGCCAACGACTAGGGCAGCCGCGTTAGGCGCACGGTTGTGGTCCCCAGCACCGGCCCGATGTCCGTGCCGTCAGGCGCGCCAAACGCAACGCCGTCGTGATTGTAGACGCTGCCGATGAGGTCGTTTCCGTTCGCAAACAAGCGGATCCTCTCTGCCGGATCGTCGGTGCCGGGCACGAAGAGCTCGACGTAGCCAGAAAACGCCTCGACCTCGAGCTCGGAGATGGGCCCTGGCCCCACCAATCGGAGCGTGCCGCTGTCTTCTGCGACAAGTTCCACCAGGTGCGACAGCGTCTCTTCCTGAGTCATCTCAAGGTTGTAGCGCCCCGTGAGGTTCGCAGGATGCGTGCTGAGGCAGAAGCCAGCGACATCGACCATCGGTCGACTCGGCGTCCCGAGCGACTCGCCCCAGACGCGGTAGCGCGCACCAGCAATGATGCCGTCGCAAGACTCCCCGCCACTGCAGCTGCTGGACTGGCAGGTCGGCTGCCCCAAGAACGGCGCAAACCCAGGCGCGTCGATACCAGGCTCTTCGTGCCAAAGGGTCCAGCTCAGCTCGAGCTCCAAGAGGTCGTCTGAGAGCACTGGGTGGCCCTGGGGCTGACACTGCCCCGTGGCGGCGGCGGCGGCACCCACCTCTCCCTCCGTCTTGATCCACCCGGCCCCAGAGGTTGCCTCCAGGAGCGGCAAGAGCTCGGCATCCGAGACACAGTCGAAGAGACACGCCGGCTCGTCGATGTTGATGCACTCACCGCTCATGCACAGGTCGGTCGAGCAGGGGTTGTCGTCGTCACAGTCAACATCATCCTGGCAACCACAGGCACCGGTGGGCGTGTCGACGCAGACACCAACGAAGCCGCAGCCGTCACCGAGCTGGACGCAGCTCGCGGTTGAACATCCGAGCTCGTCGACGCCGCAGTCGGCGTCCGTTTGGCACTCACCCTCGGCTGCGACACACTCGCCGCCGAGGCACTCAGCGGCGCCACACAGGATCTCAGCGCAGTCGGCGCTCGTGTCGCAGCTGTTGCACGCTGGATCCACCTCGAAGCGGCACGTTCCCGACTCGATCGAGCACACGTCCTGAGTCACCACGCAGGTTGCGATCTGGCACGGTCCTGCGAGCGGAGCGCAGTCAATGTCGGCGCTGCACGCGCCGACAACCGAGGCCGTGACCGCCGACACGGTAGAGACCGCCTTACAGACCCCGTCATCACAGTAATCGACCGTGCAGGCGAGGCCATCATCGCACTCGAAGTCTTCGCTGCACTGGGCCTGTTCGGTCGTTGGCTCGATGCACCCAACGAGTGCGAGCGCGAGCGCCGAAGCCGCAAAGAACAGGCGGAAGGGAACGACGAGGGACTTGAGCGTTGCACGGTTCATGGGCGCCTCCTGCTCTCACGGTAAGCAAGAACGGGGCCAAACGTGCATGTTGCGCAGTTGTCCCCGTAGCGCCTGAGACTTCCCGGCGCGTCCCAGGTCCGCAGTTCCTTCCCGAGGACAACCTAATTGGCAACCGTGTAGCGATAATCTACATGCTGGGCACGAGCCGGGCGCAGGCTTGTGGAGACAGACGCCTACTGGCTGAGCGCCTCACGAAGTGCTGCCTGAACGACCTTTGGATTCGCTTGGCCTCGAGTAGCTTTCATGACTTGGCCCACGAAGAAGCCAAAGAGCTTCTCCTTACCGCCGCGGTAGGCCGCCAGCTGTCCAGGGTTGGACGCCAGCACGCTGGCGACAGCTTCAGCGATCGCTCCGCTGTCGCTGACCTGAGCCAGACCCAGCGTGTCGACCCAGTCGCTTGGCTCGCCGCCCTCGGCCACAAGCTTCTCAAGGACCTGCTTGGCGGCACGCGTCGAGATGGTCTCCGCATCGACGAGACCGATGAGCTTAGCGAGCGCGTCCGGCGTGAGCGCTAGACGGTCGATCGCCACGTCCTTCGTCTCGGCGAGCACCACGTTGACCATCCACTTCGTCACGGTTGCTGCGTCGCCATGCGCCGTCACCGCAGCCTCAAAGAAGCCCGCTGTCGCAACGTCGCCGGACAGCACGTCAGCGTCGTCAGCGCTCAGCCCAAGCTCAGTCATCCGCGTGTAGCTCGCGGCGAGCTCTGGGTTGCGCTCACGCGCGCGGGCTCGAACGTCCGCTCGCGATCGCTTCTCGGGCCGCACCCGCCCCGACTCATCGCCGTCGGCGGGCGGGGTCGCGGGCGTGCTGCGAGGCGCAGGAGCCTCTTTCGCCTTCTTGGTGGCCTTGCCCCACGAGTCTCTCAGCGTGACCACCCGATTGAACACCGGCATGTCGGCGGTCGAGTCGGGGTCCACGACGAAGTAGCCCTGTCGCTCAAACTGGAAGTGGTCGCCGTCTTTGGCCGTGCTGAGGCTGGGCTCAACCTTCGCCTGGACCACCTTCAGCGAGTCCTCGTTGAGGTAGTCGAGAAAGCTCCCCGCTTCTCGCCCGGGGTTTGCGACCGTGAAGAGCCGGTCGTAGAGGCGCACCTCGGCGTCCAACGCGCCTTCCGCTGCGACCCAGTGAATGGTTCCCTTCACCTTGCGTGTCGAGGTTGCACCGCCCGAGGCCGAGTCAGGGTCATAGCTGCACTTGAGCTCGACCACTTCGCCGTCCGCATCGGTGATCACCTCATCGCAGCGGATGATGTAGCCGTAGCGGAGTCGCACCTCGCCGCCTGGCCGAAGCCTGAAGAACTTCTTGGGCGGGTCCTGCATGAAGTCGCTGCGCTCGATGAAGATCTCGCGCGACAACGGCACGTCACGGGTGCCGACCTTTGGAACGTCATGGGGCCAATAGGACGCATCCCGAGACTCGATCCTGTCCTCAGGCCAGTTCGTGAGCGTGACCTTGAGGGGGTCGAGCACCGCCATCACCCGCGGCGCACGCTGGTTGAGGTCGTCGCGAATGCAAAACTCAAGCTTGGCGTAGTCCACGAAGCTGTTGGCTTTGGCCACGCCGATGAGCTCGCAAAAAGCCCGGATCGACGCCGCGGTCACGCCCCGTCGCCGCAGTCCGGCGATCGTCGGCATCCGTGGGTCGTCCCAGCCGGCAACATGGTTGTCTTCGACCAGCTGCAGCAGCTTGCGCTTGCTCATGATGGTGTTCTCAAGCGCCAGCCGGGCCATCTCGTACTGGTGCGGCCGAGGCTCTTCGAAGCCCGCGTGGTCGAGGATCCAGTCGTAGAGTTCCCGGTTGTTCTCAAACTCGAGGGTGCAGATCGAGTGAGTGATCCCCTCGATGGCGTCTTCGAGGCAGTGCGCGTAGTCGTACATCGGGTAGATGCACCAAGCGTCGCCCGTCCGGTGATGATGCGCGTGCACGATCCGGTAGAGCGGCGGGTCGCGCATCAGCATGTTGGGGGAGCTCATGTCGATCTTGGCACGAAGGATGTGCGCGCCGTTTTCGAACTCGCCGGCCCGCATGCGCGCGAAGAGGTCGAGGTTTTCCTCGACGCTTCGATCGCGGTACGGACTGGGCTTACCGGCCTCGGTCAGCGAACCGCGATAGGCCCGAATGGTCTCTTTGTCGAGGCTGTCGACGTAGGCGAGTCCACGACGGATCAGATCCTGGGCGATGCTGTACATGCGCTCGAAGTAGTCGGACGCAAAATAGAGGTGCTCGCCCCAGTCGAACCCCAGCCAGCGAACGTCGGCCTTGATGGACTCGACGTACTCCGTCTCTTCCTTCGTCGGGTTCGTGTCGTCAAAGCGCAGGTGCGTCTGGCCGTTGTAGCGCTTGCCGAGCCCGAAGTTCAGACAGATCGACTTGGCGTGTCCGATGTGGAGGTAGCCGTTTGGCTCTGGCGGAAAGCGGGTTGCGACGCGTTGCCCGTAGCGACCCTCAGCGAGGTGTTCCTCGATGATTGTCTGCAGGAAGTTGCGCGTTGGCGCTGTCTCGGTCGTCGTGTCGTCTGCCACCCGGTTCTCCTCGGTGCTTGGTGCGACTAGCGCGAGGCTGCACGTGAGGTCTGCTCAAGCGGACCCACGCAGCTGGACTCCACGGGTAGCGAATCGGGGGACGGCCGGCAAGCTTTGCGGGACGATCGACACGGCGGGCGACACCGCGCGCGCTCCGGCGCTTTGCCGGAAACGCGTGCCGGAGCGCCTGGAACCCGCGCAGATGACGCTGAGCACCGGCTGAGAGCCGCGTGGAGGCAGGTGGGAAGCCAGCGCCGCTAGATGACTGAGTCCACCTGCCAGAGCCGAATCTGCTTGTCGGCTGCGGCACAGGCGAGCCACTCGCCGTCGTTGGAGAACGCGATCCCGTAGACGCCCTTGGGCTTGATCGGCAGGTCGACGAGGCTGTCGAGCATCTCAAGCGACCAAACGGAGACGTTTCGCTCGCCGCCGATCGCTAGCATCGTGCCATGGGGTGAGATGTCGAGGCACAGGAGCCCGGATGAACCTGGCTCGAAGGAGGCACGAACCGCCCAGTTGTCCGTGTCCCACATCTTGATCTGGCCCTCGTAGCCCGCCGTGACGAGGTGTTCCCCGCCAGGCGTGATGCCGGCGATTGTCACGGCCGCTTTGTGCCCCTCAAGCGTCTTGACGAGCTCGCCTGTGGGCACGCGCCATAGGTAGACGTTGTCGCCGAGGCCGGACGACGCCAGCAGATCTTTCTTCACAAAGCACAGCGACGTCACGTTGCGTCGGTGTCCCTTGAGGGTCTGGATGCAGTCCCACGTGTTGGTGTCCCAAATCCGCACGGTCGTGTCGTTCGAAGCCGTCGCGACGTACTTTCCGTCAGGCGAGATCCGGACCGCCGCGATCGTGTTCTTGTGGCCCTTGACGGTGTGCTTGAGCGTCATGTCGGGAAACGACCAGACCCGCATCGTTCGGTCGGTCGAGACCGTCATCAACGTCTTGCCGTCCGGGGTGAGCGCGAAGTCGTTGACGCTCTTCTCGTGAGCCTCACACTCGACCTCGACTTCCCAGGTGGCGACGTTCCAAATCTTGAGCATGTTGTCCATGCCGGAAGAGATGAGTCGCGAGGAGTCGTCGGTAAAGCGCACGTCGGTGACGTGGCTTGTGTGGGCTGGGATCGTAATGAAGTCGTCCATGGACACCGTTGGGTCGAGGAAAGTAGGCAGGCGCGGTAGGCAATTCGGAAGGCCGCGGCTTCCAGATGGATCAAAGCAGCGACGTCGAGGATGACCTAGCTAAGGTGGCGAGCGCAGCCTGGCGCGGCGGCGATTGACCCGGAACGTGATGATTTTGCGAGGGATAGAGACGTGTCCTGGGAGAAATCAGCGTGCCGAGTCTTCAAGCTCTGTGAGCGAAACGGCCTGTAGGGTGCCAAAACTAAGCAGAATCGTAAATCCCGGACTGCTAAGCGGGATACCCGCGTCGAGTCGAAACGCGAAGCGATTGAACTGCGGGAATAGGAAGCGCAGGCCCCCACCAACGCTCTGCTCAAGCCGCAAATTCCTGCGTTTTTCGTAAACCGCACCCGCATCCCAGAACGCGACGGCACCGAGGTGAAGAAACTGCCACACGACCGGCGGCGATCGTAGCTCGGCATTGAGCAACATCGAGGACGCGCCAAACCCGAAGAGGGCCTGGCTCGCAAACCCGCGCAGACCATTGTCGCCACCGAGGCTAACGAGCGTCCCGCGCGTGTCTTCCCGTCGGTTGGTCCAGCGCGCACTAAAGACGCCGCGACCGAGCACAAAGCGCGGTGTCGCACCACGTGCCACCAGGGTGTACGTCTGGTCGATGAGGCGCGATTGCTCCACGCGTGCTGACGCGCCGACCCGTAGGTCGATGAGACCGGCGCCGGCGCCTTCACCGGGCGTGAGGATCCAGCCGCCACTGACCCCGACAAGCGCGCTGTTGCTCGACGAGCCAAACGCACGCAGCGGCAGCGCCGCCTCGATCTTCCACCACGGACCGATGCGGATGTCCTCGCTGATGCCGTACGCCGCGACGTCGACCAAGCTTCGGTAGGTGGGCCGAAACGCCGTGTAGGTCAGAAACGGCGAAGACTGGCGTCGGTCGGGCCCGAAGACGTCACGCCGGAACGCGTCCCGCTGATCGGGGAGCAAGCCCGTCTCGTCGTTGGCGCGGCGCGTCGTGTCGGAGACGGTCCAGCCGAACGTGAGACGGTGCTTTGTGTCGCGCCCGACCTGGTACCGACCGCTGACGCTGAGGCTGAGCGCGTCCTGGTCCCAGACGCGCGGGATGGCTTCCTCCTCGTCGGTCTCAGGGATGTCGTAGGTCGCGACATCAGCGCCGGTGAGCCGCCGCGCGATGCGCGTGTCGAAGTCGAAGTCGATCTCGAAGCCCCAGCGTCGCGCCAGGTTGTAGAGCGGGATCCCGACCTCCAGCGACCCACGGGCCCCCTCTAAGCCACTGCGGGTGCGGTTGCCGATGATCCCGGCAGAGGCTGAGAGCGCCCAGTCGGACCCCAGCACGCGGCGGTCGACGTAAAAGGCGTCGGTGCTCCACGTCAGCGGGAGCAGCTCGAACGTGGCCCCCGCCTGGGTTTGGCGCCCGAAGAAGTTGCGCTCGATGAGCGTGACCTTGAGCTGATTGATCAGCAGGTCTGTGACGTTAAATCGCGTCTCCAGCCGCAGGCTCCAGAGATCGCGCGTGTAGACCACGACATCCACCTCGGACGTGGCGTCGGCAACCGTGACGGCGTCGACGACAACCAGAGAGAAGATCCCCATGCCCCGAAGGTTCCGCTTGGTCTCCTCGAGCGCGCCGCGATCGAAGCGCTCGCCCTCCGCGAACGTGAGCTCGCGCGCGATGATGTCCTCATCGGTGAGCCAGTGAAACGCGTTGAGGAACGTCGGGATCAGCTCGTCATCGGCAAAGACGTCGTGCCGCACCACGTGGATCGTGCGTATCCGCTTCCCATCGGGCGCTGGGTCGACGGTGAACCCGCCATCTTTGAGAGCCAGCTCAAAGCGCGCACGCTCATAGTGGTCGCCGCCGGCGCTCCAGCTGGAGCTGGCGCCCATCATCAGCAGCAGCAGCGCAAACACGGATTGGCGAGCGAACGTCACGGCCGACCATAACGGGCACGACGGTCGGACGCTACCAGGCATGCTCGGCGGACATCTGGTAAGCATGCAGACGGCAGGGGTCGGCAAGCCACCTGCGACGCACCAGCGGGAGCGACCGATGAGACAGGCGTTAGCAGCATGCATCGTGGCGGCCTGGGGATGCGGCGATCCGATCGGGCCATCGCAAGAGGCCAACGACACGCTGTTGGCCGACGTCACTGACGACACAGGCGGCAGCGACGACACAAGCGCCGGCGACACCTACCCGGTCGGCCCGCTTGAAGACACGGCAGCGGCCACCGATGACGAGGAACTCGTGCGACGGCTCATCGCGGGCGCGGTCGACAGGGAGGTCGCGACCCAGGCGATCGCGTGGTCGGACGGCTTTCCCGTGCAGACCGCTGACGGCGGGATAATCTTCGTCTTCGATGGCACCACGCAACCTGTCCTGCTCGCCGGCGACCACAACGGCTGGATCCCTGAGCCAATGACGCCTGGCGACGGCTTGTCGTGGCTCGAGGTCAAGACGCCGCTGGATCCGGGCTCCGCCTACAAGTTCGTGCTGCCAGGCGACGTGTACGTGGCCGACTCTTTGGCGCGCGCCTACATCTACGACGACAACGGTGAGCTGAGCTATGCCGTGCCGCCGACCGAGACGTCGCGCATCGAACGCTGGCCTGGGTTGGAGCATGCAGGGCTGGAGCCTCGGAACCTCCGAGTCCTGGTGCCACCAGGCCCAGGACCGTGGCCAACGCTGCTCGTCCATGACGGCCAAGACCTCTTCGATCCCAACGCGGCATTCGGCGGACTCAACCTCCGCGCCACGGCCGATGCGCTCACACGCCCCGTGCTCATCGTGGGCATCGACAACACGGCCGCGCGGCTGGCCGAGTACAGCCATGTCGATGACCGCATCTCCGGCGATACGATCACGTCGGTCGGCGGCGCGTATGCCGAGCTCGTCCACGCCAGCGTGCGTCCCCACATCGACAGACGCTACCCCACCAGCGGCGTCTGGGGACTCATGGGCACCTCACTCGGCGGCCTGATGAGCCTCGCTATCGCCGACCGCTACCCCGACGCCTACGACTTCTGCGCCAGCCTCTCCGGTACGCTGGGCTGGGGGGCGTACAACCCGGAGACCGACGCGCCGATGACCATGCGCCGCAAGTTCCAGACGACCGCAGCCGCAGGAGGCAACACCGCGCTGACCGTCTACGTCGACTCCGGCGGCAGCGACGGCGACGGCCGGTGCGACGATGTTGATGGCGACGGCGAGTTCGAAGACGACCCCAACGACAGCGACAACTACTGCGTCACGCGACACTTCGCCGACGTCCTGGCGGAGAGTGGCTACAGCTGGGACGTCACGCTCCACCACTGGTGGGAGCCAGGCGCTGCCCACAACCAGACGGCTTGGGCGGCACGCATCGCGCGGCCGCTCAGCCTCTTCCTCGACCTCGCCGGCCAGTGAGGTCCGTCGCGCGACGTGCCTTTCCGACACCCTGCATCCCTAAGCGAAGACCACCATGACACTTGCCTCCCCATCCGCTCTGCGCGCACGCCGCGTCTGCGGCAGCTCCCTCGCCATAGCGCTCGCCGGACTGGCGGCTCTGGTCGTGACCGCCAGCTGTGGCGACGACGGCTCAGCGTCCAGCGCGCCCGACATCCAAGACGACGACGTGGCGTTGGACACGGCGGACGACGCCGCAACCGACACTTCCGACGCAGAACCAACCGATCCCTGGGTTCGCACGAGCTGCGAGACGTCCTGTGACGCGCTCGAGGCCTGTGAAGACGACACCTGCGTCTCACGGTGCGTGGACGCGCTGAGCGCCGACCCTGCTGCCGCGAAGGCGTGGATCTGCGAAGCTGCTGCAGGCTGCGATGGTCGCGCGACGTGCCGCGCGACGACGATCCCTGACCTCCCGGAGTGCCGGGTCTTGTGCGCGGAGCTCACGCGCTGCGAGAGCCTCGACAGCGCGGACCTTGGTCCCGACGGTGACCGGTGCGTCATGACCTGCTCTGGGCAGATCGCAAGCTTCTCCGGCGCGCTGACGGCCGATGCTGCTCGCTGCTGGGCGGAGTCCCTCGCTCGCGACTGTAATGCCGACGGCACGCGCACCTGCGACGCGCCGCCTGCCCCTGCCAACGACAGCTGCGCCAACACCTGTCGCCGTCTCGCCGACGAGTGCGGCGCCCTGCCCGACGACCTCTTCGCCGACCAAGCAGCCTGCGACGCGGCGTGTCGAGCGCTTGAACCTCTGGCGCAGGTCCAGACCGATGTCTGCACCGCGATCGCCGGCTGCGAGCGCTACGAGCGCTGCATCCCGCCCGCCAGCGCGACCAGCGCAAGCTGCGACGACTTCTGTGACGCGTGGCTCGGCGCTTGCCCGTCGGACCCAGGCCTGAACCGGCCTGTCTGCGAGGCGTACTGCCGAGCCATCGAGCAGGCTGGGCCGGGCTTTGACACCGCGGCTGGCGCCACGTGCATCGCCGCGCTGCCGCAGTGTCCTCTTGGCGAGGAGCTGCTCGCCTGCGCGACCCCTGAGTGGCCGGCGTGCGACGCGATCTGCAGCGCCACGAGTGCCTGCGGGATCCCAGCGACCGACTGCCAAGCCTTCTGTCCGCTGCTCGGGGCGCTTGAGCCTGCTGCCCGTGACACCATCGCAGCCTGCGTAGAGACCAGTGGCTGCGCCGGGTTGGGTGCCTGCTTCGCACCTCAGTAACGATCTTTTTTCAGCAAAGATGAACGATCTGAGCGGCGGTCGGCGTTAAGTTGATGCAGATGGCATGGTTCAAACGAGAAAAGCGTGACTACGAGCGAGAGTTTCTCGACTCGGTCTTCATTCATTGGGAAGCGCTGATGCGCTACGCGACGCGTCTGACGGGCAACGAGGCCCAGGCGGAAGACGTCGTGCAGGAGTCGCTTGCCAAGGCCTTCAAGGCCTTCCCAAAGCTTCGCGAAAAGACCAACCACCGTGCGTGGGCGTTCACGATCGTCCGCAACACCTTCCTGTCGCGTGCTCGCAAGCAGAATCGCGAGCAACCGCTGGAAGACGCCGCACGGGTTGTCGACCTCAGCGCTGGCCCTGAGCTGCGCCTGGTTCGACCCGACGATGGCTACAAACATGGCTTCGAGGATGCTGTCCTCGAGGCGCTCACCGCCCTCCCAGAGGCACAGCGGACAGCCGTGATGCTCTGCGATGTTGAGGGCTTGAGCTACGACGAGATCGCACAGGTACTGGGCTGCCCCGTCGGGACAGTCCGCAGCAGAATTCACCACGCGCGCCGGCGCTTGCGGGAGACGCTGGCAAGTTACGCTACGAACCGAGGGTATGGAAATGTCGGGCACCTACGATAGCGAAGACGAAGACGCTCTCGGCCGTCAGCTCTCTGCGATGGTCGACGGCGAGCTCGCGCCGATCGAAGCGCTGGCGCTGAAGCGGGCGGTTGAGCAGACCCCTGCCCTACAGCGTGAGTGCAATCAGCTTGAAGACCTGAAGCTTGCGGTCCATGCCGCAGGTCGTCAGAAGTCGATTCCTCCAGAGGTCGGCGCACGGCTGCGAGCGTCGGTCGAGACAGCCGCGACCGAGCGGGAGACGATCACACGCACGCAACGGTGGGTGCTTCCGCTTGGATCGTTGGCGGTTGCGGCGGCAGCGGTACTCGTGCTCTTGCCGGGGGCGCCGAAGCAAGCTCCTACCCCGACGACCGTTGCAAACACCTCGGTTGCAGCGCCTGTGCCGCTGGCACGCACGGCGGCTCCGCCAAGCGTGGAGTTTGGTACGTCAGCGCTCTCGCGTCTGGTGGCTGTCCACCGCGGCGAGCTTGAGTCCAACGCCCTTCGCGACATGCGGCTCTCGGGCGCGCTCCGGACGCTGGAGCGACTTCCTGCATCGCTTGATCCCCCGCGCCAGCGGGTCCAAGTGGTCCGTGCCAGCTTCAACAAGCCGGCATGCAACGACGTGGACGGGTCCTGCGAGGACGTGCAGTCGAGCACGACGCTCGCGGTTCTGGACGCCAACCACGTCGACCTGCCCCAGCGCATGCTGACCGTGCTCAACAACGACGCCCGCTACGACACGCGGATCCAGGGTACAGACGTCACCGTCACCGTCCGACGCGGTAAGCTCTTTGTGCTGATGCGCGACGTCGCCGGCCCGGACTACTCAGGCCCGATTTAGCTAACGAGCCGCGCTACCGCCACAACGGCGAACGCAAACGCCATGCACGCTGCACGCGAGCTGACGAGCTGATCGACCGACGCCATCAGCGTCGCTCCAAGCCGGCGACTGTCATCGGATGTTTCAACCATGCTTTCGTTAGTCGACGGGCGAGGCCCGCCGCTTTAGCGATTGGTGCCCGCCCAGCTGGCAACCCGCGCAGAGGGGGCGCTGTGCCGCGTTCGATGGCTGGTCGCTGACCACTGCGTGCGCGGAGGCGTCTGTTTCCCGCGAGCGTCAAGGTGCTGGTGACTCGCTGGGCCGCTGGCAAGTTTCTGAGATCGTTTTTGCCCCCTATGCGTCTTAGCTTCGGTCGCGTTGCTGAGAACCGTTGGGAGCCCGCCTTATGTCGCTTTCGTCCTCACCTTCCCTCGCCTACCGCACCCTGCTCGCCGGCTGCGTTGCGCTGCTGTTTGCCAGCGGCTGCACCAAGACGGTCTACGTCGTGCAAAACCCTGACGGTACGCTGGTCGAGATCGACCCGCCTGACGACCGCGACGACGTCGAGACGATCGTCATCGACGACGTGCTCAGTGTCGAGGTCCTCACCTCGCACGACCATGTGCTCATCGACGGCAACGACGACACCGTCTACCTCCAGGTCGAGCTTGAAGCGCGGCGCGACGTCGAAGAAGTCCGACCGGCCATGAACCTGGCGCTCGTGGTCGACCGCTCCGGGTCGATGCAGGGACTCAAGATGCGGCACGCCAAGGCCGCTGCGTCGTCGTTGGTAGACGACCTCGAGGACGGCGACCGAGTGACGCTGCTGAGCTACGCCTCCGACGTTAGCCTCGAGGTCGGCACCGTGACCCTCGCACCCGACACCCGTGACCTGCTGCATCACGCGATCTCCCAGCTCGCACCCGCAGGCGGCACCCATATCTCCGGCGGCCTCAACAGCGGTGCGCAAGAGGTCGTCCGCCACCTCGAGTCGCGCGACCTTGGCCGCGTCATCCTCGTGTCCGATGGTCGCCCGACGGTCGGCGAGTCCAAGCCGTGGGCGCTCGAGACGCTGGCAGCGCGCTGGTACGAAGAAGGCGTGTCGATCACGACCATGGGCATCGGCGTCGACTACAACGAAGACCTGATGAGCGCGCTGGCGGTGGCTGGCGGCGGCAACTACTACTACGTGGCTGCGCCCACCGAGATGGAAGCGATCTTTAGCCAAGAGCTGTCGAGCATGGGCAGCACCGTCGCCCGCGACGTCGAGCTCCACCTCGACCTGCCGCGTGGCGTCCGCGTGCGCGAGGTCTACGGCTACAAGCACAAGGCCCATGCCGGTGGCGTCACGGTCGAGATGGCCTCGATGGCCCGTGGCCAGAAGCGCAGGCTCTTGGTGGCCCTCGACGTCCCGGAGCGCGCCCGCACTGCAGCCCGCTCGGTCCGGGTTGCTGGCGGCCGGCTCGCCTACCGCCAGACCACCGACGGCCAGAAGCGGTCTGTCGCCCTCCCCGAGCGCAACGTCCGCTACACCTCCAGCCGCAGCGTCGTTGCCAAGTCGGTCAACCGTCCCGTGGTCGCCAAGCTCGAGGCCGTGCGAAACGCTCGAGTCCGTCATGAGGCCATGGCCAAGCTCGACGCCGGCGACCGCGCCGCTGCGAAGTCCATTGTGAACAAGCGGCTGAGTGAGACCCGACGTATCTCAGGTGCACTCGGGGGCGCAGCGCTCGCCGATGAAGCGGTCGACTTCGAGGACTTCGCTGATGAGGTTGAGTCGGCGCCTGCACCGTCGAGCAATCGCTACAAGCACATGAAAAAGCGGCAGAAAGCCAAGGCCTATCGCTCGACGATGTACTGATCCCGCAGCCGGGGCCCTGTTGACCGGCGTGGGACAACGGGCAAAGCTGGGGCCTCCAACGTCTCGGAGATGCCGATGCCCTCGCCCGCGTGTTTGCTTGCTGCTTCGTTCCTGTTCGCCGCGGCCTGCGGCACCTCGTCGGTCCCGCAGACCTCAGGTGAAGTCGTTGGGGGCTTGGTCTCAGCCCTAGTTGAGGGAGACAAGGCGAAGCTCGGCGCGATGATGCTCAACAAAGACGACGTCGAAGAGCTCATCGACAACGCTGGCGATGAGCTCTCGGAGAAGAAAGCGACCCGCGCGCGCGAAGGCGTCAAGAAGAACGCGGAGCGACTCGACAAGGCCTGGTCGGCGCTCACCGACGGCGCGAAGACCGCTGGGATCGACCTCAAGAAGCTCACGGCCGGCGATATCTCCGAGACCTCTGAGGTCAGTCGGGGCACCACGTCTGTCCGCATCACTAGCACACTCAACGACGGCGAGCGCGAGCACGAGCTTGTGATGAAGGCGATGAAGACCAGCCGAGGTCTCGTGCTGTCGCGACCGCCGCGGGTGATGTGGCGCTCCGCCAGCGGCCCAGCCGGCGCCATTGACGCGGTGTTCAAGCACCACAAGGCCCTGCTCGACGTGGTCGACGCCAACAAGGACGACGCCCAGGCGGCCGATGCGGCGGTCGACGCGTACCTCAAAGCGAATGGCCAAGCGCTCGACAACGCGAAGTCAGGCCTGCGGACGCTGCTGGAGGACACCAAAGCCAACGATCCCGAGGCGATGATGCGTATCATGCAGGCCGGCGCGCAGAAGATGAGCACGCTCGCCCGTCAGCAGTCGGCGCTAGAAGCCAAGAGCGAGCTGCGCGACGTGCTCAAAAAGATCGAGATGGCGGTGCAGTGATCCCGCTGTCGCAGAGGATGCGGACACAGCGCCAACGGGCCGCGGTCGTCACACCTCGAGGAAGCGGCGCATGACCTCGATCATACGCGGGTGGTCGGCGGCACCGCACTGCTCGCGGATGGAGTGCATCGAGAGCATGGGGTTGCCGACGTCGACCGTTCGCACACCCAAGCGCGCAGAGCTGATGGGGCCTATCGTGCTGCCACAGGCGAGGTCTGTGCGGTTGACGAAGCGCTGGTAAGGCACGTCGGCAGCTTCGCAGAGGCCGGCAAAGAGGGCGGCGGTCTCACCGTCGGTCGCGTAGCGCTGGTTTTGGTTGAGCTTGATCACGGGGCCGGCGTTGAGCATTGGCTTGTGGTCGGGCTCGTGGCGATCGGCGTAGTTCGGATGGACGGCGTGCGCCATGTCGGCTGAGACCTGATAGCTCGCGGCGATCGCCCGTTGGAAGGCGCCGGTCTCCGTGTCGTCATCTGTGTCAGCGGCAAGCCGGCGGAGGGTCCACTCGACCAGCGGCCCCTCGGCGCCCGTGGCGCTCTGGCTGCCGACCTCCTCGTGGTCGTGTAGCGCGATGAGCTGGGTGGCGGCGCTCGGCTTGGCGGCGATGATGGCGGCAAGCGCTGCGTGACATGACGCCTGGTTGTCGAGCCGGGGCGCGAAGACGAACTCGTCGCGCAAGCCTCCGAGGCAGGCGTCAACGACGTCGACGAGGCTTAGGTCCCAGCCGAGGATCGCATCCGCCTCGACGTTTAGACGCTCTGCCAGGAAGCCCTTGAGCACGCTGTCGTCGGTCGCGGTGTCTTTGCCCTTGCCCTCAGGCGCAATCCCGAGCATCGGCACGAGGTGTTTTTGGGCGTTGAGCTTGAGGCCGTCGGTGCGGATCGACCTGTTGAGGTGGATGGCGAGCGAGGCGACACGGAGGATGGGCTTGTCGCGGACGTCGATGAAGCGTGGGCTGACGCCCGCAACCGCGGCGGCATCTTTCACCATGACCCGGCCCGCCAGGCCGAGGTCGCGATCGAGCCACGTGTAGTTGAGGACGCCGCCGTAGACCTCGACACCGAGCTGCTGGTAGCCCGACTTGGTCACGTCGGCCTTGGGCTTGAGGCGCAGGTTGGGGCTATCGGTGTGAGCGCCGATGAGCCGGAACCCGGCCTCGGCAGCCGGCGACGTGCCGACCCGAAACGCCAGGATCGAACCGCCGCGTACCAAGTAGTGCCCGGAGCCTGGTGCGAGCGACCACTTCGCGGTCTCGTCGAGCTCGGTGAAACCGGCTGCAACGAGCTGTCGCGCAGTCTCATGGACGCAGTGGTAAGGGGTTGGGCTCGCGTTGATGTAGTCGAGCAGGTCGCGTGTCGCGGTCATGAAAACCCCCAGCTGCGTGATTGGGACAGGAGTGACGGTTGCGACGCTCGCCGGTTAGCGGCTACAGGTCAAGAGCCGCGTGTGACGGAATGCAATGACGGGGGAGCCCCTTGTCGATGATATGGAGCCTGCGATGACGGTCGACCTGATGAGAAACCAGCACAAGCGTCGCATGCCGGTTTGGCGTGCGCCGGGATGCGTAGCGGTCGCTGCCCTAGCAGCGTTCGGGGAAATGCGGTTTTCGGGACGAAGTGAGGCGTGCCGCTGGGGCAGCGAACGAGAGGAAACCTCAGCGCGGGTTGCAGGGGCGCAGCTCCTGAGTGATCTCGAGATCGTTGGTCCAGTGGTGCGCATC
>CALHXW010000318.1 GCA_938040325.1 uncultured bacterium | reverse complement strand
CCTCGTCCACGGTCGTGTCGGCAGGCTCAACCGTGTCGGCAGGCTCAGCCGTGTCGACCGCCGCTGTGTCGGCGGGCTCTGCGGTGTCCGATGGCTCAGCAGTGTCGCCCATGCCAATGACGTCGCTTCCTGTGTCCGCGACTGTGTCGGTCGTCGATGGTTCATCGCCGGGTGAATCGTCCGCGTCCGATCCGCAGCCGTAGCTGCCGAGGACGATGAGCAAAGAGGCGGCGGCAACGCGCAGACGCATGAGAAATCCTTGAAGTGGTTGAGCGAGCGAATGCGCTCGCGGTTCAGTTTTTCGAGTGGTGTCTTGAGGTAACAGCCTCGCGACGACCGAGTCAGCATCTGAATGGCCGATGTAAGATACGTGTAAGATCCCAGGCAGCCCATCCGCGGCCGCTCGTCGGCCACACGCTCATGTTTTGGACGCGGTGACGCGTTCATGATCGCTGCGGGCCTCGGCCCAAGGGTCTCGGATCGGACCGAGCCCGACACGCACCTCGGCGGCAGCAGGTGACGATGAGTTGAAACCGCCGATGCGCTCGCTGCGTACACACACCATGAGATGGAATCCTCGAGGTGTCTTCGGTGGTCGGGGCGCGGTCTTCGCGGTGGCGCTATTGCTGAGCGCTGCGTGCGACGAGAGCCCGCAAGCACCGCTTCGTGTCGATGTGCCCTTCGTGGCCGGTGAGGGCTTTCAGGAAGGCCAGCTCGCCGCCAACTGGAGCCTCCTCGACATCAACGGCGAACCTGTCAACCTCCATGACTTCGCCGGGCGCGTCATCTTCTTCGAGTCCGGTGCTCAGTGGTGACCGCCTTGCAGGGAACGACTCTCCAGGTTGGGGAGCTGGCAGCGCGACCAACTCGCCGATGAGACCGACATCGCCTACCTCATCAGCATGCACGAGAATAAGTGGTTCGATACGCCGAGACCGCGCGACATGGCCGAGTGGGCCGACGCGCTCTCCTTCGAGGCAGACGCCTTCCTGCTCGACCCCGGGCGCGACATCATCGACGCTTACGTCGGGGCCAACCCGGACCGCAGGTTCACCGAGGCGGTCACCGTTGTCATCGACAGGAACCTGCGCATCCGCTTCGTCGGAGGCACCTACGACACCGGCCACGAGCGCAACCTGACCCTCATCGAGGCCTTACTCGACGAAGCGAGCTCGACGCAAACGCGCTGAACGCGAGGCCTGGCGCGGCGCGAGCGGCCGCTGAGTATTCGCCAGCACGCTGCTAGGGAAGAAGCGTATCAGATAGGAACCGCGTCCCTTGACCCGCTTCGATGAAGAACGCGGGAGCGGTTCTAAAGGCGGTCTTGTCGACGGGGCGGGAGATTTTCACAGCCTCTTGAACCGGAGCACTTGTTCGCATGGCCGCGTGCTGGAACACTGCCACTGCGCCCCTCGATAAGGACCGATGACCGTGAGCTCTCAAACCCGCATCCAGCTCTTTGCGTCCGTCGCTGCTGTCGTCGCGCTCGGGTGTGGCCACGCGTCCCCGACACCGTCCCCGACCGACGCAAGCGGAACCTACGCGAACTCAAGCGGAGCCGTGCTGGTCGTGACGAACGCCAGCAACGACGTCGGCTTCGACTTTCACCTCGTGATCAACAGCGACGACGCGTGCACGGGGGTCGACTACAAAGGCTCGGCGACGTACAGCGCGCCGGGGCAAGCTACGAGCGGCAGCAACGACGTCTTCAAGAAGAGCGTCAACAGCATCCGCATGGAGCCGTCCGTCGAGATGATTGGCATGGAGTGTGCGCGCGTGATGGACGTGGAGTTCGCTCGCCAGCGCTAACGTCCCGGCAAGCCATGACGGCACACGGTCGGCGCAGCTCTGGTGAGCTCAAGTTCACTGCGTGCATCGTCGAGTCCGAGTGAGCGCAGCGAGCGCCCCGACGCCGCTGTGGTGCGTAGATCGAAAGCCGCTAGTCCCAAAACAAGCGCTATTTTCGAGCGAGACGAACGCGATGTGCTTGCCAGCGGTGCCGGCCGAATGAAGGCCCTGCGAGCATCGTCGAGTTCGGGTGAGCGTAGCGAACGCACCGACGCTGCTGGCGAGTGCATCGCGGAAGTCGCAGCCGGAAAGAGCGCTTGTTTTGGGGCTAGTTGAATGCGGAGCTGATCTTGGCAACGATCGGGGCTAGCTGCTTGTTTTTCATAAAGCCCATCATCTTCTCCATGACGGACTTGGCCTGCTCAGCGAACCCAGCGGCGCCCTCCATGAGCTCAGCAGCCTTGTTCGGGTCGGTCTTGACCTCCTCCTGGAGCTTTTTGTTGGCGGCCCTGATCTTGCCGATCGCGGCAGCGTTGTCCTTGAGGTAGGCGTCCACGGCCGCTTCGGCCTTCGCGGGGTCCTGCTCGTTGGCACCGATGAGGCCCATGAGCTTGTCTTGATGTTGCAGCATCGCCACTAGCGCGTTGCCAGACGCGGCCTCGGCCTTGTCGGCGGCCTTGGCCGGCTCGCCCGTCTTGGTGTTGGCGACCTTCTGCTCGCCCGTCTTGGCCGGCTCAGTCGCCTTCTTTGCTTCCACCTTCGCGGCCTCATCAGCCTTCGGTGGTGTGTTCGTCTGCGTCTTGCTCTCTCCGCAGGCAACGAGCGTCGCAACAGCTACAACGAGCTGTAGATATCGGAAGTTCGTTCCTATCTCCTCGACGGTCCATCGCCGATCTCTTCGGTCCGACTTCTTGAAGGGTCCCGACACGTCGGCGTCGTCGGAGTTCGACCTTGACGACGGCCTGTCGGGACCTAGGAACGAACTTCCGGCATCTCCAACTAGCAGCGCTCGGATTAGAGTCTTTGTCCGGTTCTTCAAGCTCATCCTCTCTTCGTTGCGGCCCAGGGTTAGCACCTTCGCCAGGTCTCGACGCGGCGTTCCTAGCCCCGCCTCCGGTGCAGGGCAAGAGGTAACGACGTCAACGGCCACGCTCCGCCGCCACGCGCCGGCAAGCCAGGGCCGCCCAGTCGCCGAGAGCGCAGCCGCGGCTACTGAGGCGTCTCAGCCAAAGCGGAGATCCCATAGAGCGTCGGCTTGATGTCGTTGTCGCTCGTCTTGAGCGTGACCTCGACCTCGAGCACCTTGCCGGTCACATCGATGTCCCACGGCTGGGGCGCAGGCGGGAACAAGGGTGAGACTGCCGACCAAAGCACGCTGTTGAGCTCTGCCACCGACGCCGCGGTGCGATAGCGGAACGTCACCCAAGTGACGCCGTCGCCCGGCAGGTTGGCATCGACAAAGATGGCGCGCCAGCGTGTGGCTCCTGCGTTCCAACCGGTGAACGTCTGCCGGTAGCGCCCGGTCCGCGCGGTGATGTTGCGCAACGCATAGCCGGTCATGTCGCTGTAGGTGTAGGGGTTGGTGCCCACCGGGTACGTGCCAAGCACCGTGTTGGTGTCGGTAGAGACTTGGGTGACAGTGCTGGTGCACTGGTTGACCGTTAGGAGATTCCCCTGGACGTCAATCGCGACACCCACGGGACCGTGGTCTTCGCCGAGGTCGATCGGCGGCAGCTCTTGCAGCGTCGCCGCGTCGTGCACCGAGACGGTGCGGTGCTGGCCAGGGTCGGCCGAGCAGTCGGACGGGGTCGTGTGGTGCACGCTGTAGACGCGCGAGCCAGTGACCACGCCGTTGGTCTCGTCGAGCAGCACGGCAACACCGCGAGTGAACCCACGCAGCGGGTTGTCGCCAAGCTCCGTGAAGGTCTCGGTGTCGGGGTCAAAGCGCAGCATGCCGAAGTTGTGGGTGCTGCCGACCCAGACCTTGCCGAGGTGGTCGATCGCCAGCCCATAGGGCCGATTGCCTTCGGGGGCATTGAACACGCCGAGCTTCGTGTTGGTCTCGACATCGATCTTGACCAAGCTGTGGGGCGAGCGCGACGACATCCAGAGCTTCTGGTCGGCGTCGATGGCAAAACCGTAGGGCCGCTCGTCGATCTGAAGGCTTGAGAGCGTCGCGCCGGTCGAGCCCTCAAGCTTGTAGACCTTCTTGGAGCTCCACATCCCCACCCAGATGTTGTTGTTGGCGTCGACCGCTGCCGCTCGCGTGCAGCCAGGACCGATGTCCGTGCCGCCCAAGCAGCCGCCGGTGCCATCGGGAAAGACCGTCCAGAGAACGCACTCGTCGTCGGCGAGAACCTCGCTGGCATCGATGACCCCGTTGGCGTTGGTGTCCTTGGACGTGTCGATGACGCCGTTGCTGTTTCGGTCCACGCAGTCGGGCTCGAGGATGGAGATCTTCATGACGCCGCCATCGTTGCGGCAGGCGATGATGCCGTCTCCGTTGAGGTCGACCGCCGTGCGGCTTGGGTTCGCGCACGTTGCGTAGCGCGCGACCTCGTTACCGTTGGTGGTGTCGAGCTTGCTGACGGTGTTCTCAGCCGAGTTGGCAATCCAGGCAAACGGGATCGAGATCGGCGCGCTCGACAGCCCCAAGCCACCGTCCGGTGTCGTCACCAGGTTGACCGAGCCAGGCGTGTTGGCGTCGAGATCGCCCATGTCCCCATCGTCGCTGACCTCGAAGAGGCAGACCGGCGAGCAGTCCCCACACGGCGACAGCACGCCTTCATCGACCTCGCCGTTGCAGTTATTGTCGAGGGTGTCGCACGCCTCAGACGCGCTCGGGTTCACCGCCGACATCACGTCGTTGCAGTCGTTGCCGCCACTGACGAGCACCCACGGGTTCGCAGCGCCGCTCTGGTTGGCACCGGCCGGTTGATTGCCGGCGCCTTCCGTTGGGTCGGCGACGGTGAACGCGGTGGCCGGATCGGCGCTGCATAGACAGCGCGCCAGGTGGTGAGCGCTACCGAAGCCGTCGCCGTCCGCATCGCGCAGGAAGTAGCTGCAACCCGTCGCGTCTTCCTCGTCGAGCAATCCGTCGCAGTCTTCATCCACCGCGGGTCCGCCACCGACGGTGCAGACCTCGCTAGCGCCGGGGTAGATCGCCGGGTTGAGCGGCGCACAGTCGGGTCCGTCGGCAACGCCATCGTTGTCGTCGTCTGGGTCGACGCAGTCCGCGAGCCCGTCTCCGTCGGTGTCAACGAAGCCCTCGTCGGTGACACCGTCACAGTTGTCATCGCGCCCGTTGCAGATCTCGACCTCAGGGACCTGACCGATGCACACAGATGCCCCCTCGACGCATCGATTGGCCCCGGCACAGGTGCCAACCGCGTTGCTGATCTCGCATGGCGTCTCCGGCACGTCCTCATCGACAGCCCCATCGCAGTCGTCATCGATGAGGTTGCAGATCTCAGCTTGCGCCGGTGGCCCGTCGCACGCGCTCAGCCCGCTGGCGCTGCATCCGCGCGTCCCTGGGCAGCTGCCGAACTCATTGGCGGCGCCACACGTGGTGGACAGCTCGAGCTGCACTGCCGAGCCATTGCAGTCGCACTGACCGCTCGTGGTCACGCACTGCTTGACCGCGGCGCCGCTGACGCTCGTGACGTCCTGGCACGCGTAGCCAGCTTGGCAGTCGCCGTCGCTAGCGCAGCCGGTGCCGCAGAAGTTGCCTTCGTCGCCATAGGCAACGCAGACGTCGGAGCTTGCGTCCACGCCGAAGTTGCAGTCTCGGTTGTCGCCGCACGGATGACAGAGCGTTCCCTGGTCGTGCAAGCAGACAAAGGTGACGTTGTCGCCGCTGGTGGTCACGCCGGTGCAGGACCAGTTCAGCGGGCACTCCTCGATGCAGAGCTTGCTGCAGCGCTGTCCGTAGGGTGTCGGAACGCACCAGCCGGAGTCGCAGTCTTCGTTGGTCGAGCACTCGGCAATGAACGCGCCATCAGCAACGGGCTCAGTCGTGTCGACCGGGTCCGGCGCGTTGGTGTCCTCACTGCCCCCGCTCGCGCTATCGTCGATGGGAGCGATGACGGTGTCGACGCTTGTCGACGGAGGCAGACCCGTATCGGGCCCCCCGCTCGTGCCGTCCGAGCCGTCATGACACCCACCAAGCGCAAGAGCGCAGCCTACTGCAAGTATTACCCAGCGGTTCATGATCCCCCTCCAGTCGACTGAAGATAGCGGATCAAGGCCACCGACGACAACTGCTGCGCGAGCAAGCCGGCCGTTGTCTCCTCCCCGCTAGGCCACAGGCGAGGTCGAAACACGGACGCGAGCCCCGACGGGTGGCGGCACGTCGATGCCGAGCGAAGACGCGAGCCGTTCGTCGCCGCGCGCGGCCTCAGCCCTTGGGCTTGAGCGACTTACAGGCCGCTTCCATCGTCGCGATATGCGCTGCGGTGTAGCTGTTCGCCCCGCGGCCGCTGTAGCAGTGGACCGTCTTGTCGCCGACCTTGACGGCGGT
>CALHXW010000317.1 GCA_938040325.1 uncultured bacterium | reverse complement strand
AAATGGCCAACCCATCCAGGGCTCGGACTCGAAGCGCCTTCGTGGGTAGCGGCGCGTCGACCTGCGGTCTTTCGGACCGAGGTGAAGGGCGGTTGGCGTCGAGCGCGTAACCCTGGGTGACGAGGCTCGCCGCCCGCGCTCTCAAACCACTAGGACCGTCATGCACACCTTCACCATCGCGCTTATCGGGCTGAGCCTGACCCTCGCCGGCTGTCCGCTCTTCAAGAGCACGACGCCCGAGGAGCGTGCGTTCGCGCAGAAGATGCAAGAGAACCGGCCCACCGTGGATGGGCAGTGGGAGTCCCCGCGGGGCACGCGCATCGACATCCGCCAGAAGGGTGATCACAACTGGCGCGAGCTGCACGTCCAGGTAGCAAGCGGCTCGAAGTACCCGTCCGAGCGCGAGTTCGTCAGTGCCGCCTTGGTACCGCCGAAAGGCGCGGGGCAATCGTGGGCTATCAGTTTCGTGGTCGGCGGCGCCATCTCCAAGCGTGAGTCTGCCGTGCTCGCTGGGGATGCCACCACGTTTCGCCTCGCCGGGCGAACGTGGAAGCGACTCGGAAGCGTAGGGCCCGTCGCCCAACCGCCCGAGGTAGTCGCCCCACCGCTTCCGAATCCAGGTGTCGAGCAACGGGGGATCCGCCTGACCGGAGCCACCCTAAGCGTCATCAACGTTGGCAAGCGCGGTGGGCGCACGACGTGCAAGTACAAGTGCGAAAACACGGCCGGGTGTGTCGCGTTCTCGGTCGATAGCTGGGCGGGAACCTGCGAGCTCAAGAAGACGGCGACGGCGGCGGTCGCCGAGAAGCGGTGGTGGTCGTTGATTCGTAAGGCGCGGGTCTTGAAGGTGCCTGCGCCAGGGAACTACGGCGACAAGATGCGTCTGCGGGGCGGAATCCTTCGCCGAGTGACCATCAAGAGCGGCGGTTTGTCGGCATGCGTGAAGCGATGCGAGACGGAGGCGAAGTGCAAGGCGGTCTCATGGCGTCGGTCGAGCGGGCAGTGTGACCTCCTGCGCGAGACCGGAAAGCCAGAGGAGTCACTCGCGTGGTCAGTGTGGGTCAAGCCGCCGCCGCCGCGAGACATGAGTGTCCCGCCGGAGACCAACACCACGAGCCCGCTGTGCGCCGGTCACCCGCCGGCGTATCCAGGCTACGCGCTCACCAATGACGGGGTGTGGGAGAAGAACCGGCGTGGAATTCAAGCGTCAGGGCTCATCGCAGGCGAGAGTGGGTTCAGCCCGCGCTATGTCCTTGGTCCGAACGGGCTTGTCCCGTGGACCTCGGTGTACTACCTGCGTGCGCTGCCAAATGGTCACGTCCACATTCACACGTGGTACAAAGCCGACATGGTGCTCAAGCGACGCGGCGAGCAGGTCGTTGTCGGGCCGGTGGATCAGCACTCCGAGTGGCGGCTTGAGCACCTCTGGGAGCACGTCGAGCCCCCGAGCGATGGCGTCTGGATCGTGATCCGCAGCGCAACAGGCGGGGAGTTTCTGTCGACTGCGGGTGAGGACGTTGGGCTTGTTGGAACGCCCGACGAGCCGACCACACACTGGCGCTATGACCAGATGCTGCTGCCTGGCCAACGCAAACAGACCGCACAGCCCGTGCCGGTGATGGAGCCGCCGCCGATTGCCCTCAACCCTGATACCGTCGACCGACTGACCGACTGGGCCCTCATGGAGTACGTCCGCCAAGAGCATCCGGCGTGTTGGAAGCCGGGCGGCTCGGGTGAGTGTCCGAGCGGCCAGTCGACCAGCTGTGGTCTCTTCTGCGCCACTAGCGAAACCCAGTGTGTGCTGGAAGTGACCGACATGGTGGTCTCCGTCGGCGAGCTTGCTGCAAACATCGGCGGGCTCATCTTCACCGGTGGCAGCGCCAACCTTGCGCTGGTGTCCGCGAAGACCGCGATCAAGTCCGGCAGCAAGCTCGCGGCGAAGACAGCGCTGCGACAGGCGATGAAACGCGGCAGTCGCATGATCACGGAGAAGGTCAAAAAGCGACTGGGAGTGCGCGTGTTGAAGTTCATCAAGAGCAAGGGCAAGTCGGAAGCGTTCAAGAAGCTCGCCAAGGACATGGCGCGAGACCTAGGCAAGAAAGTCGTCGTGGGGCTTGGCAAGGACGGTGTCCAGTCGGCAGCCCAAGCCGCCGCCCAGGCCTACACGGAGCGCCAGCAAGCCAAGGCCGAGGGTAAGCTCATGGCCGCCTACGAAGAAGCGGTGATGCGACGCACTGCCGAGAAGCTGGCACTCAAGGCCGCTGCGGCGGACGACCCGGACCTACTCGAGATCGCAGCGATGATCGACCCGACCGGCGTCTCCTCGGTCGTCAACGCGTTCGTCAAACCCATGTGCGAGGAAACACCCTTTCCCGACGTGACGTTCTAAGCCTGTTGTCGGCAGTCGGTGCGTCTCGCGTCAGCACTCAGACCAGGGGTGAATTCTTGTCGCACGCGCCGCACAGCTCGACGTGCGCAAGCGTCTCAGTGACACACCTTGTTGCAGGGCAGGCGCAACCGTGACGGGACACTGGCCTCGTCAGCATCAGCCGAACGTGGCCCTCTGTCGACCTGGCACAACGCTACCTACGGCCGAACCGAGCGGTGCGCTGACGAGGTGTTCATGCCGGTGAGACGCTTGCGTGCAGGCATGCAGCAGCACGTTGACGTTAGCAACGACGTCGACATAGGCATATCGACTGCGCAGGCGACTGGAGAGGTGGCCGGCGCTGATGTCGCGCCAGCCCAGATGCACGCCGCTGCCCTCCTCGTAGAGGGAGCATAGGCCATCGCCATAAACGTTGGGTGGGTCGCCGCAGAACGTGTTCGTCGCGTATTCGGAGCACACGCAGTCCTCGGCTTGCGTGCAGGCACCGTGTTCACAAGTTGAAGCGCATCGATGGCCAAGTCATGTCTGTCTAACAGCGACGCGCGCATGGCCGCGATCGAGCCGACGTACACGCGCCGTGGTCGCGGCGTCCCAACGAGCGGTTCCTCGCTAACCACGCGCTAGCTGCCAGGGACGGTGAGTTCGCCGGCGTGTCGAGGAGCATCACGATGGCTTCTTGCGCCTTATTGCGCGTCACTTCGCACTTGTGGCGA
>CALHXW010000316.1 GCA_938040325.1 uncultured bacterium | reverse complement strand
AGGTCGCATCCACAACTACCTGCGCATGCTCTGGGGAAAGAAGATTCTCCAGTGGAGCTCGACGCCTCAAGAGGCGCTCGCGACGCTCATCGAGCTCAACAACCGGTACGCCGTCGACGGACGCAACCCGAACTCGTACTCGGGCATCTTTTGGACGCTTGGACGCTTCGACCGAGCGTGGGGCCCGGAGCGGCCGATCTTCGGCAAAGTGCGCTACATGACGAGCGAAAACACGGCGCGCAAGGTCAAGGTGAAGAACTACATCCAGCGCTGGACAGGCCTCTTTTAGGTCTAGACCCAAATCAAGTGCTGTTTTCGAGCGAGGCGAACGCGATGCCCTCGCCAGCGACGTCCGTGCGTTCGCTTCGCTCACCTGAACTCGACGATGCACGCATCGCCTTCGTCCAGCCGACACCGCTGGCAAGCGCATCGCCTTTGCCTCGCTCGAAAACAGCGCCTGATTTGGGTCTAGGCTCGATCCAACGCGACTCGGCGGCGTGGCTCGGGCTTCAAAGCCGTGGTGTTCAGGACCGCGAGCCGTTACTCTAGCTCGGTGCTGATGAACGCCCGTCACGAACCGCGAGAGCTTCGACCGAACCGTCCTGGTCCAGCGGTCCACGCCCGCACAGCAAGGGCGAGGCAAGCGCCGCGTGTTCGCCGTGTGTCTCGGCGAGCCGCTGGCGTCATCGCGTCTGCTGCAGCCCTGTTGTGGTCAGCCGGCTGCGACGAGGCAGGTTTCGAGCAGGTCTTCGATCACGCTGTCGACGCGCCGATCATCGACCAACTCACGACCGAGAGCAGCGGTGTGACCTGCAACCCAAGCCTGCAGCGCTATCCGATCGCCGGGCCTCACAACGGTGGCTGGGACCCCAACGCGCTCAACTTCACCTGCGGCGCGCACCCTGCCAGCTCGCCGGACAACAGCGACTGGATCGGCGGCCAGCACTACGGCAACGACCTCTTCTCGGCGAAGGGCGCGCCGGCCGTGTCGCCGGTCAGCGGTGTGGTGACCAATGTCTCGACGACGTCGATCGGCGGCAACAACGTCACCGTGAAAGACGGCTGCGGTTGGTACTACTATCACGCGCACCTGAACTCATTTGCGAGCGGTCTGTTTGTCGGCAAGAACGTACAGGCGGGCGATCCTATCGGCACCGTTGGCGACACAGGCAGCGCCCAGGGAACCCAGTCCCACATCCACTTTTCGATCTTTCCGGGCACCTACACCGCGGGCGTCGACCCCTTTCCGTACTTGCAGCAGGTGGACGCTGGCGCCTGCAGCGGCGGCGGCACCACCCCGACGCCCACCGCCCATCCCAACATCACCATCAAGGTTGAGCACCTTCCGCCGTCTGGACAGGCGGCCGACATCCGACCCGAGGGTGACTCCAACGGCATCCTCGATGCCTACGAAGGCCAGACCTTCAAGGTGCGCGTCATCGTGAAGAACGCTGCCGGCGCGAAGGTCGCCTCGGACGTCCATGTGGGGGTCTGGCTCGAGAGCCCCTACCTCGAGGCGACGGCCTACACGATCTACTCCGACTGGCCTGCCAAGAACGGCGCGACCTGGGTCGTCAACGACGCCAACGGGCTGGCCGCAAACCCAAGCCATAGCTCCCCGCCGACCTCTGGCCGCTACCGCCTCAACGCGATGAGCCCCGGCGAGTCCAAAAAAATCGAGCTGACGGTCCGGGCCAAGCGCTACTCGATCGGCAAGGTCGACCATCCCGATGTTCGCGCCTGGGTCTGGCACGTTCCAGGCTGGTACTCGGAGAAGACGAGCTGGAGCGACACGGCCGAGACCAACGTGCCCAACAAGAACCTGCGCGCCTACAAGCAGCATGACGTGTACGCGCTCGACCGCTGGGAGTTCGAGGCCAACACCGCAGCCGAGACCGAAGGCTGGACCGCTGGAAACGGCCTCAACGAGGTCGCTGTCAACACCGTCGCTGGTGCGCTGGCGCTGAAGCAGGCGGGCGGCGACCCCTACGCGATTGGTCCCAAGGCGTCGATCAACGCCGCCCAGAAGAAGGCTATCCAGCTTGAGGTGCGAACTTACAACGGCGACCAGGTGTCGCGCCTCTACTTCCGCACCGCAGCTGACAACACCTGGACAGAGTCGAAGTCTAAAGAGTTTCTCACCGTCGGCGACGGCGAGTTTCACGTCGTCAAGGTCGACATGTCCGACGTCCCAGCGTGGTCTGGGACGGTCACGAAGCTCCGGCTCGACCCCTCGCTGACGTCCACCGAGTGGTATGACGTCGCGGAGCTCAAGGCCATCAACGCCGCGGCCCTGACCACTGGCGACGGCGATGATGATGGGTACCTGGGCAGCCCAGGCGACGACTGCGACGATGGCGATGCCTTCGTGAACCCAGGCGCCACCGAGGTCTGCAACGGTCGCGATGACAACTGCGACGGCGAGGTCGACGAGGGCTTCGGTGTGGGTTCGCCGTGTGCGGTTGGCGAGGGCGCCTGCAGCGTCAGCGGTAGCCAAGTCTGCACGCCGGATGGCTCGGGGACTGAGTGCGCTGGAGCTGCTGGCCAGGCCTCTGCCGAAGTCTGCAACGGGCTCGACGATGACTGTGATGGCGAGACCGATGAAGACTCTCCGGTCGGGGAGGCGTGCACGCTCGGGGCTGGCAGCTGCTTGGCGACGGGCGTCTTCGTCTGCGGCGAGGGCGGCGCGGTCTTGTGCGACGCCGAGCTGCCCGAGGGCGAGACCGAGACCTGCAACGGCATCGACGACGACTGCGATGGAGACGTCGACGAAGACGGCGCATGTGGCGTGGCCTGCCTACCGGGCAGCACCGGGCCCTGCATTGTCAACGGCGCGGCGTTTGGCTGCGAGCACGGCAGCCGGTCCTGTGACGATAGCGGCGCCTGGGGCCCTTGCGAGCTCAGTGCCGACTGCAGCGGTGGCGCGGGCGACGCTGACACGACTGGCGGCAGCGACGGTGGCGGACCCGACGGCGTCGATGACGGCGTCAGCGGCAGGGTCGGCGAGGTGACCGTCTCGCATCAACAGAGCGAGAAGAAGCGAGACGTCGAGGGGTGCGGTGCCGCTGGCGGCACCGGCGGACTGCTGTGGTGGCTGTCGGCGCTAGGGCTCTTCGGCGTGCGGCGTCGCGTGGCACGCGCACATAAGAACGTGAGACCAATCAGGGTGGTTGAAGATGAGTAGGTTGAAGATTGCGGGCGTCGTTGGCTGTGTCGTGCTCGCGGGATGTTTCGATGACAAGCACCGCAGCTCGGACCCGGAAGACACGTCCAACATCCTGACTCCGGACACGCTCTTCGAGTTCGACACCACGTCGCTGGATGCTGACGCCGCAGACGACACGAGCGTCGCCGACACGGCTCCAGCGCCCGACACGTTGGGCGAAGACACAACCCCAGCGGACACCGGCGGGCTCGACACGGTCGACAACGACACGCTCGGCGATGCGGTGAGCGACACCAGCGAGCTAGGAGACACCGGCTCCCTGGTCGACGCGGCCGACGCGACCGACACGAGCGGGCCAACGGTGGATAGCCCCTGGGGTCTGGCCTGCGATGACGCGGGCGGACCCGGCTGCGGCTGCGATGGAGGATGCGCCGATGGTCTGACGTGCGCGACGACCGTGCTCGGCTCGATCTGCGCCGAGCCGTGCAACACCACGTGCACAAACGGCAACCGCTGCGCCAGCGTCGCCGATGGATTCAACATCTGCATCCCGCCGTTTGCGGTTCTTTGCTCCCCGTGCCGGACCAACACGGACTGCGCGGAGGTCGGCTCCCGCTGCATCGACTTTGGCTTCGACGGGAGCTTCTGCGGAGCGCCCTGCGGTGATGGCGACACCTGTCCGACCGACTACACGTGCTACACGCTCGGCAGCGGCGACGACGCCACCAAGCAGTGCTTGCCCGACGCGGGCTCGTGCGACTGCAGCGAGGTCGCCATCTCGCTGGGCGCCGCGACCACCTGCTTTGTCGAGGGAGCCAGTGACTGCGATGGTGAGCGTTCCTGCGGCCCTGGCGGCCTGTCGGAGTGCGATGCGCCCGAGCCCCAGCCCGAGCTCTGCAACGGGCTCGACGACAACTGCGACGGCGAGATCGATGAAGGCTTCGATGTGGGCGTCGCGTGTGCTGCGGACGCGGGGGGCTGCATGGACGGCCTGACGGTGTGCGCGCCCGATGGCGCCTCGGTGATCTGCGAAGGCGGCTCGGGGCAGTCGTCGGAGACGCTCTGCGACGGCGCCGACGACAACTGCAACGGCGTCATCGACGAGGGCTGTGATGACGATGGCGACGGCTACTGCGACATCGACATGACCTTCGCTGGGAGCCCCGAGTGCCCAAGCGGCGGCAACGACTGCGACGACACCGAGCCGACCGTGAACCCCGGTGGGACCGAGACCTGCGACAACCTCGACAACGACTGCGACGGCTCGACCGATGGCATCAGCGAGAGCTGCGCAGGCCAGTGTGGCAACGGCACCCGCAGCTGCGCGGCTGGGTCGTGGACGGCGTGCAGCGGGCCAGGCCAGCTCTGCGATCCAGCCCAGGCATGCTGTCAGTCCAACGGTTGCGCCTACGAGGCGGGGACCAAGAAGTGCAGCGACACGGCGACGACGACGGAGAAGCGCTGCAGCGGAACCTGCAGCGGCACCGTTCAGCAGCGACAGCGCTTTAAGTACTGCACGGGGACCACGGCGAACTGCGGCAGCGCGAACCTAAAGTGGTCGGCCTGGGCGAACTCGGAGGCCTGTGGCTCAGGAAACCTCTGCAGCGGCGGCGGCAACGCATCGTGCACAGATTGCCCGATGGGGTGCGCGAGCGGCGCATGCATCACCCAGCCCACCCGCAAGATCTGCATCGATCCCGCCTACAGCGTGAACTCACCTGGGCCGGCAGTAAACGGCCTCATCGGCAAAGACGTGACGTGGGACATGGCGCAGCACCTCAAGACCTGGCTCGAAGACGACACCAACAAGCCTCAGGGAGGCGGCACCTGGAGCGTTGTGCTGACCCGGACCGCGACGAGCAATCCATCGCAGTCGGCACGCACGGCAACCTGCAACAACGCGGGCGCAGACCGTATGATCACCATCGCGGTCAACGGCTGCTGCGGCAACTCTGCCTCAGGCACCGAGACGCACCGCAAGGCCACGTCCACGGCCGCTTGGGTCGACTTCGCTGCGCGTATCCAGGAGGAAGTCCACGCTGAGATTGGGCTCAACAACCGTGGCGTCAAGACCAGCACGTTCACCACGCTGACGACGTCGACCATGCCGTCAGTTTGGGTCTTCCCGGTCTTCATGGACAACACCACCGACGCTGCCAAGATCAACACGAGCGCCAAGCGCAAGACCGTTGCCAAGGGGATGCTGCACGGCATCCAGCGCTCGTTCGGATACTCGGCGTACACGCCCTAACCTC
>CALHXW010000315.1 GCA_938040325.1 uncultured bacterium | reverse complement strand
CCCTACCCCTACCCATACCCCTACCCATACCCCTACCCATACCCCTCGAAGCCCCTCCAGCTCACTGCCATGCATCGCCCTCAACAACGCCTCGACAGCCTCGTCTCCGACGTTCGGTCCGTATCCTCGACAAGCCGGGTTTGACTCGGTATCGCCGGTCGCACGCACGATTGTTCTCGCACTCAAGGGGTCGCCATGAAGCTCTTACGACACACGTTCCAGCATGCCCTCTTGGCAGGTGCGGTGGTGTTTGCGGGCTGTGACTCGACCGAGGCAGCACCTGACGGCGACGAGGAGAACAGCTCCGCGCTTGCCGGCAAGGCCGACCAAGCGTTTGACCCGTGCCACCAAGACGGGATCTTGCTGCTGGTCAATGACATCACGACCACCGTCGACGCGCTCAAGACCGGCGGTGTCAACACCCGCGCGGCCAAGCGCATTGTGGCCGCCCGCGATGGTGACGACGGGGTCGCCGGGACGGAAGATGACGTTCTCTTCACCGATCTGGAGGCCGTCGACAAGGTGCCGTGGGTCGGATCGCGCAGCTTTGAGCAGCTTGAGGGCATGGTCCGTGACCGGTGCGCGAGCCTGACGGGCTACCCCGACGCTCGAGTGATCTTCTCACCCCAAGCCTGGGACACCAGCCACGTTGCCGCCGCGGAGGCCCTCATCGACGGCGCCGAGCAGTCGGTGGACGTCGCCATGTACAGCTTCCGCGTCACCTCGATCCGCGAGGCGCTCGGCCGTGCGATCAGGCGCGGCGTCAAGGTGCGCTTCATCTTCGAGAGCGCCAACGGCGACCACAAAGACCCCGCTGGCACAAGCTCCGCGGCGCTCGAAGACGAGGGCGTCGATGTCCGCTACATCAACAAGATCATGCACCACAAGTTCGTGCTGGTTGACGGCCCCCAGACCCGCCTCATGGATGCGGTCAGTGCGCGCTTGCTGACAGGCAGCGCCAACCTCTCGAGCTCGGCCGCCACGCGCTACGACGAGAACACCACGGTCGTCAGCGGAAGCCCGGAGCTTGCGCTGCGCTTTCAGCAGGAGTTCAACCACATGTGGGAGAACTCGCGAGACTTCATCTGGGACGACACGTTCGCGCCGGAGACAACGATGACGATCGCGGACGCCGCGATCCCCGACGATCAAGGCGTGGACGTCTCGTTCACCTCGGCCAACTTTCAGATCAAGTGGTCCAACACCTACGGACCAACCTTCTCGGTCGTGCGCGGTCGCAACGAGATTGCTGACGCCATTGTGGCGCTTGTCGACAGCGCTCAGGACACGATCAAGGTTGCCAGCGGCCACCTTCGCTCGCGGCCCGTTGCCGAGGCCCTCGAGGCCGCGATCGTCCGCGGCGTGCGCGTTCAGATCTACCTCGACGGCCAAGAGTTCATCAGCGCCGGCACCCATCAATATCAGCTCGATGCGCTCGCCGAGTGCCTGGTGGCGGCTGGCACGAGCGAGGCCAAGCAGCAGGACTGCCAGGACAAAGGGTTCTACTACAGCTACCCGCTGCACCTCGCTGGCGCCGAGCTCCGCTTCAAGCACTACAGCTACCGGTGGCACTACAGCTACGCCGAGCAGATGCACCACAAATACATCATCGTCGACGACACGATCGTCGCGTCAGGCAGCTACAACCTGTCGGACAATGCTGAGCACAACACCCTTGAGAACATGGTGTTCTATGACGCCGCCCGCTACGGCACGTTGGTGGCCGACTTCATCACCAACTTTGGCGTCATCTGGCAGACGGGCGAAGCCGAAGGCCACTACCTGAGCCTGCTCGACACCATCACCAACGGCACAGGCGACGTTCCGATGGTCTACCCGTCGATGGCGCTGACGTGGGATGAGGTCTCGTCGCTTAAGCAGCTCATCCGCGACACGTGCACCGACGAAGACGACGAAGACCACCGACGCTCGCCTGAGAGCCACCGCACCTGCTCACGCAAGTAGCGGCGTTGCACAGCCCCGGCGTCAGTGCTTCCACCACTTCTCGCCGGTCGGACGGCCGTAGAAGTAGCCTTGGGCGAGGTGAACGCCGCAGTCGAGCAGCACGGCGCCGTCGGCCTCTCGCTCGACCCCCTCGGCGATGCAGAGCGCGCCAAGGGCGTGGGCGAGGCTGGCGACGCGGTCAAACGACTGCTTGAGCGCGTCGTTGGTGGCGATCCCATCGACCACACGACGGTCGATCTTGATGACCTCCGGCTCAAGCTCGATGAGGTTTTCGACCGAGCTGCGCCCAAAGCCCACGTCATCGATGGCGAACCGCACACCCCGTTGCCTCAGCGGGGCAAGCCGGGCATTGAGCGGCGATGGGTCACCGATGAGCTGCTGCTCGCTCAGCTCGATGCAGATCGACGTCAGCGGACCCGCTGCACTCAGGATGTAGGCGATTCGCTCCGGGGCGACCGTCATCAAGGTCGAGGGAAAGAGATTGTAGTGCCGGACGATCTCGTTTGGCAGCCCGCTCGCCGCGCGCACGCCAGCCATCAAGCAGGCGATGTCCACACGCGTGAGCGCGCCCGCTGCTTCTGCGATACGAAAGAAGTCCTGGGGTCCGATGCACTCTTCGCGTCGTGAGCGCGACAGAAACTCATAGGCCACAGCGCCGTTGGTCTTGAGATCGATGACCGGCTGCACTAGCGCGTCGAAACCGTCCGCGCTGCCGAGCATGTTCACGATGCTGACCCGGGTCAGCTCCGGCGCGATGCTGTCTTGGGCGAAGACGCGGTTTTTGCCGTTGCGCTTTGCGACCTGGAGCGCGGACGCAGCCGTGCGGACCAGATCGTCGACGCTGAGCATGTTCGCGACGACCTGGGTGAGCGCGATGCTAAGCGTCATCGTGATCGGCTGCTGGGACTCAGCGATCGGGCGAGCCTCAAAGAGGGCACGGATTCTCTCGGCGACCAGGTAGGCGTGGTTCCGGCTTGCCTCAGGCAGCAACACCAAGAACTCGTCGCCGCCTAGGCGACAGATGATGTCGGTGTTGCGCAGAACGGCCTTGAGCTGGTCGGCGGTCGCTCTGAGCACGACGTCGCCGACCGCATGGCCGAAGGTGTCGTTGATGCGCTTGAAGTCATCACAGTCGATGAAGAGCGCGTACGCATCGCCAGCAAGGCTGATCGACTCAAAGGCGTCTTCGAGTCCGCGCCGGTTCAGGAGCTTTGTCAGACGGTCTTCGAGGGCCGCGCGCCCCGCTTCCTGCTCGATCTTCTTGCGGTCGCTGATGTCGAGGTGAGTGACCACGGCGCCGCCATTCGCCAGCGGCGATGTCTCCATCAAAAACCAGCGCGCCTTCGCAGGACTGTCGCACGGGTACTCGATGCGAAAGCGGTCGGCTCGGCCCTGTGCAACCGCGCGGATCCGCTCGGCGAGGTCGGCGTCGCCGACGTGGTCACAGTAGTTGGCGCCGACCCAGCTCTTGTCGGCATCACCACCATTGTCGCTGCTGAAATGGCGCCATGCCGAGTTGACGAACACGACGTCACAGTTGCTGTCGATGACGGCAATCTGCTGCGGCAGCGCGTTGATCACGTCGAGCAGCATGCTCGGCGCAATGCGGGCGAGTGTTGCTGTGTCGAGCAAGTTGCGATTGGCGAGGTCCATCGGGCGAAACCTAGGAGACTGTCATGCGGTGCTGATGTGGGTGTCTTTATAATCATCGACCCGCGGGCCGGATTCCTTGAGAAGCGATCGGGAAGTCGTTGTGGAGCCTGCGATCCACGGGATCGATACCTGGAGACTTTGCCATCAACGCGCCCGTACGTGTAGGTTGCGACCGGAATGGACGTGGGGACGTTAGATGAAACAGGTCATGACGACGATGGGCGCGGTGTTGCTGGCAGTTTTTGCCTTGGGGCTTGCGAGCTGCGGCGACGACGGCGGGGGCAGTGACGACATCGGCATCGATGCCGGAAACGACACCGGGCTCTGCGTCCCAGACTGCGCTGGCAAACAGTGCGGATCCGATGGCTGCGCCGGCACCTGTGGCACATGCCCTGGCCTCCTGCAGTGCGGACCGGTTGGCATCTGCGTGAGCAACGGCGGCTGCAACCCCAACTGCGCCGGCAAGCAGTGTGGCGGCGACGGCTGCGGCGGCCTCTGTGGGCAGTGCCCCGCAGGCTCGACCTGCAGCGCCCTCGGCTCATGCTCCAACAGCTGCCAGCCCAACTGTGCGGGCAAGCAGTGTGGTGATGACGGGTGCGGCGGACGCTGTGGCGTCTGCGGTGCTGGCCAGAGCTGCAACAACTTCAGCGGCATCTGTGAGGCGGGGTGCACGCCCAACTGCGCCGGCAAGAACTGCGGCGGCGACGGCTGTGGCGGGAGCTGCGGCATCTGCGCCAATGGCGACACCTGTAGCGGCGGCGTGTGCGAGTCTCAGTGCACACCGAGCTGTGCCGGCAAGCTCTGCGGACCAAACGGCTGCGGCGGAAGCTGCGGCATCTGCGCCTCACCGTCCGTCTGCAGTGCCGACGGCACCAAGTGCGAGAGCGTCGGGAGCTGCACGCCTGATTGCGCCAACCGGGTCTGCGGAAACGACGGCTGCGGCGGCAAGTGCGGCAACTGCGAGCCAGGCCAGAACTGCACCCCAGCGGGTCAGTGCCAGGGCAGCTGCACGCCCAACTGCACAGGCAAGAACTGCGGCGGCGACGGTTGCGGCGGCGTCTGTGGTACCTGCCCGAACGGTCAAGTCTGCGGCGGCACCGGCCAGTGTGAGGGCGGCGTCTGCAGCCCGGACTGTGCCGGTAAGCAGTGCGGAAGCGACGGCTGTGGAAGCGTCTGTGGCACCTGCCAAGCCGGCGAGAGCTGCACGGCGACGGGGCAGTGCCAGGGCGGCGGCGGCTGCACGCCTAGCTGCGCCGGCAAGAACTGCGGCGACGATGGATGTGGCGGTGTGTGTGGCAGCTGCCCAGGCAGCCAGGTCTGCAGCAGCGCTGGGATCTGCACCGGTCAAGGGTGCACCCCGAACTGCCTCGGCCGGGTCTGTGGAAACGACGGCTGCGGCGGTAGCTGCGGCTCATGCCCTGTCGGGGACGACTGCAACGGAGCGGGCCAGTGTGCCGGCGGTGGGGGCACGGCGTGCACGCCGCTGGCGATCACCGGCGATCTGCAAGCGGCCGGCCTCGGTAGCCTCTTTCGGACCCTCGGCGTGTCGCCCATTGGCGGACCCAATGACGACATGCTCCAGCTTGAGTTCTACAGCAACGACCCCGGCGTCTTTGACCTCGCGAGCCCGATCAACAGCAGCTACGCGACCTGCAACCAGTGCGTCCGCGTGTTCCAAGACGTGGACTCCGACGACGGCTCGAGCGTGAAGCAGTTCTTCCAGCAGAGCGGATCGGTGCTCCTGAACGCCCCGCCCCTCGACCCCGCAGGCGTCAGCGGCTCGCTCACCAACGTCACGCTCGTGGAGGTCACCGTCGACCAAGACTTTGTCTCGACGCCCGTGCCTGGCGGCGACTGCCTCACCATTGGCACGGCCCAGCTGACGATGGGCGGTTGCGTGCCGGACTGCACCAACAAGGTCTGCGGCAGCGATGGCTGCGGCGGAACCTGCGGAAGCTGCCCTGCTGGTCAGATCTGCGGGGGAACCAACCAGTGCGAAGCCCCAGCGACATGCGCGCCCGTGACGGTTGGAACGGTGCTCGCTGGCACCGGCTCCATCTTTGAGACTCAGAGTGTCTCACCGCCGCTTGGCGCAGCGGGCGACAACGATGTCTTCGCGCTCGAGTTCTGGACCAGTGACACCGGCACGTTCCAGCTGGGCGAAGGCGACAACGACAACTACCAGACCTGCTCACAGTGCGTGCTCCTGACGGTCGATGCTGCAGGGGCGACGCGCCAGTACTTCGGCACGTCAGGAACCGTCGTTGTGCCCGGCGGTAGCAACCCCAACGACGACCCGTCGGGAGTGGTCATCCAGAACGTCCAGCTCGATGAAGTCACGATTGACAGCGGCTATGTGTCCACGCCTGTGCCGGGCGGCAGCTGCCTAACCATCCAGGGACCGCTGACGTTCTCGCTACAGTGAACAGGGATCGCTGACGATCGCCCTGACCTGAGGTTTAACGAGGCAGTTAGGATCCCGTCGCCATTCGATTTTTGGGCGGGCAGTGTCGACGATCTTGAAAACCGACCAAAGGTCTGAGCGCAACTAGCCGACCGAGGGAATGCAGTGCTTTTTTGCGCTGCGTGCACCCGAGGTCTGTATGCACACCCGTCTGTTCGCCTCTACGCTCATCGCGTCGCTACTCGTGGCTCCTGTCGCTCTTGCGGCTCCAAACATCAACGTGAGCCTCCAGACGTTCCAGGTGTACTACCAGGACGACCCGACCAACATCCTCTTCACCGCACCAGCGGTCGAGCGTCTCGAGACGGCGGTGGAGTTCTACGACTTCCGGTCGGCCTCGTCCCACACGGGCTTTGAGCAGGCAGGCCGCAGCCTCTTTTTCTTCTATCGGGACGTCACGCCAGGAGTCGCCGAGAACCTGTCGCTGATCCTGACCCACGGCATCGACAACCCACCCGGCCAGCAAGGCCTCGCCGAGGTCGACATGACCGTCACGGGCGTGCCGGCTCCAGCCTACGTCGGCGTCTCTGACGACGGTGGCGAGTTCAAGGAGCTCACCAACGGCAACTTCGTCGGGGACTGGCGCTACGCCAACAACACCGACGGCGGCGTCATCGATGGGATTCCGGTCGACGCCGACTGGGAGATCTGCCTCAAGGTCGACAAGTGGACCGGCGACCAAGACGAGTGGCAGTACTACTTCGGCGGCGGCACCAACTTCACCCTCGATGAAGAGCGCGTCGTCTGCATCTCGTACACCGTGCCAGAGGTCATCGGCATCTGCGGCAACGAGGGCACAGAGACCACCACCTGCGCGTTCGTTGAAGACACGGCCGCCACCGTCGACATCGTCTTTGACTGGAACGACCCCAACGACCCGACGGCGGTCGTGACCGAGACGATCCCCGCCAACAAGGTTGTCTGCTGGGATTACGCCTACGTCGAAGACGGCGACTACGTGGCGACCTTCACCGCCACCAGCACCACCGGCACCGCAACCGAGGACATCGACGTCAAGGTCAACAACCTCGCGCCACTTCCCACGACCTCGTGCGCAGGTCCCGGTGGCGGGACGGCCAAAGAGGGCGATCTCGTGACGTACACCGCCGCCGACAACGATCCTGGCGTGCTCGATACCCACACCTACCTCTGGGATCTCGACGGTGACGGCACGTTCGAGACCTCGAGCGGCGCCACGCCCATGACCGGCAAGGTCCGGCCCCAAGACGAGACCGTGACGTACTGCGTCGAGGTCACCGACGACGAAGGCGACAAGACCGAGAAGTGCGCCGCCTGCGTCGTCGAGAACGTCTGCCCCACCGTCACCACGACGGCGCCGACCATCGCCGGCCAGGACGAGCTCTACTGCTACGACATCAACGCGACCGACCCCGGCACCAGCGACCCGCTCAACTTCGCCCTGGTCGCCGGTCCCACCGGCATGACCGTCAACGCAACGGGCAACACCTGCTGGACCCCAACGCCGGCAGACGTAGGTGAGCACAAGGTCTGCGTGCAGGTCAGCGACGACGACTGCCCGGTCCTGCACTGCTGGACCGTCACCGTTCCAGCCGACCCCGAGAAGTGCGACGGCGTCGACAACGACGGCGACGGCGATGTCGACGAGTGGGTTGTCGGCGGCGACGTCTTCCAGCTTGGCGACAGCTGCGAAGCGCCGACCGGCGGCTGCGGCGTGGTCGAGTGCGACGGATCGGGCGGCTGGCGCTGCCGCTCGCTCAACGGTCCGCTCAACGACCCCACCTGCGACGGCGTTGATGATGACTGCGACGGCGACTTCGACGAGGACTATGTCGGCGGCGCGACCAGCTGCGGCGTCGGAGCCTGTGGCGCGACCGGCGTCGAGGTCTGCACAAGCGGCGTGGTCGTCGACAACTGCAGCCCCGGCACCCCAGGGGCAAACGACCCCAGCTGCGACGGTGTCGATCAAGACTGCGACGGTCAGATCGACGAGGACTTCATCCCGACCGCCACCTCCTGCGGCCAAGGCGCCTGCGGCTCCACCGGCCAGCTGCTCTGCGTCCAGGGCAGCACGACCAACACCTGCAACCCCGGCACCCCTGCGGCGGCCGATGCCAGCTGCGACAACATCGACAATGACTGCGACGGCTCGACCGACGAAGACTACGCGGCCGTTGCCACCTCCTGCGGGGTCGGCGCCTGTGGGGCCACCGGGATGACAAGCTGCTCGAGCGGTGTCGTCAGCGACAGCTGCAGCCCAGGAGCGCCGGGCAGCGGCGACGCGACCTGCGACGGCATCGACAACGACTGCGACGGCGACACCGACGAAGACTACGCCGCGACCAACACGACCTGCGGCGCGGGTGCCTGCAGCTCCACGGGGCAAAACCTCTGCGTCAGCGGCGCGGTGGTCGACACCTGCAACGCCGCCGGCGGCTCGTCCGACGACGCGACCTGCGACGGCATCGACAACGACTGCGACGGACAGACCGACGAAGACTACGTGTCTGTCGCCACCAGCTGCGGCACCGGCGCATGTGCGGCGAGCGGCAGCACGAGCTGCGTCAGCGGCGCCGTGGTCGACAGCTGCAACCCGGGCTCCTTTGGGCCGTCCACCGACACGAGCTGCAACGGCATCGACGACGACTGCGACGGACAGACCGACGAAGACTACAGCCCGACGACGACGAGCTGCGGGACGGGCGCGTGCGCAGCCAACGGACAGAACCTCTGCGTGAACGGCTCGGTCGTGGACACCTGCAGCGAGGGTACCCCAGCGGCGAGCGACGCGACGTGCGACGCGGTCGATGACGACTGCGACGGTAGCTTCGACGAGGACTACGCCGCGGTGGCGACCAGCTGCGGCGTAGGAGCTTGCGCGGAGACCGGCGCGACCAGCTGCGTTGCCGGCGTCGAGCAAGACAGCTGCAGCCCCGGCACGCCCGCCGCCAGCGACACGACCTGTGACAGCGTCGACGACGACTGCGATGGGGCGTTCGACGAAGACTACTCGCCGACGGCCACGTCATGCGGTGTTGGAGCCTGCGCCAGCAGCGGCCAGCTCTTGTGCGTGAGCGGCTCGACCCTCGACACTTGCGTGGCGGGCACCGCGGCCAGCGATGACGCGACCTGCGACGCCGTCGACAACGACTGCGACGGTTCGACCGACGAGGACTACGCGTCGACGCCAACGTCGTGTGGCACCGGCGCGTGCTCGGCAACGGGCGCCACCGCCTGCGTGAGCGGCAGCGAGACCGACAGCTGCAACCCCGGCTCGCCGGCCGCCAGTGATGCGACCTGCGACGCCGTCGACAACGACTGCGACGGATCGACCGACGAGGACTACACGCCGACCGCAACCTCATGCGGCGTCGGAGCCTGTGCCGACACCGGTCAGCTCCTCTGCGTGGCCGGCGCGACCCAAGACACCTGCGCGCCTGGCTCTCCGGCAGCCGACGACGCCCTCTGTGACGGGGCCGACAACGACTGCGACGGCTCGACCGACGAAGACTACGTCGACACCGCCACCAGCTGTGGCGTGGGGGCCTGCGCGGCGACCGGCACGCTGGCCTGCATCAACGGGGCAGAGAGCGACAGCTGCATGTCGGGCACCCCCGCCGCAGGCGACGCCACCTGCGATGGCGTCGACGACGACTGCGACGGCGCCTTTGACGAAGACTACGCTGCGACCGCCACGAACTGCGGGGCTGGGGCATGCACGGCCACAGGCCAGCTGCTCTGTGTCTCCGGCGCCCCGACCGACACGTGCACCGCGGCCGGCGGCAGCGCCGATGACGCGACCTGCGACGGCGTCGACGACGACTGCGACGGACTGACCGATGAAGACTACGCCCCGGTCGCGACGTCATGCGGTGTGGGCGGCTGTGGCCAGACGGGCGCGACGTCCTGCGTCGACGGCGCGGTGGTCGACAGCTGCACCCCCGACTCGCCGCTGGGCTCGGACGCCAGCTGCAACGGCATCGACGACGACTGCGATGGCGTGACCGATGAGGACTACACGGCCACTGCGACCAGCTGTGGCATCGGCGCGTGCGAGCGCTCCGGCCAGAAGCTCTGCGTGTCAGGCTCGGAGGTCGACACCTGCGTGGCAGGCGCTGCCGGCACCGGCGACGCGGTCTGTGATGGCGTTGACGACGACTGCGACGGTGAGATCGACGAGGACTATGTCCAGACCGTCACCAGCTGCGGCGTGGGCGCCTGCCTTTCCAACGGCACCACCTTCTGCAGCGGCGGCACCATCAGCGACAGCTGCACGGCGGGGATGCCGGCCGCCGACGACGCCACGTGCGACAACGTCGACGACGACTGCGATGGGCTCTTCGACGAGGACTACGCCACCACCGCTACGAGCTGCGGCACGGGCGCGTGCGCCGCAAGCGGTCAGCTCGTGTGCATCCAGGGTGCCACCTCCGACACCTGCGCGGCCGGCGCTGGCTCCGCTACCGACACCACGTGCGACGGCTTCGATGACGACTGTGACGGCGAGACCGACGAAGACTATGTCTCGATCGCCACCTCCTGCGGGACGGGTGCGTGCGCGGCCGCGGGTGCGACCTCGTGTGTCGCCGGCTCCGAGGTCGACAGCTGCTCGGCTGGCACCCCGGCAAACTTCGACGCAACCTGCGACGCGGTCGACGACGACTGCGATGGACAGCTGGACGAGGACTACGCCCCCACGGCCACGAGCTGCGGGGTCGGAGCCTGCGCGGCGGCGGGCCAGAACCTCTGTGTCTCCGGTCAGCTGGTCGACACCTGCAGCGCCGGCACAGGCTCGGCTACGGACACGACCTGCAACAACATCGACGATGACTGCGACGGGGAGATCGACGACGAGTTCGAGCCCACGGCCACGGCCTGCGGTGTGGGTGCCTGCGCGGCGACGGGAACCACGACCTGCAGCGGCGGGATCACCGGCAACACGTGCGCACCGGGAACACCGGCTGGCGCGGACGCGACCTGCGACAATGTCGACGACGACTGCGACGGCTCGACCGACGAAGACTACACCGCCACGGCGACCACCTGCGGCGCAGGCGCGTGCAGCGCAGGCGGCCAACTCGTGTGCGTTCAGGGCGACGAGGTCGATACCTGCAGCGCCGCTGGCGCCAGCAGTGACGACGCCACCTGTGACGGCATCGATGACGACTGCGACGGTCAGACCGATGAGGACTACATCGCCGTCGGAACCACCTGCGGCACCGGAGCGTGCGGCGCGGCCGGCGTGACCTCGTGTGTCGCTGGCGACGTCGTGGACTCCTGCAGCGCCGGCACGCCCGCAGGCGCAGACACGACCTGCGACGGCGTCGACGACGACTGCGACGGCATCACCGACGAGGACTACGCCGGCACCGCGACCAGCTGCGGTACTGGCGCCTGTGCGGCCGCTGGTACGCTGCTCTGCGTGCAGGGCAGCACGGTCGACTCGTGCAACGCCGGCTCGGGCGCCACGTCCGACGCGACCTGTGATGGCGTCGACGATGACTGCGACGGACTGACCGACGAAGACTACGCGGAGCAAGCCACGAGCTGCGGCACGGGCGCATGCGCCGCGACGGGCACAACAAGCTGCGTAGCGGGTGCCGAGGTCAACAGCTGCAGCGCGGGGACACCAGCGGGCAACGACGCAACCTGCGACGGCGTCGACGACGACTGCGACGGGGCGTTCGACGAAGACTACACGCCGACGGCCACGTCGTGTGGCGTTGGCGCCTGCGCTCAGGCCGGACAGCTCTTGTGCATCCAGGGCGCAACCCAGGACACGTGCAACCCAGGCACCCCGGCGGCCGACGACGCGACCTGCGACGGTATCGACAACGACTGCGATGGTGCGGTCGACGAAGAATACGCGCCGGTTGCCACCGCGTGTGGCGTTGGCGCCTGCGCGGCTAGCGGCGCGACCTCGTGCACGAATGGCGCGGTCGTCGACAGCTGTGCGGCCGGCACGCCCGCGGCGGATGACGCCACCTGTGACGCCATCGACGACGACTGCGACGGTGCCTTCGACGAAGACTACGAGACGACCCCGACCCTGTGCGGTGTTGGCGCCTGCGGGGCGACCGGCTCGCTGGTGTGTCTGCAGGGCGTCGCGACCGATACCTGCGACGCGGCTGGCGCCAGCGCGGACGACGCGACCTGTGACGGCATCGATGACGACTGCGACGGGCTGACGGACGAGGACTACGCGGCGGTCGCGACGTCATGCGGCGTGGGCGTCTGCGCAGCCACTGGCGTGACATCCTGCGAGAGCGGTGCGGTCGTCGACACCTGCGCGCCGAGCACGCCCTCCGCCGAGGACGCCACCTGCGACGGCCTTGACGAAGACTGTGACGGCGTCATCGACGAAGACTATGCGCCGATCGACACCAACTGCGGCCAGGGCGCCTGCGTGGCTGCCGGCCAGCTCGTGTGCATCCAGGGCGCACCGGTCGATACCTGCAGCCCAGGCAGCGGTGCGCCGGGTGACTTTACCTGCGACGGGTTCGACGACGACTGCGATGGCGACATCGACGAGAACTACGCGTCCGTGCCGACGAGCTGCGGGACTGGAACCTGCGCGGACGAAGGCGCGACGACCTGCATCGACGGCGCCGAGGTCGATACCTGCGAGGCCGGTTTGCCTGCCGCCGACGACTCGGCGTGCGACGGGCTCGACAACGACTGCGACGGCCAGACCGACGAAGAGTACGCGCCCACCGCGACAACGTGTGGCGTTGGCGTCTGCGCCGCGAGCGGCCAGACCCTGTGTGTGCTCGGTGAGACGGTCGATACCTGCTCGCCCGGAACGCCGGCCGCCACGGACGGCACCTGCGACGGACTCGACGACAACTGCAACGGCCAGCTCGACGAGGACTACGCAACGACACCGACCAGCTGCGGTGTTGGGGCATGCGGCGCGGCCGGAGCCACAAGCTGTTTCGCGGGCGAGGTCGTCGACGACTGCAGCCCGGGCACGCCAGCAGCGAGTGACAGCACCTGCGACGGCATCGACGACGACTGCGACGGCGCCCTCGACGAGGACTACGCGGCCACTGTGACCACCTGCGGGGCCGGCGCGTGCTCGGCCAACGGCCAGCTGGTGTGTCTGCAGGGCGCCCCGGTGGACACGTGTGCGGCTGCCGGTGCGAGCACCGACGACACGACGTGCAACGGAGTCGATGACGACTGCGACGGTGAGATCGACGAGGACTACGCCAGCGAGGTCACGACCTGCGGTGTGGGTGGTTGCGCGACGACCGGCGCCACGTCCTGCGTCGGCGGGGAGGTGCTCGACGGCTGCACGCCGCTCGGCGCGACCTCCGACGCCAACTGCGACGGCACCGACAACGACTGTGACGGGCTCGTCGACGAGCACTACACTCCGACCCAGACCACCTGCGGCGTCGGCGCCTGCGGCCAGAGCGGTCAGCTCCTGTGCGTGCAGGGCCAGACCTTCGACACGTGCAACCCGGGCGGCAGCGGCGGCTCGGACGCAACCTGCAACAACGTGGACGACGACTGCGACGGGCTGACCGACGAAGACTACGTGTCGGCTGTGACCAGCTGCGGCGTGGGCGCGTGCACGGCAGCAGGCGCGACGTCGTGCTTTGCCGGCATCGTGCTCGACAGCTGCAGCGCTGGCTCGGCGGCGGCCGCAGATGCCACCTGTGACGGCATCGACGACGACTGTGACGGCGTCCTCGACGAGGACTATGCAGCACCGGTCACCACCTGCGGCACGGGCGCCTGCAAGAACCAAGGTCTGCTGCTCTGCGTGCAGGGCGCGACCCAAGACACCTGCAACCCGGGTGGCGCAGCTGCGAGCGACACGGTCTGCAACAACATCGACGATGACTGCGACGGCGCCACCGACGAGGACTTTGTGACCTCGGCCACCAGCTGCGGTGTGGGCGAGTGCGTGCGCGACGGCTTCGCGACCTGCGTCAACGGCGCCGTGGTCGATAGCTGCGTGAGCGGCGCCCCAGCGGCTGGCGACGGCACCTGCGACAACCTCGACGACGACTGCGACGGACTGACCGACGAGGACTACGTGCCGCTGCACTCGGACTGTGGCGTGGGCGCGTGCGCTCAGTCCGGGCAGGTCTTGTGCATCCAGGGCGAGACGTTCGACTCGTGCAACCCGGGCGGTCCGACCATGAGCGACGTTACCTGCGACGACGTCGATGACGACTGCGACGGGAGCTCCGACGAAGACTACGAACCAGTGGCCACCAGCTGCGGCATCGGCGCCTGCGCGGCAATGGGCATCACGAGCTGCGTGGCGGGCGCGGTGAACGACACCTGCACGCCTGGCACGCCCAACTTCAACGACGCGACCTGCGACGGCATCGATGACGACTGCGACGGGCTGACCGACGAGGACTTCATCGTCACCGACACCATGTGCGGTGCGGGCGCGTGCACGTCTGGCGGCAAGCTCCTGTGCGTCAACGGCGTGCCGACCGACACCTGCCTGACCGCCGGTGCCAGCGCGGACGACGCGACTTGCGATGGTGTCGACGACGACTGTGACGGCTCGACCGACGAGGACTACGCGACGACGCCGACGAGCTGCGGCACCGGCGCGTGCGCAGCCAATGGCGTGACCTTCTGCGTCGCGGGCGAAGAGATGGACAGCTGCACGGCCTTGCCGCCGGGTGCGAGCGACACGACCTGCGACGGTATCGACGACGACTGCGATGGCGTGACCGACGAGAACTACATGCCGACCATCACGAGCTGTGGTGAGGGCACCTGCGCGGCGAACGGCCAGCTGGTGTGCGTCCAGGGCCAGGCGCTCGACACGTGTCTGCAAGGCAACTCGGCGGTCGACGACGCAACCTGCAACGGGATCGACGATGACTGCGACGGTGAGACCGACGAAGACTTCGTGAGCGCAGCGACCTCGTGCGGCGTTGGAGCCTGCGGCGCCGAGGGCGCAACCGCGTGCATCAACGGCGCGGTGCAGGACAGCTGCAGCCCTGGAACACCAGCGCCGACAGACTCAAACTGCGACCTGATCGACGACGACTGCGACGGGCTTGCCGACGACGACTACGTCGCGACGCCCACGACGTGTGCGGTTGGGGCGTGCGAGTCCTCGGGGCAGCTCTTGTGCGTGTTTGGCAACGAGGTCGACACCTGCGTGCCTGGCGTCGGCAACGACCTGGACACCACCTGCAACGGCTTTGACGATGACTGCGACGGGCAGACCGACGAAGACTTCATCCCCGAGGCGACGACCTGCGGCGTGGGCGGCTGTGCCGACACGGGCGTGACGAGCTGCGTCAACGGCGTCCTCGGCGACAGCTGCATCGTTGGCTCACCGCTCTTTGGGGACGCGACCTGCGACGGCGTTGACGACGACTGCGACGGCCGCGTCGACGAGGACTACATTGGCGCGCCGACCCTCTGCGGAACTGGAGCATGCATGGCCGAGGGCGAGATGCTCTGCGTGCAGGGCAGCGCGGTGGATACCTGCAACGTGGCGGGCGGATCGACGAGCGACCGCACCTGCGACGGGGTCGACGACGACTGCGACGGGCTGACCGATGAAGACTACGCAGCCGAGCCGACGAGCTGTGGCGTCGGTCAGTGCGCTGCCACGGGCACGACCGCCTGCCAGGCGGGCGAGATCATCGACAGCTGCAACCCTGGGCCGTCGTCGGGCAACGACACGACGTGCGACGGGCTCGACGACGACTGCGATGGCCTGGTCGACGAGGACTATGCGCCGACGCCGACGAGCTGCGGCACCGGCGCCTGCGCGTCCGACGGCGAGACGCTCTGCATCCAGGGTGAAGTCATCGACTCGTGCCAGCCCGGTGTGGGCGTGGGCCCCGATGTCACCTGCAACCAGATCGATGACGACTGCGATGGCGAGGTCGACGAGGACTACGTCGGCCAGCCGACGAGCTGCGGTTCCGGTGCGTGCTTCGCGAGCGGCATCACCGAGTGCATTGCGGGCAACGTGACCGACACGTGCGAGCCTGACGCAGCGGCTGCGGCCGACAGCACCTGTGACGGCATCGACGATGACTGCGACGGCCTCGTCGACGAGGACTACGTGGGGCAGGTGACCAGCTGTGGCGTGGGCGCCTGCTCGCGCGAGGGCGTCACGATCTGCGTGGGCGGCACGCTGCAGAACACCTGCACCGCGGGCTCGGCATCTGCCGGCGACGCGACGTGTGATGGCGTTGACGATGACTGCGACGGCGAGATCGACGAGGACTACATGGCCCTGCCGACGAGCTGCGGCCAAGGCGAGTGCGCAGCGACGGGAGCGACCAGCTGTGTCGCCGGCATGGAGATCGACAGCTGCACCGAGGGGACGCCAGGCGAGGAGACCTGCGACACCCTCGACAACGACTGCGACGGCCTCGTGGACGCGGACGACCCGGACCTTGCGTCGCCAGCCTGCGAGCTGGACCAGGGCGTCTGTGCGGGCGCGATGAAGCCTCGGTCGCTGTGCCAGGCGGGCGAGTGGGCGCCTTGCGACCAGCAGCAGTACGCCTCGGCGGCTTTCCCGGAGACCTACAGCTTCGACGACGCGGGCTGCGACGCCATCGACAACGACTGTGACGGCGAGTTCGACGAGGACTTTGTTGTCGAGCCGACGACCTGTGGTGTCGGTCGCTGCGCGGACGCCATCGGCGAGCGCGTCTGCCAAGCCGGCGAGGTGGTCGACACCTGCGACCCCGTTGCCAGCGCTGTGGCCGAGATGTGCAACGGCATCGACGACGACTGCGACGGCGACGAGGACGAGGACTTCCCGCTCGTCGGGCAAGGCTGCGACGGCGACGACTCCGACACCTGCGAGGCGGGCGTGTATGTCTGCGCTGCCGACGGCCAAGGCGTCGTCTGTGACGAGGACCCGAGCACGACCAATGTCGAGCGCTGCGACGGCGTCGACAACGACTGCGACGGCGACATCGACGAGGGCTGCGACGACGACGGCGACGGCTACTGCGATGACGCGCTGGTGTGCCTGGCGAACGTGACGCTGGACGTCTGCCCGCGTGGCTGTGGCGACTGCAACGACACCGACGAGAACTTCAACCCAGGTGAAGAGGACTTCTGCGACGGCGTCGACAACGACTGCAGCGGCGCGGCCGATGAGGGCTGCGACGACGACGGTGACGGCTTCTGCGACAGTGAGCTTGGCTGCGACGCGACGATCAGCGCCGGCGTCTGCCCCGAGGGCTGTGGCGACTGCGCCGACGACGACGGCAGCATCTTCCCGGGCGCGACGGAGCTCTGCGACAACATCGACAACGACTGCGACGTGTCTGTCGACGAAGACTACCCGCTGGGTGCTGAGTGCAGCGCAGGGCAGTCGGAGTGCGAGGCGTTCGGCGTGTTCGTGTGCGACTTTGAGCAGACGGGCGTGGTGTGTACCGCCGAGGCCTTGCCGGGTGTCCCGGAGGTCTGTGACGGCCTCGACAACGACTGCGACAGCCAGCTCGACGAGGACTTTGCGCTGGGCGAGGCGTGCACGATCGGGGTTGGCGCCTGCGAGGCCAGCGGCGTCGTGGTTTGCTTGGCCGACGGCACCGACGGCTGCGATGCGACGGCAGGAACGCCGATGTTCGAGCTGTGCGACGCGATCGACAACGACTGCGACGGCGAGGTCGACGAGGACGTCTGCGCGTTTATCGACACCGAGCTGACGTCGTGCCCCGCCGATGTCACATCGAGCGAGGAGGCAAGCTTCACTTACGGCGACCCGGGCAACCCCGACTTCACGACCTTCGAGTGTGCGCTCGACGGCGGCCAGTGGGAGCCCTGCGACGGCGGTGCGGTCAGCTACAGCGATGTCGGCGAGGGCGGGCACGTGTTGATGGTCCGCACGATCGGGCCGAACGGCGCGGTCGACCCCACACCGGCGTTCTGCTTCTGGGACGTCGACACGGAGGTTCCGGAGACCGAGTTTGTGCTGACCCCGATGCCCGTGACCCAGACGCCAGACGCCACGTTCGTCTTTGGCGAGGTCGCCGGCAACGGTGACGCGTACTTCTGCGTGGTCGACCCAGCAACGACGCCGCCGGTGCAGCCGGACGACTTCGCGCCGTGCGATGAGGTCACCGACGTGACGGGGCTCTCGGACGGCGAGCACACGATGTGGGTCTATGTGGTCAACCCGGTCGGCACCGAGGATCCCACACCCATCAGCTACACCTGGCTCATCGACACCTCTAACCCGGAGACTGCGCTGGTGAACGAGGCGCCGGTGTGCGTGCCGACCGACACGGCAAGCTTCACGTATGCCGACCCGACCGACCCGAGCATCACCGTGTTCGAGTGCCGCCTCGACGGTGGTGAGTGGGCGAGCTGCGACGGTGGCAGCGTGACGCTGACCGACCTGGGAGCGGGGCAACACATCCTCGAGATCCGGTCGATCGACGAAAACGGCAACGTCGACCCGTCGCCAGCGCTGGTGACCTGGGTCGTCGACCTCGACCCGCCGGACACGACGATCGATGTGTTCCCGGCTGACCCGTCGCAAAATGGCGATGCCGTCTTTGGATTTGCCAGCGACGAAGACAGCAGTGGCGTGCGCTTTGAGTGTGTCGTCGACCCCGTCAACCAGCCGCCGCTCGAGTCCGACTGGGCCGAGTGCCCGGCCACAGAGACGCTGAGTGGCCTCGCCGATGGGACGCACACCATGTGGGCCCGGGCGATCGATCCCTGCGAGCTGCGAGACGACACGCCGGCCACGTACAGCTGGCTCATCGACTCGACGGCGCCTGAGACGGTCATCGACGAGGGTCCGCCGACGCTGACGTCGCTGGGTGAGGACGCCGAGTTTGAGTACTCTGACCCCGACGAGCCCGACACGACGACCTTCGAGTGCCGCTTTGACGGCGGCACTTGGGAGGTCTGCGACGGTGGCGCGCTGGTGATCGGCTCGGAAGACCTGCCGCTTGGACAGCACGTGCTGGACGTGCGGACCTGCGACTCGCTGACCGGCGTCTGCGACCCGACACCCGCGCAGCACGTGTGGACCGTGACGGACAGCCCCTGCCCGCTCGACGAGGAAGGACCGCAGATCGCGTGTCTGCCGGAGTTCACCGTCGAGTGCACCGGAGGCTTGGGTATCGTCGAGTCGGAGTCGTTCCTGCCGCCCGCGTTCGACCTCTGCGAGCCTGTGGAAGTGACGGGACCGAGCCAGGAGATCTACGTCCTGGGAAGCAACCCCGTCGTCTTCCGCGCTATTGACGGCAACGAGAACGTCTCAAGCTGCGTGACGGAGCTCATCGTCGAGGACACGCTGGCGCCGGAGCTAACCTGCCCGGCGGATGCGGTGGCTTTCACAGCTCCGAGCGCTTGTGGCGCCTCCGTGGAGTTCGAAGACGCCATCGTTGGTGACCGCTGCGCGCCCGACACGCTGCTGGACTACCACGATGCGCCGCAGGCCTTCCCTGTGGGCACAACGGTTGTCACGTGGACGGCCGTGGACGCGTCGGGCAACGCCGACCAGTGCACGTTCGAGGTGACCGTCGAGGACAACGAGGCGGGCGAGATCGCCTGCGTCGACCAAGTGACGCGCGAGACCGACCCGGATGCATGCTCGTGGACGGGCGCGGTGGCGGCGGTGACGCGTGACAACTGCGACAAGGACGGCGGCACCAAGGTCGAGGGCACCTTCGAGGTCGGCGCGTCGATGGCGACGTTCGAGTACGAGGACGCTGCGGGCAACCTGGCGACCTGCGACACCGAGATCCGGGTCATCGACAAGACCCCGCCGGTGGTCAGCTGCACCCCGTACGACGGTGCGATCGCCGGTGGCGAGGTGACCGACAACTGCGGCGCAGCGCTCAGCATCGAGGAGGTCGTGTGCGAGCTGATCAGCGCCGACGGCGACTTCGAGCGGCTGGCCGGCACGGACTGCCCGGTGACCGTCGAAGACGACCACATTCGCGTCACGGGCCAGCCGGATGCCGGTAGCCTGCGCATCATCTACGTCCTCCACGGCGAGGACCAAGCGGGCAACGTTGCGGAGACCGACTGCGAGCTCGTGTTCAATGCCGACCGCGACGGCGACGGGGTCAACGACCGCGACGACAACTGCCCTGACGTGGCCAACCCCGACCAGGCCGACAGCGACGCGGACCTCATCGGTGACGCCTGCGAGGATGCGGACGACGACGGGGTCGACAACGGCGTCGACAACTGCCCGAACGTGCCAAACCCCGGCCAAGAGGATGTCGACAACGACGGCATCGGCGACGCCTGTGACCAGGCGCTCAGCAGCAAGGTCTTGGTCAAGGGCGGCTCATGCCAAGGCTCCGGCGGCGGAGGCCCTGGATCCGCACTGGTGATTGCCCTGCTGGTGATCGTGGCGCTCCGAGTCCGACAGCGGACGCTGGGTGCGCGATCGTAAGGACGCGTTGTACAGAGCGAGGCGCCGGCATGACCGGTCGGCTGCCTCGCCCTACTCCAGATCGAGATGCGGCGCGCTCAGCCGCGTGCGCACGCGACGCGCGCTATGTTGTGGCGCGCTGCTCGCGATCGTCGATGGCGAGAAAAACTCACTGAGCTGACGCTATGCTTGACGTTCGATGCTGCCTCGACTACCGAGGTGCCCCCCGTGAAAGCGGGTTCGAACCGGCGAGGTAAGAGATGGCTCATAAAAAGGGACAGGGTAGTTCACGGAACGGTCGCGACTCTAACGGTCAGCGACGGGGCGTGAAGAAGTTCGGCGGCGAGCATGTCGTCGCAGGTAACATCCTGGTTCGCCAGGTCGGCACCAAGCTCCACGCAGGACGCTTCGTCGGCACCGGCAAGGACTACACGCTCTTCGCGCTGGTCGACGGCGTCGTGAAGTTCGAGCGCTACGGACGTAAGCGCAAGCGCGTCACGATCGTGCCCCACGGCTCGCCCACGCCTGCACGGCCTGAGCCGAAGAAGCGCGTCGAGAAGAAGCCGGTGGCCAAAAAGCCCGCCGCGCCGAAGCCCGCACCGAAGCCGGTCGCCAAGGCGGCTCCGCCGAAGCCCGCCGCGCCGAAAGATACCGTTGTCGATATGCCGGTGATCCCGGTTGCCGACCTGAAGAAGCCCGCCAGCCTCTTCACCGAGAAGCCGGCCGACTGCACCGACGATCTCAAGAAGATCAGCGGCGTTGGTCCGAAGCTGGAGGGTCTCCTCCACTCGCTCGGCATCTACACGTTCAAGCAGGTCGCTGAGTTCAGCGCTGCAGACGTGGCGTGGGTTGACGAGCACCTCGAAGGCTTCAAGGGCCGCGTCTCGCGTGAGAACTGGGTCGACCAGGCCAAAAAGATCGTCGCCGAGGGCTAGAGCCCGCGCACGTGTCTTGAGAACTCAAGAGAGGCCGCTGAGCAGACGCTCAGCGGCCTCTCCTCTTTTGCGGGTGTCGACCGCTGCCCTGTCCACGACGAATGGCCGCAACAGCCCACAGACTGCGCTTCAAAAGCGACGAGGGATCGGCCATCGTGTCGTCATGAGCACAACGACTGATGCAGAGTGGTATTGCCTCTGGACCCTCGTCGAGACAGCGCAGGCAGACGGCGTCGTGTCCCCGCTCGAGGTGATGTTCATCAACAACGTGATGAAGAACCTGCACGTCGACCCTGAAGAGCGTGCACGGGTCAAGCGCATGCTCCGAGGCGAAGAGTCGCTGCCGGAGCTGTCGACGCTTAAGCGCGTCGCTGACTACGACACCCGTCTCGGCATCTTTACCGACGCGGTAGAGCTTGCCTGCGCCGATGGGGAGTTCAACGACCTTGAGCGAACGCATATCCGCAAGCTCGTCCAGCGTCTTGAGCTTCACCCCGGCGACATGCAGCGCGCATGGGACCGAGCGATCCGGCGACTCTAGAATCAACGCTGTTTTCGAGCGAGGCGAAGGCGATGTTCTTGCCAGCGGCGTCCGCTGGACGAAGGCGATGCGTGCATCGTCGAGTTCAGGTGAGCGAAGCGAACGCACGGACGTCGCTGGCGAGGGCAAAGCCAAAGCCGCAGCCGG
>CALHXW010000314.1 GCA_938040325.1 uncultured bacterium | reverse complement strand
CCTCCACGGAGAATTGAGCCGGTGCTCGGCGTCGCTTGGTCGTCGCTTATCCCGATAGGCTCGGTCCTCGCTCCTTGAGCACCGACCCAATTCCCTCGTCGGTCCAGGCGGTACCTAACTGTTCGGTGCTCTAGCAGCGTTGCCGGGAAACGAGGATTCTGGGACGTGCCGCCGGAGTGACGACCGCAGGGAAACCTCAGCGCGGGTGTCAGGGACGCAGTCCCTGAGTGATCCTGAGACCGACAGGAGCTGCGCCCCTGGAGCCGCGTTGAGCACATCACGCGCGTCATCAGATTTCTCGTTTCCCGAACGCTGCTAGACGTCGACAACGGAGTGTTGCGCGCCTGTTCGGCGTGGTAGACCATGCGCGACGCAAACAACGGCAGGGAGGACCTCAAGAATGGTCGACTTCAACCTTAGTGATGAGCAGCAGATGCTTGTCGATCTCGCGCGCAGCTTCACGAAAGCCGAGATCATTCCGGCGGCAAGTCATCACGACGAGACGGGCGAGTTTCCGGTCGAGGTGGTCCGCAAGGCCTGGGAGGCCGGTCTCGTCAACACGAAGATCCCAGAGGAGTTCGGCGGGATCGGGCTCGGTGTCTTTGAGAGCTGCCTCATCGCGGAGGAGCTTGGCTACGGCTGCACCGGTATTGCGACGGCCATCGAGGCCAACAACCTCGCGGAGGCCCCGCTGATCGTCGCCGCAAGCGACGAGCTAAAGCGCAAGTACCTGCAGCCAATGACCGAGAAGCCTCTCATGGCGGCCTACTGCGTGACGGAGCCTGGCGCCGGCTCGGACGTGGCCGGTCTCAAGACGACCGCTGTCCGTCAGGACGGTCAGTGGGTCATCAACGGCACAAAGCAATGGATCACCAACGCGGACAAGGCGGACTGGTACTTCGTGCTCGCCAAGACGGACACTGGCGCAGGTCACCGCGGCATGACCGGCTTTGTCGTGCCCCGCGACGCTCCCGGCATCACGGTCGGTCGCAAAGAAAAGAACATGGGCCAGCGCGCAAGCGACACCCGACAGGTGGTGTTCGACGACGTGAAGGTGCCCGCTGATCACGTCATCGGAGAGGAAGGCAAGGGCTTCAAGGTCGCGATGGCCGCGTTTGACATCACCCGTCCAATGGTCGCTGCGTGTGCCGTAGGCCTCGCTCGCCGCTGCCTCGATGAGTGCATTGCATATGCCAAGGAGCGCAAGACCTTCGGCCGCCCGATCTCGAACTACCAGGCCGTCTCGTTCATGGTCGCCGACATGGCCAAGTCGGTCGAAGCGGCGCGGCTGCTCGTTTGGAAGTCGGCTTCGCTCTTTGACCACGGCAAGCGCAACACGCTCAACGCCGCCTACGCGAAGTGTTTTGCAGCCGATGAGGCCATGAAGACGGCGACTGACGCTGTGCAGGTCTTCGGCGGCTACGGCTTCAACACGGAGTACCCGGTCGAAAAGCTCATGCGCGACGCCAAGATCTTTCAGATCTATGAAGGCACCAGCCAGATTCAGCGGCTCATCATGGCCCGCCATCTCTTCGCAGACTAAGCGTGTCAGGTGGCCAGGGGCACGTGCCCTTGGCCATCGCCCTCACGCGGGACTCGCCTTTGCGGTCAGGAAGGCTTCGACGATCCGAGATGCTCGGCGAGCGCTTCCTCCGTTCGCAGTCGCTCGAGCTGATCGCCTGCGGCTTCGAAGTTCGCGATCGCCGCGTTGAACGCGCTGACTGCCCGGTCGCTCGCCGTCGGGTCGCCTGTCGCTGCGAGCGTGCTGAGCAGCCGCCCATGCATTCGCTGTGCTTGACCCATCACGATCTTCGAGCCGATCTGGGTGCCCATCTCGATCGCCGTTCCGACAAAGCGCTGCGCAGCGTCGAGGTCGTCTTCTGCGAGGGCAAGGCCTGCGAGGTTTCGAAACACGTCGGCCGCCGTGCGCTGGTCTCCCGTCTGAGCCGTGACCTGACGCGCACTCTCAAGCGCTGCCCGCGCTTCATCGTAGCGCCGCACGGCCACTGCGACCTCGCCGATGTTGTTGTAGAACGCGCCCGCGAGGTCCCGGTCGCCTGCCGTTTGTGCGAGGGCGAGCCCCTCCTGCCACGAGGCGAGCGCGTCTTCCGGCTTGTCGTCAGCGTACGCAATGGCCCCAAGTCCCAGGTGGCAACGGGCTTCGCCGGCAAGGTCATGGATCTGTCGGCGGAGCACCATCGACTCGCTGAACGCGGCGCGTGCGTCCTCGCGCTCGCCCATCTGGAGCAGGATGTTGGCCAGGTTCGAGAGGCTGTCGGCAATGGGGCCAGGGCGCGCATCAAGCCGTCGTGCGTCCAGCGCCGCGACGATCGAGCGTCGAGCTTCGGCGTAGGCACCGCTGCCGCCTTGAAGCCAGACCACGCGGCCAAGCTCATCGAGCGTGGTGGACGCGCCGCGGTTGTTGTTGGTGAGCCGGAACAGGCTAGCAGCGTACTCCAGGCACTCGCGTGCCGACGCATAGTTTCCAAGCGCACGGTGCGCCACTCCGAGCTGCAGCCAGGCGCTGGCGCCCTTGCCGACTTCGTTCGATAGCCGGGTCGCGTCGAGAGCGGCTCCCGCAAGGGTCCGAGCAAGGATAAAGGCACCCGCGCTCATCGCGGCCTCTGTCCACCCCTCTAGGCACCGCATCAGGATCGGTGCGTGGTCGACATCGATGTAGGCGACGGCTTGCCGGAAGAGCCACTGCGCGTCGCTGAGGGCAAAGCCGGTTGCTGCGTGGCGGGCGGCGCGCTCGTAGGCGACCGCTGCGTCGGCGTTTCGGCCACCGCGGGCCCAGTGGCTGGCGATCTCTTCGCTCCATCGTGCCGGGTCACGGCGAGCCGCACCGTTGAGCCACTGAGCCGCGAGTCGGTGCCGCCGCGTTCGGGCACCTGGCGTCACCTCGCGATAGAACGCGTCGTGGTCCGACATGTTCGTAAACCCAAGCTCCCGCGCGCCGTGGATGCGGCTGTCGGAACGCACGGCCACAAAGCCTGCTGCTCGGAGGTGCTCAACCTGTGAGGAGAGTGTCTGCAGCGAGATCTCATCGACCCACGGGAGGTCATCACGACCAATCGCCAGCTCGCCACGCAGGATCGATGCGACCCCCTCAAGCCAGAAGGTCCGTCCGAAGATGGCAGCGCACTCCAACACTCGCCGGTCGTCGTTGCTGAGGAGCTCTCGTCGAAGCTCTGCCGCTTCTGACAGCGACGTCGCAAAGGGAGAGAGCCGCTCGGACGTGAAGCTCCACTGGTCGCCAGAGACCGTCAGCGCTCCCTGTTGGCTCAGCAGCCGAATGTTCTCTTCCACCAGCCGCGGGTTGCCAGCCGCAGCTGCGACCAGCTTCTCGCTCAGCAGCTGCGCACGGTCGCCTGCAGGCTCGAGCAGCGTTGACGCAAACCGAAGGATCGCATCATCGTTGAGGGGCTCAAGCCGTACGACCACGTCGGAGGCGCGTGCAACCGTTGGCTCGGTGCGCCCGATGAGGATGCAGACCGTGGGGGTTGCAGCAAGTCCCCGAGCCAGCTTGGCGAGAAACGATGACGTCCGCGGGTCGAGCTCATCGCAGTCGTGGACCACCAGCACGTGTGGGGTCTGGCGGCATCGCTGCTCAAGGAAGCGGATGAGCGCGTCCTCGGCATTGTCGCGTGCGCGCCGCGGGTCGCCTGTCAGCACGGTGTTGGGGCCAGGGAGTCCTGCGAGCAGCGCAAAGTCGCGGACGGTGATGCCCAGCTCGGCTTCCGCAACGTTCGTAGACAAGCCGTCGATGATTCGCTCGCGGGCAGCAGCGTTCGAGTCGCTTGCACTCACCCCGAACAAGCGATGGATGAGCTGGGCAGGGACCGTCTGCTCGCTGCCACGATCGGTGTCAGCGCACGACACTGCCAGGACGCCGATTCCGCGTGTCTTGGGGTCGAGGATCGCGAGCACCTCGGCCACCAAGCGTGTCTTGCCCAGCCCTCGGCTGCCGGTCAACGTCACCTGCTGGTAGGAACTCTCAGTCGTGGACTTACGGACAACGTTGTAGAGGTCTTCGAGCTCTTCCCGTCGTCCAACAAAGGGCGGCATCACGCCCAAGACACGGTAGTCATTGTCGATGAGCCGCTGAAGGCGGAGCTCGTTTCGTCGACGACTTGTGCTCGATGCGTGGGCTGCTGGCTGGGCAGGGCGCAGAGCGGACAGGGCGGCAAGTCCCCCGTCGGGGATCAACTTAGCGGCCGAGCTGTGCTGCTCCATGGGCGCTCCGGGGACGGCGTGCCATCAGTGGTACCATCGCGTCTCTGGCGACGCAACGGCACCTCCGGCGGATTCAACGGTACTAACTCCTTGATTCGCCGGTCTAACTGCAGGGCGGAGCCGCGTCGACTGAACAGCCACCGGTTGGCAGAGCCTTGCGCTCAGTCCTGTGTGTCGCCGCTTGGCTTGCTCGGAACGGCCGCATTCGCTGTGTTCGTCGGGGTCGTGGGCTCGGCCGTGACGACGGCTGGCGCGCCTCCGATAGGGGCGGGCGTGTCCGCGAGCTGGGACGCGGCGACAGCTGGATCCGCAGCGACAGGGGCGACTGCCGCCGCTGGGCGGTCCGCGCTTGGCGGGCGACGGGGCCGCCGGCGAGGCGCATGCTTTCTGTCAGCGGCCTTCACCAATCCCGCTGGCCGGCGGGTTCTCTTCGGGGCGGGAGCGGGGGCTGGCGCGTCGTCGAGCGCCTCGATGACGAGCTCGATGAGGCGCACACGCGCTCCGCGGAGGTTCTGGGCCCTGCTTGGCCACTCGTCGCAGCTCGCGCGGACCGTTCCGCGCTTGTCGGCGCGCAGCGGGTGGTAGGCAACGATGCGACGCGCAATGTGCGGCAGCGAGTCGCGAATTCCACGCGTGTCAAAACGGACCTCGACGCCGGACGCTTTCGGTCCATCTTCGTCATCGAGCTCGTCTCGCTTCGTGCGGGTGAAGGCGACGGAGAGGTGGCTCGCGGGCAGTACTAGACCTTCGCGGACCTCAAGGGGGATCATGGGGACGACGAGCTCTGTTCGCATCACGAGGCTCCTTTCGAGAGCGCATCGCTCCACGGCAGAGCCGCGATCTCTACAGTACGTCCATCGACCAGCGCAATAGGTCGTGACCCATCGGCATACCGGCGCTTGAGCCAAGCCAGCGCAATCCATTGGTCATCACCGAGCGACACGGCCGTGCCGAGTCGGCCTGCCGTCTTGTCGCCAGACATCAATGCGCGATCCGACGCGATCCCTCCTGCGAAGCGGCAGCCGACCAGGTGCTTATTCGGGCGACCACGATAGTGCATCATCGCGATGACCTCTTGGCCGATGTAGCAGCCTTTGTCCCAGTCGATGTAGGGGTGCAGCGCGCTCGCCTCCAGCGGGATGTTGATGGCATCAAGATCGACGGGCAGCGCAGGCCAGCCGAGGGTCACCCGCAGCGCCGCCCAGGTCGCAGCGCTCGCCATGTGGGCACCGGCCTCCGACATGGCCACTGCCAGTCGGTCTAGGGAGTCGGCATCCGGCGCGTCGACAACCATCGCAGCTGTCTCGCCGAGCGGTAGCTTCGCCAAGAACACGCCGTCGTCGCCGACATGATGGGTGCCGTTTGCCTCAAGTGTGGCGTGCTCCGTGAGCGCCTTGGTGGCGCAGTCCGCGGCGCGTGAGCCCACGACCAGGAGCTCAGCGCGCGGCGTGACAGCAAACTGGACGTCATCGGCCACGCGGTACTTGGTGAGCTGCGCTTCGACGGCAGCGATCTCGGGTCCAGTCGCGGTGATCCAGATGGCGTCGCTGCGGCTGTCAAAGCGCGCTAAGGCGACCATCCCGCCCTTGTCGTTGACCACCATGCCGCGCGCCGAGCCGCCGGGCGCTAGCCCCTTGATGTCGGTGGTGCACATGTTGTGGATAAAGCGCACGCGATGGCTTCCAGTCACGGCGAGCCGCGCCACAGCGCGACGAACCGCAATGGGTTGGCTGTCGAGCGCCTCGATGGCCGCGGTGTCTGGAGAGCCTTCGATGTCGGCGAGGGCGGGCTGGGTTTGCTGCTCTGTCATCATGTACGTTGCCACCTTTGGGCCTCGACCAGTACGCTCCGCTCGCGTCAACTCAAGCACACAGGCGCAAAGGAGTCGTCGGGCGATGCCGAGATACGTCAGGTTCACCTTTCTGGGCAAGCATCGCTGGGGCATCGCCGACGATAGCGGGGTCACGCCGCTCGCTGGAACGCCTTATGAGGGGACACCGGCAGCCACCAGTGAGCAACTGCCGTGGGACGTCATCGCGTTGCTCCCGCCCGCGACGCCGACCAAGATCATCGCGATCGGACGCAACTACGCAGCCCACGCCGCAGAGCTTGGGAATGCGGTCCCGGAGCGGCCGCTGATGTTCCTCAAGCCGCCCAGCTGTGTCATCGCGCACCAAGACGCGATCGTGTATCCCAGTGTCGAGTCCAAGCTTGTCCATCACGAAGGAGAGCTTGCGGTTGTCATCGGTAGGCGTTGCAAGAACGTAGCGGCATCCGAAGCAGGCGATGTCATCTTCGGCTACACGCTGATGAATGACGTCACAGCTCGCGACCTGCAGCGACTGGATGTGCAGTTTACCCGCGGCAAGGGGTTCGACACGTTCGGCCCATGCGGTCCGTGGGTCGACACAGACTTTTCTCCGAGTGACCAGCAACTCCGGGTCGAGGTCAACGGTGAGGTCCGACAGCAGGCGTCGCTCGACACGATGATCTTCGATGTTCCCACGCTCGTGGCGTACGTCAGCCGGGTCATGACGCTTGAGCCAGGTGACCTGATCTCGACCGGCACACCTTCGGGTGTTGGCCCACTGGTCCCTGGAGACTCTGTGAGTGTGACGGTCGCAGGGCTCGGCACGCTCACCAACAGCGTCGTCAGCGATGGACGTGCGCGCTAGCGTTGCCGGGAAACGCGGTTTCTCGGACGAAGTGAGGTGTCGCTGGACCAGCGATCTCGAGATCGCCTTGTCCCGCGGGATACATGACCGACGCTCGCGACGCAGAGCACCGAGCCAGTTCCGCGTGGAGGCAGGTTGGTAAGCCAACTGAACGGTTCTCTAGCCACACTGCCGGAGCGAGCGCGTCGGCCGTCAGCGCCTACGCGCGCTCGGGCGGCTAGCAAAAAAGCGACGCGCGCTGGTCGCGCACGTCGCTTTGGGGACGGCGAGGCGGGTGGCTACGGCAGCGCGACCACGTCGACTTGCACCTCGGTGCAGCCGTTCCAGTCAGCCGTGTAGATGTAGATGGGCACGCCGGCTGTGACGGACGCGATGGCCGTCTCTGGGTCCGACGGGAAGCTATCGGCAGCAGCCAGGCACGATGGCAACACCCCTTGCTCGACGCACTCGTTGGACACGTTGACCAAGAGGTCGCCCAGCGGCAATCCGACAGCAGTCACCGTGACGGAGACCGAGCCGGTGAAGGTCGGCGTGTAGCTGAAGACGACGTCCTGTGTACCCGGATGGAAGATGCAGCCGCCGTTCGCCGAGATGCTGTGGTCAGCTCCAAACCCGCACGTGTCGACCGTGCCGGTGTAGGGCAGGGTCGTGATCGGGATCGGCGCGCTGCAGATGTCACCCTGCGGCGGGTTGCAGCCTGCGAGTGGACTCGCCTTACAGTTGGGATCTTGGCAGTCGGTCAGCTGGTCACCGTCATTGTCAGTGCCGTCGCTACAAGCGTTCGCGCCGGCGAGGAACTCGTTGCACGCTACGACACTGGCGCAGTCCGCGTCGTCGCAGTCGGTCGCGCCGTCAGAGTCATTGTCCGCACCGTCCGTGCAGCCATTGGCGACTGAGGACTCGTCGCAAGCGGCAACCGTCGAGCAGTCGGAGTCAGAGCAGTCGGAGCTGCCGTCGTTGTCATTGTCGAGGCCGTCGGTACAGCTTGTCTCTGTTGCGGTGACCGGGAAGATATCGAGGTCTGCCGTCCCGCAGCCAGCGACGGAGCCGTCGACGATGACATAGAAGATGTCCCCAGGGCTCGTCGCGGTGAAGGTGGCTGTCAGCGAGAGCCCTGTGCTGTCGCCGGAGACGCAGCTTTCGACATGTCGGCTCGGGCACCCAAGGCTACCGTCCAAGACGTTGATGAGCGCACCGAAGGTCGAGTTGCTCAGCTGAGCAGCGTAGTTACCCGCCGCCGGCGCGACGTACTGCACCAAGATGTCGGGCGCGGTTGAGCCATCAAAGTTCGCCGCGCAGCTTCCGTCACCATCGGCAACGAACGCGTCGGTGAAGCCGCAGGTGTCGAGGGTCGTTGTGAACGGCGCTGCGGACGCGGTGATGGGGTTTTGGCAGATGTCGCCGGTTGTCGTCGGGCAGGTGCTCGGGCTCGAGACCTTGCAGTTGACGTCGTCGCAGTCCGTCAGGCCGTCGTTGTCGTTGTCGATCGAGTCGCTGCAGGCTCCGACACCTGAGAGTGACTCGTTGCAGGCCGACGCTGCGTCGCACTCGGCATCGTCGCAGTCGGTGTCGCCGTCCAGGTCGTTGTCGACGCCGTCGGCGCAGTTTCCAAGCTCAGGTGCTGCGTTCGCGATGGTCACCGTGACCGGACCACAGGCATTGCTGGCGCCGTCGCCGATGACATAGAACGTCTCTCCTGCCGCAGCCGTGAAGCTGACCGTGGGCGGGGTACCCAGGTCGGCGCCGCCGACGCAGGTGTTGAACGAGCCGATCGAGCAGCCGACGCCACCGCTGACCACGTTGACGATGCCGTCCCAGGCATCGTTGTCGAAGGCAACCTCGTAGGCGCCTGCCTGCGGAGCGGTGAACTCGAACACGATGTCAGGTGCGTTCGAGAAGTTCGCGTTGGGCGCGCAGCCGGAGCCGCCCCCCGTGGCGTTGAAGAAGTTGTTGAGGGTGCAGGTGTCATAGGTCTGGGTGAAGGGCAGGCTAGACACCGGAATCGCAGTGGCACACAGGTCGCCCGGAGCAACGCCGCACCCGATGGGGTCGGCAAGGAGGCACTGGTCGTCTGCGCAGTCGATGTCGTTGTCGCCGTCGTTGTCGATGCCGTCGCTGCAGGAAACGCCAGGTGCGATGAGGGCCTCGTTGCAGGCGATGTCGCCGGCGCACTGCGGATCGCCACAGTCGATGTTTCCGTCGATGTTGTTGTCGAGTCCGTCGGTGCAGTTGCCGGTCTCTGGCTGGGTCTCCACGAAGTCGACCTTGACGGGGCCACAGTCGTCGCCCCAGCCGTCGACGATGGCGTAGAAGGTCTGACCGGCCGCGGTTGCTGTGAAGCTCACCGCGATCGGGTCGAAGTCTGCGCCGCCAAGGCAGGAGGCCAGGGGCGAGGCGGGGCATCCACCGCTGCCATCGATCACGTTGATGATGCTGTCCCAAGCGATGTCGTCGCTGATGACGGCGTAGTCACCCGGGGCAGGTGCCGTGAACTTGAAGATGAGGTCTTTGCCGACCGTCGTGGCGCTCTGCTGCTCGCAGCCGACACCTGCGCCGACCGCGAAGGAGTCGGTGTAGCTGCAGGTGTCGGTGGTGTAGCTGCTCGGTACGGCGGTGACCTCGATGGGGTCCGCGCAGTCAGTGCCGAGCGGCACCGGGCAGGCCGCCGTGCCAGCGCAGGTCGCATCGAAGCAGTCGGCGAGGCCATTGCCGTCGTTGTCAGCTCCGTCTGTGCACGCGGCGGCGCCGCCGGCAGCTTCGTTACAGTTGGGGTGCTCGAAGCAGTCGGAGTCTGCGCAGTCGGTGTTGGCGTCGAGGTCGTTGTCGATGCCATCGGTGCACTGCTCAGAGCACGCGCTGTCCCATGTGCAGTCAACGTCGTTGCAGTCGGTGTCACCATCCGCGGGCGTCTCGTTGTCGAGGCCGTCGTCACAGATGAGCTCGGCGCTTGCTGGGTTGGCGTCCTGAACGCTCAGCGCGAACGTTCCGGTGTTGGTCGTGCCGGTCGAGTCGTAGCCGTCGACGATGGCGAAGTAAGTGACGCCCGCAACGAGCTCGATGGTGATCTCTTGGTCGCCGATCAAGAGGTCACGACCGGCGATGCAGGTCGAAGGGATGTCGTCGCAGTCGGTGACGATGTAGAGGATGTTGTCGAAGCTCGCGCTCTGCGTGAGGCTGAACGTGTACTTCGAGGTCGCCGGTGGCGTGAACGCATAGACGACGTCCGCGGGACCCACACCAGGGCCACCGCCGAGATCGGCGTTTGCGCCAAGGCAGTTGCCTGGATCGATGCCGTAGAGGGGGCTGAAGTCACCCGTGTCCGCGCTAACAGCGGTGCCGAGCACCAAGGGTAGCGGGTCCGCACATGAGTCTCCCTGGCCGACACAACCTGGGTCGTCAGCGCAGTCTGCATCAGCGCAGTCGGCAACTCCATCACCGTCGTCGTCGGTGCCGTTCGTGCAGCCGTTGGGGTAGAGCGCCGCATTGGATTCGTTGCAGGCCGGCGTGGCTGCGCAGTCGGGGTCGGCGCAGTTGAGCAGGCCGTCTCCGTCATCGTCGGTCGGATCGCTTGGCGAGCAGCCGTTGGGGTAGAGGGCCGTGTTGGCTTCGTTGCAGGCTGGAACGCCCGCGCAGTCGGGGTCACGGCAGTCGAGCAGGCCGTCGCCGTCATCGTCGGTTCCATCGGTTGGCGAGCAGCCGCCGGGGTAGAGGCCGGTGTTGCCTTCGTCGCAGGCTGGTTGCTGGGCGCAGTCAGGATCTGCGCAGTCGGTCAGGCCGTCGTCGTCGTCGTCGACGCCGTCCGAGGGCAAGCACGCGCTCGCACCGTAGGAGGACTCATCGCAGTCCGTGCGGTCGGCGCAGTCGCTGTCGGCGCAGTCGACATCACCGTCGCCGTCATTGTCGACGCCGTCGTCGCAGGTCTCAGCACGAGCGACCGTGATCGTGTACATCCCGGTCAGCGGTGGGCTGTCGGATCCGTCGATATGAACGTAGTAGGTCGTGTCTGCGACGGCCTCAAAGGTCACGGTCTCAGCCAGCCCCGCGCCGATGAAGTTGCTCTGGTCGACGCAGGCGTTGATGCTGTCGCCGCAGGTGCGGGTGACGGTCAGACCAAGGTCGTGGTCACCGACGACCGTGACGACAAGCGCCGTGTCGATACTCGGTGTGATGGCATAGACGGTGTCTGGCGAGACGATGCCGTACTCGTCGGAGCCCGTCGCGGAGTCATCGCAGTTGTCGCCGAACCAGTACGAGGCGCTGTTGTTGTAGTTGACGGTGTTGTCAGACTCCGTCCACGGGAACGGGAAGGTCGCAGCGGTCGACAGCGAGTCGCAGCGATCGCCCTGCTGGACCTCGATCTCGATGGGGTTAGGCACATCCAGCAGGTGGATGGTGTCCTCTTCAACATCGGGTGCGCCCGTGTCCGTCGGGCCGGACGTGTCAGGCGACGAGTCTTCGATCGCGTCGCCGGCGGTCGTGTCGACATTCGTGTCGGGGTCGGGGGTCGTGTCGGTGCCACCGGTGTCCTCGACGTCAGCGCTCGTGTCGCCCGCATCTTGGTTGGTGTCATCGTCGCCACACGCCGCGGTCAACGAAAGAGTCGCTACGCAGACCAATGACCAGAAGGACGTGAGCTTTCGCATGGTGCACCTCATCTCGGCCAAACCAGCTGGTTCAGCTTTGTGTTCAGATGAGGACAATCAGCGCTGTGGCCACTCGTTGCAAGCATCTCGTGCGTCCTGCGTATCCGACCATCGGTCGATTGCTCGCGTTTGTTGGCCAGGAGCGCGGTTGGACAAAAAAGGGAGCCCGCCGATCGGCGGGCTCCCTCATCACTTACGCGATGTCCCTGGCTAGGGGGCCAGATCGATCGTCACGTCGACCGGACCGCACACGGTGCCCCAGCCGTCGACGATGACGTAGAAGACCTCGCCTGCGGCAGTGGCCGTGAACTGGCCCGTCTCGGTCGCGCCGCCGGTGAACTCGTCATCGGAGTCAACGCAAGTCGTTACCATGCCGGAGATCGGGCACCCTCCGTCACTGTCAGCGACGATGTTGAGGATGCTGTCCCACGTGTCAGGCGTGATGGTCGCCTCGTAGGTACCAGCTGCTGGCGCGATGAACTGGACGATGAAGTCTTCCGATGCCGACGTGCTCGAGTTGGACTCGCAGCCACCCGCCTCGCTGGTCGCGACGAAGGTGTTGAAGAACGTGCACGAGTCCGCGCTGGTTGCGTAGGGCACAGCCGACGCGACGAACGGATCGTTGCAGCTGTTACCAACGGGTGCTGGGCACGCCAGTGGGTCGTTGGCCTGACACTGCGGGTCGTCGCAGTCGACGTCGCCGTCACCGTCGTTGTCGATGGTGTCGCTGCAGCCGTTGAGGTACGTGGACTCGTCACACGCGGGCTCAGTCGCGCAGTTCGGATCGTCGCAGTCGACGTCGCCGTCGCCGTCGTTGTCGAGACCGTCGGTGCAGCCATTGACGAAGGTCGATTCGTCGCAGCTCGGCTCCGCGTCACAGTTGGAGTCGTCGCAGTCGACGTCGCCGTCGCCGTCGTTGTCGGTTCCGTCGGTGCAACCGTTGGCAAACGTGGACTCATCGCAGCTCGGCTCCGTGAAGCAGTCCGAGTCATCGCAGTCAACGTCGCCGTCTGCATCGTTGTCGAGGGAGTCGAGGCACATGCCGACTTCGTCGACGGCAACCTCGACAATCGAGAAGTCCGTGGACCCGCAGGCGGTGCTCCAGCCGTCGACGACGATGTAGAACACGTCGCCGGCGTTAGCAGCGAACACGACTGCCTCATCTCCACCACTGTCATCGCCGTCTACGCAGATGCCGTAGGGAGCCGTCGGGCACCCCTCTGTTCCTGCGATCACGTTGATGATGCTGTCCCAGCCGCCTGCGCCTGCAGTCGCGAGGAAGTTACCGGTCGAAGGCGCGGTAAACTCGATGATCGCATCCTGCCCCGTCGACGTCGTCGAGTTCGACTGGCAGCCAGCTGCCTCGTCTGTCGCGCTGACGGCGTCTGTGAGCAGGCAGGTGTTGATCGTCTCGGTGAAGGGCAGTGCGGTCGCAATGATCGGGTCGGAGCATGTGTCCCCAGGAGGGAGCGGGCAACTGACCGGGTCATTGGTGATGCAGTCCAGGTCGAGGCAGTCGATGTCACCGTCGTTGTCGTTGTCGAGACCGTCGGTGCACCAGCCAGGCGTTGACGACTCGTCGCAGACGGCTGCGCCAGCACAGTCGCTGTCGTCGCAGTCAATGTCGCCGTCGTTGTCGTTGTCGCCGCCATCGTCGCAGAGCCCGACCTCGTCCGCCGTGACCGCCACGATCGAGATGGAGCCGTCTCCGCACGTGGTGCCAGCACCCCAGGTGTCGCCAACGATGAAGAAGACCTCGCCAGCCGCTGCGGTGACCTGCACGGTCAGCGGATCGAAGTCCTTGCCGTCGATGCACACGTCGTAGTCGCCAGTGGGGCAGCCCTGCGTGCCGGCGATCACGTTGAAGATGCCGTCCCAACCCACGTCGTCAAACGTGATGAGGTAGTCGCCCGCTGCGGGCGCAGTGAACTCGACGAAGATGTCATTGCCGGTCGACGTCGTGGAGTTGGCCTCGCAGCCATTGGCCTCGCCCGTCGCGTTGGCCGTGTCCGTCATCAGGCAGTTGTTGAAGGAGTGCAAGAACGGAACCGCGGTGGCAGGAATCGCGTCCGCGCACGAGTCTCCCGGGTCAGGCGGGCACGTGACCGGGTCGCCGAGCTTGCAGTCGATGTCAGCACAGTCGACGGAACCGTCGTTGTCGTTGTCGAGTCCGTCGGTGCAAGCGGTTGCGCCGTTGGCGAACTCGTTGCACAGCGGTGTTGAAGCGCAGTCAGAGTCGTCGCAGTCGGTGTCGCCATCGAAGTCATTGTCGGTGTCGTCGGTGCAGTCTTCCGGCGGGACCGAGACGATCTCGATGTCGGCCGTGCCGCAGCCCGTCGACCAGCCGTCGACCACGACGTAGAAGACGTCGCCCGCCGCCGCTGCGGTGAACGCCGCTGTCGGGGGCGTGTCGCCACCGTCGATGCACATGTCGTAGTCACCCGTCGGGCAACCGACGTTGCCGTCGATGACGTTGACGATCGAGTCGAAGCTGTCGTCAACGTCGACGAAGTAGGGCCCCGCCGCCGGCGCCGTGAACTCGATGAAGACGTCTCCGCCTGTCGACGAGGACAGGTTGGACTGGCATCCGTTTGTCTCGGCTGTGGCCTTAGCAAGGTCGAAGAAGTCGCAGGTGTCGACGGAGACATTGTAGGGAACGGCGGCCGCGATGAGCGGATCCACGCAGCTGTCGCCGGGCTCCGGCGGGCACGTGATGGGGTCGCCGATCTTGCAGTCGAGGTCGTCACAGTCCGTGTCGCCGTCGTTGTCATTGTCTGCGCCGTCGCTGCAAGCGCCAGCGCCGCCGGCGAACTCGTTGCAGGCGACGAGGTTCTGGCAGTCGGAGTCGTCACAGTCTGCGTCGCCGTCGAGATCGTTGTCGGTGCCGTCGGTGCAGTCTTCTGGCGGAACAGCCATTGCGCTGATGTCGAACGAACCGCAGGCGGTGCTCCAGCCGTCAACGACGATGATGAAGGACTCGTTGGCGGCCGTCGCAGTGAACTGAACCGTCTCGACCGAGCCGGCGTCCGAGCCGTCGATGCATGCATCGTAGTCACCCGCCGCGGGGCAAGCGGTCGTTGCGTCAAAGGCGTTGACGACCGAGTCGAAGGTGCCGTCGACCGTGACCACGTAGGGCCCAGGTGCGGGCGCGACGAACTCGAACCAGACGTCTTGACCCGTGGAGGTCGTTGAGTTCGACTGGCAGCCGTTGGACTCGCCCGTGGCCTTGACCACGTCGACGTAGTTGCAGCTGTCGAACGTCGCCGGCGCGGCCTCAGCGATGAGCGGCAGCGGCTGGTCGCACGAGTCGCCCGGGCCAAGGCAGGCCGGGTTGGCCTGGCAGTCGCTGTCATCGCAGTCCGAGTCGCCGTCGAGGTCGTCGTCGGTGCCGTTGAGGCAGCCGTTGGCGTAGAGGCCGTCATCCGCTTCGTTGCAAGCGGGCTCGTCGGCGCAGTCGGGGTCGGCGCAGTTCAGCAGGCCGTCCAGGTCGTCGTCCGCTGCGTCGAGCGGGTTGCAGCCGCCCGGGTAGAGCGTGTCGTCGCCCTCGTTGCAGGCGGCGGCGCCGTCGCAGTCGGGGTCGGCGCAGTTCAGCAAGCCGTCCTGGTCGTCGTCGTTGGTGTCGAGCGGATCGCAGCCTGTGGGGTAGAGCGTCGTGTCGCCCTCGTCACACTCGGCAACGCCGGCGCAGTCGGGGTCAGCACAGTCAAAGAGGCCGTCGTCGTCGTTGTCGACGCCGTCACCCGGCAAGCAGCCGTCGGGGTAGAGGTCGGTGTTGCCCTCGTCGCAGTTGGGCGCGTCGGCGCACGCGAGGTCTTGGCAGTCAGCGGCGTTGTCGCCGTTGTTGTCGATGCCGTCGCTGCAGTTCTCTGCGAGGTTGACGTTGAGGGTGTAGCTACCGGCGACGACGGCATCGTTTTCCCAGCCGTCGACCTGCACGTAGTAGGTCGTGCCTGCAGTCACGTCGAAGGTGGCCGTCTCCACGGTCACGTCACCGACGAGGTCGCTCTCAGCAACGCAGCTGTTGAGCGAATCGCCACAGACGCCTGTCACGGTCAGCGCGAGGTCGACCGTTGTCTCAAGGTCGATCACAAGAGCGCCGTCCTCAAGCGCCGTGATGGCGTAGAGCACGTCTGGCGAGCCCAGGCCATACTCGGTCGGTGTCACTTGGTCGTTGCAGGCTCCCGCGTGGTAGCTAAAGCTGTTGGTGTAGTTGGTGTTGTCGTCGGCGTCGGACCAAGGAAGATCCTCGGTCGTCGGCGTACCCAGCGACGCGCAGTCGTCGGCCTTGGCGACCTCGATCTGCGGACCAGTCGCCATGCTCGTGTCGTCGGGCGTGGTGTCGATTGGGTTGGTATCGTCCATGTTCGTGTCGTCGATGGCGGTGTCCATGTCCGCCGTGTCGTCCATGGCGGTGTCTGCCATCGCCGTGTCGTCATCGACCGCCGTGTCCGCCACCGCCGTGTCGTCCTCTGTCGTGTCGGGCGGCAAGGCAGTGTCAGAGCCTGTGTCTTCACCAGTTGTAGTGTCCGCGCCGGTGTCAACAACCTGGCCGGTGTCTGCACCACCGCCCTCGTCATCGTCGCAGCCTGAACACGCGTTGAAAATCCACATCGAACTGGCCAACAAGCCAGCGACTAAAAACCTCTGCATCGACATTCCCCGATTGCGGACCCTGTGACGGGCCCGGTAACCCCGATGACCCCGACCAGAGGTCATCTTCAGCAACGCAGGATAGCGGGTCCAACGCTCATTTCAAGCGCAGCGCACAACAACGCGCCTAGGCGCGCTGCTCATCGGGGCCCGTGGTCCCGGGCACGGACAGAGAGCATCGTGCCTTCGGCTATGCGGGATGTGTCCGGGGAAGTGTCGTGATGGCGGGTGGTTATTGCGCCGCAGCGCGGGCGTTAGTCGGTTCGAGCGCGTGCCAAGAGACGCGCAATCAACGCGGAGAAGGTGAGTCCACTGGCGCTCGCCGCCTTTGGCAGCAGGCTCTCCTTCGTGAGCCCCGGCAGTGTGTTTGTCTCAAGCGCGATCGGCCCATTCGGCCCGACGATCACGTCGGTGCGGCTATAGCCGCGGCAGCCCAAAGCCTGGTGGGCGGCGAGGCCCATTGCCTGTAGGTCGTCTCGTAGGGCAGGGGCGATCGGCGCCGGGCAGATCTCGTCGGTCGCGCCTGGCGTGTACTTTGCCTCGAAGTCGAAGAATGCCGCCGTCTTGGGTCTGATCTCGACGATTGGCAGAGCCTCTAGTGAACCATCGACACGCTCAAGCACAGCCGCCGTGAACTCCCGGCCCTCGACAAACTGCTCACAGACGACCTCGTCGGAGGTCATGAGCAACGCAGCGAGGCGGGTCTTGGCGTCGTCGTCTGTCGACACAAGCTCGACGCCAACGCTCGATCCGCTCTCTCGCGTCTTGAGAACGAGCGGGAGTCCGAGCTCGGCGACGATCGCTGCACTCTCATGCGGCACACCGCGACGTGCCACCACGTCTGGGGCGACGGCGATTCCGCGCGCACGGAAACGCTCCTTGGTCGCGGCCTTGTCTAAGCCGAGGGCCGACGCTCGCAAGCCAGAGCCCTGGTAGGGGATGTTGAGGAGGTCGAGCAGTCCCTGAAGGCGTCCGTCCTCACCGTCGCCGCCATGCATCGCGATGAACGCGACGTCGGGAGCGAACGCCATGACCTCGCCAATGGCTGTGCCAAGGTCCTTGGCCTCGGTAGGCGGGGCGCCCGTGGCCAAGAGCTGCGATCCGCCGGTGCGGGCAAAGCGCCACTCCATCGCGTGATGCTCGAGCTCGGCAAGAGCCGTCAGCACCGCGGCGCCCGACCGCAATGAGACCTCGTGCTCGCCACTTCTTCCGCCTGTTAGGACAACCACTCGCATGAACTTCTCCTATCATCGCGGGGCCAGCCGTTCTAAAAACTCGCCCGTGTCCGCTGAACCGAAACCATCCGCTCCCTCATCCAAGCCTTCGAAGCGACCCTGGCTGGCGCGTGGATTTCTGGTGGCATTTGTCGTGGTTGGGGTGCTGCTCTTCCGCGATGTCGTGGCGGCTGACGCGTCGGTCCGGTTCGAGATCGGCCCGGTCGTCTACGGCGTGGCCGGCAATGCCGCGATGCAAGACATCATCCAGCTCGATGCGACCTACTACGATGGCGATGGTCAGCGTATCGGTGAGACGCACATGGCCTTCCCCGACGGGTTCCAGAGCCCTGTGAGCCCAGCTGCGCAGCTGCAGGTCCCGGAGGGGCGGTACGCTGTCATTGCCAAGCTAAAGGCTCGGGACGGAAAGGTCTTCGAGCGCGCGGGGCACTTGGTTGTCGAGTCCGACACCTCGGAAGTACGGGTTCGACTGGTGCGCTGACATGTCGCGTGGGCTCGGTCCGTCAGCCTGGCTGTGGTTCGGGCTCGACCTGAAGCTCGTTGCCGCTGGCGCTGAGTCGCAAGCGAGCGCCTCGATCGACATCGCCTGCCAGCACTGAGCGGGCAATCGCGGTCTCGCACAGGCGCTGAACAGCCCGCCGCATGGGTCGAGCGCCTACGGTGGGATCTTGCCCGACGCGCGCCACAAGGAGCGTGACCACGGCGTCGTCAACCGTGTAGCCGATACCGCGTTCCGCTTCGAGCTGCTTTGACGACTCGGCGACCATCAGCCGGGCGATGCTGGCCAGCTCGCTCTCGCCGAGCGGCGCAAAGAGGCACTTCTCGTCGATTCGGCCCCAGAACTCGGGCGGTAGTGCCTTCTTGGCCGCGCGCTCCATCGCTTCGCGCTGGGCTGGCGCCATGCGGCCATCCCCGTCTGCGGGCCCGCCGAATCCAATGCCGCGACTCTTGCCGCTGCTGAAGACCTCTGAGCCGAGGTTGGAGGTCATCAAGATCACGGTGTTTGCGAAGTTGAGCGCCTGGCCCTTCGCGTCGGTCAGCCGGCCCTCGTCGAGGACCTGAAGCAGCAGGTTCAGGGCGTCCGGGTGGGCCTTTTCGATCTCGTCGAACAAGATGAGCTGGTAGGGCCGCCGCTTGAGCGCAGCTGTGAGCTGCCCGGCTTCCTCGTAGCCGACATAGCCAGGGGCTGCTCCGAGCAGACGGCTGACGGCGTGACGCTCCATGAACTCACTCATGTCAAAGCGGGTCATCGCTTCGGGCTCGCAGAAGAGGAACTCCGCGAGGGCCTTGGCCGTCTCGGTCTTTCCGACCCCGCTCGGCCCGAGGAAGAGGAACGAGCCGATGGGTCGCTTCGATGAGAACCCTGCGCTGTTGCGTTGGATGACCTCACTGACCGCGTCGAGCACCTCGTCGTGGCCGATGATGCGCTCGGCGAGGAAGTCGCGTAGCCCGAGGATGCGGTCGGCGTCGGTCATCAGGAGGCGCTCGGTCGGGATCTGAGTCAGCTCCGTGACAACCTCGGCGATCTCTTCGATGCCGACAACCTCGTTGCCGCGTCTCACCGCGCGCGCGGCTGCCGTGTCGATGAGGTTGAAGGCTTTGTCAGGCAGTCGCCGGTCAACGATGTAGCGGCGGCTGAGGCGGACGGCGGCCTCAACAGCCTCAGGTTGGTAGAGAACGCCGTGGTGTGCCTCGTACTTGTCGAGGACGCCTTGGACGATGGTGAGGGCGTCCTCTTCGCTTGGCTCCTCGATCTCGATGGCCTGAAAGCGTCGCTCTAGTGCCGGGTCCTTTTCGATGTACCGATGGAACTCGCGCGGTGTGGTCGCGCCGATGCATGGGAACTCACCCCGTGCGAGGGCAGCCTTCAGGTCGTTTGCAGCGTCGAGCGCGCCCTCACCGCTGCCGGCTCCCACGAGCGTGTGGATCTCGTCGATGAAGACGATCACGCGTCCGTTGGAGGCGCGCACCTCTTCTTTGAGCTTGGCCATACGTCGGGAAAACGACCCGCGGAGCTCGGTTCCTGCGACCAACGCCCCCACGTCGATGGCGATCACGATCCGGTCGGCGAGTGCCGCGACGTGTTCGCCCTTTTCGATGAGCGCGAGTGCCAGCCCCTCAACGATCGCTGTCTTGCCAACGCCTGGCTCGCCAACGAGGCAGGGGTTGTTGCTGCGGCGCTTGTTCAGGACATCGATCACGGTGTCGATCTCACGCGACCGACCGATGACGGGGTCGATGAGTCCTTTGGAGGCATCCGAGCTGAGGTTGTTGCCGAGGCTCGTGAGGATCGGGAAGTCTTCCGGGTCGAGTCGGTAGCGGGCCGAGTCGTCGCCTGAGCCGTCGTCGGCGCCAGGGGTCTCGCCAGAGTCGGCATCCAGGAACGGGTTGTCCTCGCCGCTCGGTACCGGCGTGGTCCGCCGTCTCTTGGCTTTCGTTGGCGGTTTGGGGGTTGCGGTCCGCGTCAACTGCGGGTTCTGTAGGCCGACGCTGGAGCTCGGCTCGCCTGCAAAGGCGGCGTCGATCGGTCGCTTGGGCCGAAGCGTTCGCGGCGCCGGACCGGTGATCTGTCCGAGTGCGGCCGTCCGGACCTCCACCGGCGGAATCCCCATGAACGAAAACGCTTGGTAGGCGACCGCCGCCTTCTCGCGCGTCAGCGCCAGCAGCAGGTGCAGGCTTGAGACCAAGCTTGCGCCCGAGTGGTGAGCGGCGTCGTGCATGCGGTCTTCGACCAGCGACAAGAGATCATCGCTCTCCGCCAGCTTCCGCTCGACACGTTTGACTGCGCCGAGGGCATCGAGCAACCGCGCGGGGTCGACCTTGAGGTCCTCGAGGATACGCCCCGCACGGCTGGTGCTCGTGAGCATTCCAAGCATGATATGGCCAGTCGTCAATGGCTGCTCGGCGCCGAGGGCAAGCTCCTGCGCTGACTTCAGGATGTTCTGGACTTCGAGCGAGTAGCGCACGCGCTTCTGCCTCCATGGCGGCGTCGTCAACCGGCCGCCGGGATACCACAGCGTCACTCGGTCGTCAGCCAAGCAGCTCGCCCGGTGTGATCCCGCGGCAGGCGCTGCGTGCTTGACGCCGCTCCCGCCGAACCAGATGCTCAGCCGCGTCATCGACCCCGCAGGTCCAGTGCGCGCTCGAGCCGATGGCTGGGCACGCCGGACGTGCCGCACGACAGCGTCGTGATTCACTTCGCTCGCGCACCGAACCAACCCCACCGAACTCCCCACCGCTAAGGAAGCGACCATGTCTCAGACTCCCGCCGATCGAGGCGTGCACCACTTCATTCGCGCAGCCGCCGATGGCGCCATCGGTCGGATCATCATCGACAACGCAGAGGCGCGCAACGGCATCACCGCGGACTCCTGCCGCATGATCGCCAAGGCCATCGACGCCTTTGATGAGGACGCCTCCGTCCGCGTCATCGTCCTGTCGGGCGCCGGCGGTCACTTCTGCAGCGGCGCCGACCTACGTCAGGGGCCGAAGATCCTAGCCGGCAGTGACGACGACCTACACGACCGCGTCCGCGACGGTTTTCACAGTGCGATCGAGGCACTGCATCGCTGCCAGAAGCCCACCGTTGCACTCATCCGTGGCGCGTGTGTCGGCTTCGGGTTCGACCTCGCGCTCTCGTGCGATCTGCGCTTGGCAGCCGACGAGTCGAAGATCGGGCAGGTGTTCAGCCGCATTGCGTTGGTGCCTGATGGCGGCTCTAGCTTCACGCTCTCGCGACTCGTCGGCGTCTCCAAGGCGCTTGAGCTCTTCTATCTCGGTGACCGATTCGACGGGCGGGTTGCTCTCGAGATGGGCATCGTCAATCGGTCCGTGCCTGACGGCGAACTCGACGCACTCGCTGAGACATGGCTTCAGCGGCTGGCCGCCGGTCCGCCGCTGGCGTACCGGTTGGGCAAGGCCAACATCCGCTCGGGCGCCGGCGCCACGAGCCTCAGCGAAGCCCTCGATCGCGAGGCCGCGGCTCAAGTCCAGTGCTTGCGGAGCAAGGACGTGATGCGCGGTATGCAGGCGTTCTTCGCCAAGACCGAGCCGGTCTTCGAAGGCGACTGAGCGCGGCTGCCTGCAGCGCTATTGTAGGCCGCCCACCATCGCGATGAACGCGGTCTCCGTGATGATCTTCAGCTCGGCGCCGCCGGCGACGAGCTTGTCGGCCTTCTTGTGCTTGCTGCTCATTGCGCCATCGCCGAGCAGCGGTGAGCCGTCGTCGCCGACCACCAGGTAGTCCAGCTCGCCGGAGACCCCCGAAGGCGTCTTGCCGCCACGGCGCTTGACGTGGCCCTGGGCGGTCTTTCTGTCCATCGAGGCCATCTTCCCGGTGAAGACGAAGCTACGACCGGCCAGCGGGTCGTCGCTTGCGGGATCGACCTCGACGACCTCGGGTGTCGCGACGTCGGTGACCGTGATGCGGTCTCTCAGAAGCCCGATCATCTCGGCTCGCTCCTCGAGCCCGCCCATGATCGACGTCGCGGTGAGCTCGCCAAGGCCGTACACCTCGGCAATCGCTTCGTGACGCGCTTCAAGCACGGCGTCGAGACTGTTGAAGGTCTCAGCGAGCTTCGTTGAGGCGACGTTGCCTAGATCATCGACGCCAAGGCTCTTGAGGAAGCGATCAAGCGGCATCGTCCGGGCCGCGGCGACGCCGTCGAGTAGCTTGCGTGCAAGCTTGGTTCCCATGCGCTCGAGGCTAAGCAGCTGCGGCAGCGTGAGATCAAAGAGGTCGGGCGGACTGGTCACCAGCTTCAGCGACAGAAGCTGGTCGAGGATCTTCGGACCGAAACCGTCGATCTCGGCGGCCTTCACGAAGTGCTCAAGCGTGCCGATCCGGGCGGCGGTACAGTTCTGAGGCGCCGCGCAGAAGAGGACGTCGCCGTCGACCGTTGTCGGGCCGCCGCAGGACGGGCAGCTGGTCGGGATCACGGCGGCCGCCGGCCCAGGCGTGACAACGGCCTCGATATGAGGAATCACGCCGCCACGTCGCATCGCCACCACACGCGCACCAGCGCTCGCGCCAAGACCCGCAAGGATGGCCAAGTTGTGCATTGAGCAGCGCGACACCATCGCCCCAGACAGCGAGATTGGGGTGACGATCGCTACGGGCGTGATCGCGCCGCTACGGCTGACCGACCACTCGATCTGCTCAAGGGTCGTCTCGCCACTCTCACCCTGGAACTTGTAGGCGATCGCGTAGCGAGGGTGGTGAGCGGTCTCGCCAAGGCGTACGTGCTCACTCGTCCTGTTGGCGGTGAAGACGACGCCGTCCATCTCGTAGTCGGTCCGCGCGCGTGCGGCGACCCAGCGGTCGTAGCCAGCTTGCACCTCGTCGCGCTCGACGAGCTCGGAGTCTACGACCGCGACGCCCTTGGCCTTCGCCCAAGCAACCCAGTCCATGAGGGTCTCGAACTCTCGTCCTCGCACGGAGTACGCGAAGAACGATAGGCGATAGCCGGCCGTCTTCTTGGGGTCCTTTTGCTTGATGGCACCCGCAGTCGTGTTGCGCGGGTTGCTGAAGTCACCGGCGAGCCCGGCGAAGACGCTGAGCTTCATGTAGATTTCACCGCGGATCTCGAGCGGACCCTCGCCAAGGTCTTTGGGGATGTCATCGATGAAGCGGGCGTTGTCGGTGAAGACCTCGCCACGCTTTCCGTCCCCACGCGTCAGCGCCATCAACAGACGTCCGCGGGCGTCGTAGCGCAGCGATGCTGCCACGCCATCGATCTTGGGAGACATCACAACGCCCCCCTCGAAGTGGTCGGCCCACTTGTGCACGGTCTCGGCATCGTACGCCTTGTCGAGACTGAGCATCGGCGAGTCGTGAGCGACCTTCTGGCCCTGGGCCGTCGCGTCTCCAACCAAAGCGTCCAGCGCCGGGTGGCTCGGTGCCACGTCCCGCAACCGACGGGTGAGACGATCGAAGGCGTAGTCGTCGATGACCGGCGCCGCCAGCTCGAAGTACCGGTAGTTGTGGTACCGCAGCGCAGTCGCGAGCTCGTCGACAGTCATCGCTTCCAGTGGCTTGTCCACAGGCTCGGGCGGAGGTGTCGTCGGTGGTGTTTCGGCCATGTGTGCTCCCGTGGTCGCGTCCCAACCTGCGAATCGTGGCCACGATCGTCAAGGGACGCTTCCGGCGAAGAGAGCTGAACGCAACGCTGAGCACGCCGAGCGCCGATTGGCCGACGCTCAAAGGCCTCGGATTTCGAATTTCTGCCCAGGCTGCTAGCCTACCGGCGTGAAGTTCAACGATATCGACGCCGCAGAGCGCTGGCTGCTGTCCCTTAAGCCAGCCGGGATCCGCCTTGGTCTCTCCCGCGTGAGGGAGGTCTTGGCGCGCCTCGGAGATCCCCACCTAGAGCTCGCCGCTGTGACCATTGCGGGCACCAACGGCAAGGGGTCGACGGCCCAGTTCGTGACCGCCATGGCCCACGCGGGCGGCTATCGCGTCGGCCTCTACACCAGCCCGCACTTGGTGTCGGTGACCGAGCGGATCAAGGTCGTTCAGACGCCGATTGGGGCACGGGACTTTGCCCGACTCGCCAGTGTCGTGCATGCGGCCGCCGCAGGGCAGGGCGACGGAGCTGTCACGCGGGAGCCGGTTGCCCTGACGTACTTCGAAGTCCTGACCGTGATGGCACTGCTCTACTTCGTCGAGCGCGAGGTGGATCTCGCTGTGCTGGAGGTCGGGCTTGGCGGGCGGCTCGATGCAACCGCCGTTGTGCCACCTCTAGTCGCTATTCTGACCAACGTCGGGCTCGACCATGAGCGCTTTCTCGGCAACTCCGTGGACGCCATCGCTCGCGAGAAGGTCGAGATTGTCCAGCCGGGCTCGACCCTGGTCAGTCATGTGTCGCCGACCCTCTTTCGCGACGTCGTCGGTCCCCATGCGTTCTCGATGCGTGCGCCGATCCGACGGGCAGGCGTCGACTTCGTTCACCAGTGGGTCGGCGGTGGGTTTCGCTACCGCGGCTGGCTTCACCGCGTCGGACCTGTTGCCCTCGGCATTCGAGGGCACCATCAGGGCGACAATGCTGCGCTAGCGTGTGCGGCGATCGAGTCACTCAACGCGCATGGGTTCACCGTGAAAGCCACCCAGATGGCCGATGGGCTCGAGCGTGCTCGCCACCCGGGCCGGCTCGAGCTGCGGCTCGCAAGCGCAGCTGATGGCGCGTGTGCGACCCTCATCGACGGCGCCCACAACCCGCTCGGGGCCAAGGCGCTAGCGTCGCAGGTCGAAGAGTTCTTGCCCCAGCGGCCGTGCGTGATGCTCTTTGCGGCCAACGAGGAAAAGGACCTCGATGGCATGCTCCGCGAGCTGGGGCCCGTCGTCGACGCCATCGTTGTGTGCGGATCCAGCGCGCGGCCCGTGGCTGATCCGGCGGCGGTCATGAGGATCGTGTCGCGCTATTGCCCTCACAGCACGTTCATCGCCGATCCCGTCGATGGCTACAGAACCGCTCAGCGCTTGGCCGGCGCACACGGCGGCGTGCTCGTCACCGGCAGCCTCTACATGATTGGCGAGCTGGTCGCAGAGCTCCCCGCTGCTGGTTCGGATCAAGGCCGTCACGGGCCAAACGGGTAACGTTTGCGGGATCCGGTGGCCTTTCGTGTCTGGCGCTTCGTGTGTTTAATGCGCTGGTTCGGAGACCGCGCTGCGGCGACCGACCGAGTTGTAGGCGGAAATTTGTTGGGTCATGGTGCGGGTCCGCACATGCTCAACTGGAGGGTTAGACGATGGCCGAAAGCACCGACATCTATCGCGTGGCACCTGGAAAGAAGGTGGACCTCAGCAAACACGATCCGCGTGACCGCGCGCTATGGTCGGACGGCAAGAAGGCCGGCAAGGAGGTCTTCGCTGAGCTCAACGAGCGACTAGAGGCACTGCAAGAGCTGCTCTATGCGGAGAAGAAGCAGAAGGTGCTCGTCGTGCTTCAGGCGATGGACACGGCCGGCAAGGACAGCACGATTCGCCACATCTTTGATGGCACCAACCCACAGGGCGTCAAAGTCGCGTCGTTCAAGCGGCCGACGGCGGAAGAGCTCGCCCACGATTACCTGTGGCGGGTCCACAAGCACACACCAGGCTCTGGCGAGATCACCATCTTCAACCGCTCGCACTACGAGGATGTCCTGGTGGTTCGGGTACACAACATCGTGCCGCAAGAGCGCTGGGAAAAACGCTACAAGCATATCCGCGACTTTGAGGAGCGGCTCGTCGATGAGGGCACGACGGTCCTGAAGTTCTTTCTCCACATCTCGAAAGAGGAGCAGAAAGAGCGTCTTCAAGAACGGCTGGACGTGCCCGAGAAGAACTGGAAGTTCTCCGCGGGCGACCTCAAGGAGCGCAAGCTCTGGGACACCTACATGGAGGCCTACGAGGTCGCCATGGAGAAAACGTCGACGGAGGGGGCACCGTGGTACGTGATACCGGCGGACTCCAAGTGGTACCGGAATATCGTGATCTCGCGAATTCTCGTTGAGACGCTTGAGAAGCTCAACATGACGTACCCGCCAGCAGAAGACGGTCTCGACGGCATCGTCATCGAGTGACGCGCCCGCTCTGCGAGCCAAGTGCTCGCGGAGGACAAGGCGCAGGAGCTGAGCGCTGGACGTCCTCGTGGGGCAGCGAGCCCAGCAGCGACGAAGAGCGGAAGAGCGAGGGCCAGTGCTGCCCTCGCTCGACTGCGCTCACGTTGCCCTCACGGATGTGAGCGAGGCGAGCGCGCCTGACCTGCTAGCAAGCCACGTCTTAGTTCAGACGAAAGTTCCCGTTCTCGTCGATCGACAGCGGGATGGCCCCAAAGGGCGTGCCGACCTGAACGGTGGCGCCCAGTCCGATGTCCATCGCGCTTCCTTTCGTGATCGCGCTGACGATGTTGGACCCGACCTTGCCGAGGTCCAAGTTGATCGGCAGCGTGACGGTTTGCTCGGTGCCAGCCGCCACCTGGGGGAGGGTTGCGAGCAGTCCGTCGGCGATGTTCTTGCCGCCCATCTTCACGTTGTAGTCGAGGCCTGACAGCGAGATCGGGGCACCGCCTAGCTCGTTTTTGAAGCCGAGGTCGATGTTCATCGACGCCTTCTGCTGCAGCAGGTTGACCTTGCCCATGCGGACGCCCTTCATGCTGACCTTCGGCGGCTTGACGACAGGGAAGTTGCCCTTTTCGTTGAACGGAATCTTCGCCATCCCGGCCGGTGTGTTGAAGCCGAAGTCACCCGAGAGCTGAAACGGGATCTCGTCTTTTCCGCCGAGGGCTTTGGCGGTCTTGAAGATGTCGGTGAACTTCAGACTCAACGGAAGCGCCATCTTGGAGGTGCCCTTGGACTTGAGCGCGATGCCGTCGGTGTTGGTGCCCTTCACGAGGTTGGTGCCCGCAAGGCCGAGTGCGTAGGAGAACGTGTCGAGCTTGACGTTGAGGGGGTTGGGGTTGTCGATGGCGAACACGAAGTCCACGTCGATGTCCTGAAACGTGATGCCGCGCAGGTCGAGCTTCTCGAAGCGAATCTTCGGTGCATAGGGCGAGAGGAGCTCGCCGAGTCCGCCAAGCGAGCTGCATGAGCCAAGCGCGAACACGCCGGCGATCGCGAAGGTTGCGATGAAGAGTCGGGCGGTTGGTCGATGGGCAGAGCGCATGGGTTCTCCTCGCGGTCGAGTTCTTTGGGTTCGCTAGCAGCGTTCGGCGCAGGCGAGCGTGAACTTCCCTTTTCCACCGTCGCGCTGTCAACGCTGGGAGCTGCGCTCGCTGTCACCGGGCGCGCGTGTGCGCTGCGCCTTAGGCGTCGATGGTCAAGCCGTCTTCGGCATACGTGAGCGTTGTGCCGGCAACCGGCTGCGGCAGCTTGGCCCTCATCTCAGCTCCTAGGTGGCTGAGCACCAATGCGGTGTCTCCGAACGACGCCAGCTGTCCGCTGAGCTCTTGCCACGTGCAGTGGCGTCCGACCCACGTCTCGTACCCGGTACAGTCGAGGACCAAGAGCTTTGCGCCCGAGGCTGCCGCGTAGAGTCCGTCACAGAGCTCCGTATCGCCGGAAAAGGCGTACGATGTCTCGTTGCGCGTCAGACGTAAGCACAGAGCCTGATCGGGTGGCGTCATGTGCTCGGCGGCAAAGGCTTCGACAACCACACCGTCTACCTCGCGGCGTCCTCCCGGTGAGAGCTCGACGAAACGGACCGGGAACGTCGGCGTTTGGCTGGCCAAGTTCGGGTAAAGGCAGCGGAACAGGGTTCCAACGCGGGCCTCTGTGCCGGGCGGCCCGATCACGGTCAGTGGTGCGGTGCGATTGCTCTTAAACATCGCGTCGAGAAAGAGAAAGGGCAGCCCTGCGAAGTGATCGCCGTGTAGGTGCGTGAGGGCGATCGTGCTAAGCGCGGCTGGATCCAGCGCGAGCTTTCGGAGACCAAGCAGTGATGTCGCGCCGAAGTCGACCATCCACTCGCCGTCGCCAAGGCCCGCGAGGTGATACGATGCGTGGCGTCTTGCACCCGAGTGGAACGCATCTGACGAACCGACGACGGTAAGCCTCATGAGCGCCTTTCTCGTTGAGCGAGCTGGCGCTGTGACGCCAGCGCGCATCGGCTATCGTCTGGGCTCAGCTTGGATGGAACCTGCTGGCTGATTGTCGTGCTCCTCGTCTCACAGCCCTCGACGAGCCAAGGCTAGAGGCCCCTCGTTCGTCACGTCGCGCTAGCGTACCAGATCTGTTCCGTGGTTGGCTTCTGCGCGTGGATGTCACGGCAAATTTTGACGGCGAGCGGCCGACGCGCCAGGCGCGGGGCGAGGACCGAGCGCATGTAGACGCCATGCTTGGAGGTTCGCCTGAGGAGCTGCTGGCCGGCCGGCGTCGGCTCCTTGCGGCGGTGCCAGACGTGGTCATTGCGACCACACACGCAGGGGCACCAAGTGCCGCGATTGCAGCGATCGACGGTGGCGTCTTTTGGGGCGGGGCGCGGGTTGATGCGACGATGGCGGTGCTCAGCGCGGGTACAGCGGATGGGGTCGAGGCGTGTCTTTCGACCACCCTGTCGTCCGCGATCGTCCGCCGGACCGCCACCATGCTGACGTGGGACTTGCCACTGGCGGCGGCGCGTGGCCTGGGCTTGTCGCCCGTTGTCGAGACCTGCCGGCACCGCGTGGCCCTGGCACAAGTGCGTTCGCCGCCGACCGCGACCGCAAGTGTGAGGTCGCGGGCTTGGGCCCTCGGCGACCATGACGCCGTGGTGGAGCTCCAGCGTACCGTTGCTCAACGCCATGACGGCGGGCAGGCCCGCGACGCGCTCGCATGGCGACTCCTCGACGCGACGTGGGGGCAGGACGTTGAGCGCGTTGTGTTGGAGCGGAACGGGCGGCTCTGTGGGTTCGCCATCCTCCGCAACATATGGCTGGCGCCGCACGTCCGCGACGTGGAGCTCGTCGACGTGGCGCTTGTCGACCAGTCCGCGGCGCGTGGCCTCGTGTCGTACCTGCGCCATGCTCGCCCTGAGACCCGCTGCGTGATCTGGTACGGCGCACGCTTCGACCGACTCCTACAGGCCCTTGCTGAGCTTGGCGCAGCGCCGGCGGAAACGTCGATGGCCCCGTGTTGGGCTCGCGTGGTCGATGTCGTCGCTGCCCTGACGCAGCGTGGGTACGTTCGGGGACGTGCTGGGGTGGTCGACCTGCACATTGACGATCCGATCAACCCACGCAACCGAGGACTCTTTCGGCTTGAGGTGCGCGATGGTCGCGGCAGCGTGACGGTTGGCGGCCTAGGCGACGTTCGGCTCTCCGTCGACGTTCTCACTCAGCTCTTCGCTGGCCGTCGGAGCGCGCTTGAGCTCCGGCGCGCCGGACGAATCGAGGGGCGCGAGGACGGGATCCGCCAAGCCGACCAGCTCTTTGCGGGCTCGACACCATGGATCTCGGAGCGGTATGCAACGCCATGGCCGACCCAACCAACGACCTAACGTCCGCGACGAGCACCCCAAGGCTGCGGGTCGCGGCCGCCGCGATCATCGACGGGGACGTCGTGTTGCTGGCTCGGCGGGCAGCGCACAAGTCCTTCGGCGGCCTCTGGGAGTTTCCTGGCGGGAAGTTCGAGCCCGGCGAGACCGGCCCCGAGTGCCTCGTTCGCGAGATTGGCGAGGAGCTCGGCGTCACGATCACCGTCGGGCCTCATGTGCTCACGAGCGAACACAACACGGGCGCAGTCGTCATTGTGTTGGAGACGTTCGAAGCGGAGCTGGCCGCCGGTGTCGTGCGTCGCTCGGCCGACCATGATGCCCTCGCGTGGGTCGCGCTTGAGCAGCTTTCGAGCTTTGCGCTCACGCCTCCGGATGTGCCGGTCGCGCGGGCGCTCGCAGCGCTCGCTGACGTCTGACCCTGGCGTCGTCGGAGTGCTCCGCGTAGGCGTGTGCTGCGCGCGCAAAAAAAAGAGCGCCCGCCAGTGGCGAGCGCTCCGAAGCTCACAAGCGTGCGCCTACTTCTTGGTGTTCTTCAGCGTCAGCCGGACGCTCGCGTCGAACGTGGCCGCGGCGCCGCTCTTGTCCGGCGGACCGCCAACGCCCCAGTCGGCGCGCTTGATGCCCTTGGTCGCACCCTCGATGACCACGGTCCCGTCCTTGTTGCTCAGGACCTTGAAGCCCACCGGGAGCTTCTTCTTGGCGCCGTGAAGGTCGAGCCAGGCGTTGGCTGTGAACACGTCGGCCGCATCGGTCTTTTTGATCTCGTTGACGGTGATGAGCGCTTGGCCCCACTTCGCGACGTCGAAGAAATCGGGGGACTTCAGGTGCTTGTCGCGGGCTCCGTTGCCGGTGTCGATGCTGGTGATGTCGACCTTGATGGTCGCCGTGGACTTCGTGAGGTCTGAAGCGTTGATGTTCGCTTCGACAACCGAGAACTTGCTGAAGCTGCCGTTGACCAGGCCCTTCTTCGAGTCGGTGTGGTCGATGACAAACTTGATGTAGTCGCCGGCGGCAGGTGCGGCGCCCGCGGCAGCGCCTGCAACAGCCTTGACCTTACCAGTGGCTGCCTTGGCCTTGGCCTTCGCTGCTTCGGCAGCCTTCTTTGCGTCGGCGATCTTCGCTTCGGCAGCTGCTTTCGCCTCGTCGGCCTTCGCCTTGGCCTTATCGACCGTCTTGTTGGCTTCAGCCTTCACTTTCTCGGCCGTGGCGCCGCCTTTGTTGGCTTCTTTGTCGCACGCAGCAAAGCAGAGGCTCGCGGTCAACACAGCGGCAAGTGTGAGTTTGGCAGTTCTCATGGTGTTTCTCCTGATGGGATCAAAATGAACGAACGGGTACTGGTGTCAGTCGCCAACAACAAGCTTGGCGACGACGGCGACAACGTCGCTGTCGAAGGCCTCACGCTCGAGGCCAGCCTCGGTGACGCTGATCGTCAGGCTCGCGGTAACGAGGTAACGCGCACCGGCGGGCAATCGTTCGACCGCATCACCGGTGACCGGTGTGACCGTCACCGCGAGTGGGCGCGCAACGGTGCGGCCCGCAATCTTAATGGTGCCATCGATCACGCCGTCGGCGCGTTTGCCATCGAATGCGACCGTGATGGTCGTGTGCTCCGTGTCCTTCAGGTAGCCGCGCGCATGCTCATCGCGCAGGTCGATGCCGGTCGCGATCGAGGCGCTAGGCACGGCTATCGCGCCTCGCCACGTGCCACGGGTCACGGTCACTTCGCCCGTCGGCGGTGAGAATCGGCCTTGGAACTTCTCCTGACCTGCTTCGATCGTCGCGACGACCGTCGAGTGTTCCGAGGTCAGCACTCGGTAGGTGCCGTCCGCGACCGGGCTTGTTTGTTCACTCGCTGCATCCGCGCTCGTTGGAAGGAGCGCTTGGGCACCCTCAGGCGGCGAGCCTGACGTGAACGCGACCAACGGAACCGCCAAGAGTGTCACGCAAAGCGCTGCATCCACGTGGGCCCCCCAGCGCAGCCAGGTCCACGCCCGGTCGCCCCGTCGTGCCCACCACCGGTTGGCAACGATCGCTGCCAGCACGACCACGGCCATCACTGCGATCACTTCAAGTCCGAGCCACACGTAGCTCGACTCGGTGAGCGTCCAGCCGAGCGTCGGATCGTTTTCATAGAAGCGGCGGGAGAGCTGGGTGTAGACCCCGCCCGTTCCTTGCAGAACGTAGCGCGCGACGGCAGCGGCGACGGCAAGGCCCCCGCAGAGTATCGCGATTTTGTGCCACTTCGGCGGTTTCGAGACAGTCATTGCGCCGACGATGGGATCGCGCGCCCGCCATGTCAACTGCCCCTGCGCAAGCGCCCGCGTGCACGCTGAGGGGCCGCCGGGGCAGGGCTAGCCAGGCTCGCCGCGTTGCCGGAACTGCGGCTTCATACGCAGCGAGGCGTGCCGCTACAGGAACTTCGACCCAAGGGCCCCTGCTAGCAGCGTTGCCGGGAATGCGGTTTCTGGGACGAAGTGAGGTGTGCCGCTGAGGTGACAAACGAGAGGAAACCCTGTCGGGACAAGGTGATCTCGAGGTTGTTGCCTCAGTGGTGCGCATCACGAAGTCATCGGGAATTGCATTTCCCGGCAACGCTGCTAGGCGGTGCTGGCGCTTCCGACGACGAGGTGTCGCATCAGGATCTTGGCGGCCGGGACATCGGGCCGGTACCGCAGGTAGAGACCGCCGAGCGTCGCGAACACGCGCGCGATGTGCACCATATGGTCGGGCACGACCACGTCTGGGAAGTCACGCGCCAGTCCAATCAGCGCGTTGACGTTGGCAACAGCGTCGAAAGTGTCGTCGCCGATCGACTCGGCGTCGGCGTGTAGCTGTGCGAGTACAGCGGCCGCGAAGCGCTCGGCCTCTTCGGGGTCCGAGGTAAAGCCCAGCGCCACGAGGTGCTCGGCTGCCTGCTTCGGGTTGGCGCCTACCGCGGCCATCGTTGCCTGGACGTAGTGGCGTCGAATGTCGACGGGCAGCACCGCTGCGGCGCCGAAGTCGAGCAGCGTCACCCCGCCCGTTGGCGTCACAAGGATGTTTCCAGGGTGCGGATCGGCGTGGAACTCGCCAGTGACGAGCACGGCTTCGGCAAAGAGGTCGATGAGCTCCGTGAGCACGGCGTCGCGCGCCGTCTTGTCGGCGCCGCTGAGGTAGGTCGCTAGGTTGACGCCTTCCTCATGGGTCATGACGAGGACGTTGTCGTGGCAGAGGTGCGGGATAGGGGCCGGAACCTGCACGTTGTCACGGTGTGCCAGCGCGAGTCCGGCTCGGGTCAGCGCGGCGAGCTCTTGGGTGAAGTCGCACTCGGCCAAGACCATCCGCTCGATCTCGGCGAGCACCTCCGGCGGCATCGCGCGACGGATCGCGGGCTCAAGGGTGTTGAGCAAGTGCTTCATCCCGCGAAGATCGGCAGACACAATGCTGCGAATCCCGGGCCGGCGCAGCTTGACCACGACGCGCCGTCCGTCGGGAAGCGTCGCGGCATGAACCTGCGCCACACTCGCTGCGGCGATGGGCTTGGACTCGAAGGTCGCGAACACGGTGCTCAGCTCTGCGCCGTAGGTCGCCTCGAGCTCCGCCTTCGCGACGGCTGCATGCAGAGGCTGTGCGTCGTCTTGCAGCTGAGCGAGTGCGTTGATGTAGGCCGGTGAGAGGAGATCGGGTCGAGCGCTGAGGATCTGCCCGACCTTGAGGACGCCGCCGCCGAGGTACTTGCAGGCCGCAGCGATGCGTTTGGCTTGAGCGATGTCGAACTCGGCATCGAGTGCGTCGGGATCGGTGGCGCGAGTCCGTCGGCCGAGGTGGATACGCTGTGCTAGCACGGCCGGCGCAAAGGCAGCTGCGACGCGTGAAGCGCGAGGTAGAGCGGCGAGGTCGTGCAGGGCCTGAGTTGCCGTGGCACCGAGCTGAGTCGCGTCCTTCCGAACAGTGGCCGCGTCCTTTTGCAGGGTCTGCCAGAGGACATCCATTTTGCCCCAGGCGCGGCCAGCGCCCTGAAGGCCAGCATCGAGTCGTCGTACGGAGTCGCTAAGAACGCTGATGGCGTCGTGGAGATTCATGAGATCACCTGTTTGCATGTGGGGCACAGAACGCCGGGGACCCGGGCGTCAGGCGTCAGGGCGGCAAAGGCTTGTTCGCCGGCAGTCACGTTGCGGGCGCAGTTGGTGCAAGGGGTTGTCCGAACCACCACCAACGGCGCGAGGGCGACGACATCGGCAAGAGCAGCTCGTGCTGGCGCAGCCTCGCCCCGCGCCGAGCGTGCGACATCGGCACTGTCAGCGATGACATCTTCGACCAGCCCAAACGCATGGTGCAGCGCGTTGCGAACAAGGTTGGACACGCTCATCCCGAGGGTCGATGCACGACGCTTTAGCTCCGTGTCCAGCGACTCCGGGATGCGGGCGTGGAGCACCCGCTGGTTCTTTTCTTTCGCAGCTTCGTCTTGCATGTCTCACATTGTCCAGGGTTGTGAGACATCACCGTGTGACACGTTGTGATACGAGTCAAGGTGCAAGCGTCACAAACCCAGCAGTAGCTCATGCCTCAACCACTGCTGAGTGGCGTCGCAGGCAGTGGTCGCCGCGTCTGAGCTTGAGCAAGCTTGGTAGCTGCGTTGCTGGGGAATGCGGATTGTGGGATGCAGCGAGGTGTGCCGCTGGGGTGGTCCGGTAACTCGCTTGTGACACTACCGGTCGCCGATTCCTTCGTCGCGAGCGTCAGTCACGTGGCCCGCGGGATCGGTGCTCGACGCTCGCGACGCCGGGAGCTGTCGATGCAGCCGGTGGCACGACTTCTGCGAGACGGTCAAGTGTGAACGCTCAGGCGTCTACTCGGGGCAGCCGTCTTCGTCCTCGTCACCGTTGACGGTCTCAGCGAAGTCTGGGCACTGGTCCACCCCGTCGAGGATGCCGTCGCCGTCGTTGTCTGGCTCTGGGCACCCATCGTCGTCCTGGAAGCCGTCGAGGTCCTCGGGGACAATCGGGCAGTCATCGATGGCGTCCTCAAAGCCGTCCTTGTCGTTGTCGACATCGGGACAGCCGTCTTCGTCCTCGAACCCGTCGATGTCCTCGGGTGCCGCCGGGCAACGGTCCTGCTCTTCCGGGACACCGTCGCCGTCGTCATCCTTGTCCGGGCAGCCGTCGGCATCGTTTTGTCCGTCGATGTCTTCGGGGACATTGGGGCACTTGTCGATGCTGTCTGCTACTTGGTCGTTGTCGTTGTCGTTGTCGGGGCAGCCATCGCCGTCCTCGAAGCCATCGATGTCTTCGGCGACACGCGGGCACGCATCCGCAGAGTCACCAACGCCGTCGCCATCAGCGTCGAGGAAGTCGTCGACGGGGGTGAAGCCTATCCCCCCGATGAAACGCCACGTCGGTGCGCCGACATCTCGGACGATCCCTGCGCCGGCTGCCAAGTGGACAGTCCACTCGCCGAACTCGAGGCTCGGACCCGCCAAGAACTCGATGGGTTGCTCTCGATCGCCGGCGATGAGCGTGCCGTCGTTGAGGTCGATGTTGTCGCTGAAGGACACATCGCCAAAGAGGCTCGCGTCGATGCGTAGGGGCGTGAGCCCCACCGGCACGCGGACGCCAAGGCCCCACCCGAGCGTTGGGCCAACGCTGATGTTGTGGACGATGCGTTCGGCTCGGTGGTGGTAGCCGACCGAGCCAGCGATGTGGATGCCCGTTGCTGCATGCCGGTAATCGAGTCCAAGCTGGGCTTCGAAACGGATGTCTCCGTCGCTAACGAAGGGGCTCTCGGTGTCGAGGGGGAAGTGAATCGGCAGCGAGATGTGCAGGCCGAATCCCTGCGCATCCCTCGGATCCCAAAAGCGCACTTTCGGCACCACCCGCAGGTCGCCGGTCGCATAGCCACTCGCGGAGGTCCCCGGAGCGCCAATGGCCGACAGCTCGACACCCGACTGTGAGACATGGAGCGGCACGCCAATGCCGAGCTCGGCGTACCCGAAGAAGCCGATCGCAGCGTCCACGTGCAGCGTCAGCCGGTCGTCGACAAGCCGATCGACGAGTGTTGCGTCGTCGTCGGTGCGCACGAGGGTGAGCAGGTCGTCGGCGTAGCTCACGACGAGCCCAGCGGCAGGAGCTAGGTGCGGCAGCAGCCGGCTCGTCGAGACGTTGAGGATGCCGTTGCCCAGCGAGGTTGTCGGCCGGAACGTGTCGAGCACAAAGGTCTCCGCTCCGTTCGCGACCGGGCTCATGATGAGCCCAGCTGCGACGATGAGAAGCGAGAGTTTTTCCGTGTGCGCTCGCATGAAACTCCGTGAGTCCTATCGACCATCGATCAAAGCGTGTGGTCGGTTTAGGTGAATTGTCCTGCATTCACAACACGGCCGGTCGACATAAACCGGCCTTTGTTCCGGGAACGCAAAGGGCGCAGCCGGTTACGACTGCGCCCTTGGGGTGTTCGACCGGGTGCGATTCGTCGCACCCAAGACGATCGCTCGCCTCTGTCGCTACGGGCAAGTGCCTGCGGCGCCAGGCGTCGGCGGGGTCAGCACAAAGTCTGCGCTGTTGTCGTTGGAGTCGACGCCGTCAGGGCAGCGGTTGAGCGACTCGGTGGCGCTGTCGCCAGGAGCAAAGGTGCCTTCGCTGTAGCCGGGGATGTCGCCCTCATAGGTCATCGAGTCGATGATGGTTCCGGTGGCGACCTCCACGATGGCAGCGCCGTCGGGGCCATTCTGAATGAGGTTGCTGCTGCCGATGTCGATGCCACCGCCGGCGGTGACCACGGCGGTGGACGAGCCGACGACCAAGTAGGCGCCAGCAGCGAGCTCGGCGCCAGCCTGGCCGAGGTCGATGTTGTCGTACGCCACAGCACCGTTGCCGTTGATGAGCTGGAGCTCAAGTCCGGTCAGCGGAAGCGGACCGGAGGTCGGGTTGAAGATCTCGACGAACTCGTCCATGTCGGTGCCGGCTTGGTCGTAGTCGATCTCATTGATGACGAGGTGAGCCGTGGCCGCAAAACCCGTGAAGGTTGCGGTGTTGGCTGCCGAGTCAACGCCGCCACCCAGGGTGTCGAGGACGCTGGATGCCGCCGTCACCGTGTAGCTGGTGCCGGCCGTCTGGGCGCTGGTCGTCAGGGTCACGGTGCTGCCCGCAGCGGTCGCAGCACTCGCGGTGAGGCCGTTGTCGAACGTGAACTGGCTGCCGTCTGCCATGACGCTCGCCGCGTCGATGTCGGCGCTGAAGGACACGCGGACTTCGGTCGCGGAGGTCGCCGCAGCTGACGTCACGGTGGGGGCAGCGCAGCCGTTGATGGTCAGCTCCGACGCATCCCATGCCGACGGTTGTGCGACCTGGTTGAAGCGCCACATCGGCGTTCCGGTGACGGTGAACGAGCAGCCTGGGCTCAGCGAAAGGGTCGCGAGCAGCGCGTCAGGGAGCCGCAGTCGCAGGTCGCCCGAGCCGACGAGTCCAGCGGTGTCAAAGGTCGCGGCCGAGTGCATCGAGCCGGCGAAGCCGAAGGTGCCGGTGAGCGTGCCGGTGACGGTCACAAGCTCAGACTCAAGGTCGTTGAGCATCGCCACGGCGTCGATGTTGCTGATGTCCTGTGCGAATCCAGCAATGCCGACGTTGGCGCCAACGGTGACGCTATCGACGGCTGACGCGAACGTGGTGCCTCCGCTGACGTCCAGCTCAGTGATGGCGGCCGTGACGACGTCGCCGACGTTCGGCATCGGTGCGGTGTCCCAGGCGAGGAAAAGCGCCGGGCCCGTCGCTTCAGCTTGGATGAAGAAGCCAGCGAGGTCCGAGCCGATGGCTGGCTTGACGTAGGTGACGACCGCGCCATCGATGGTCCATGCGCCGGTGACCGGGTCGGTCGCGCCCTCGGCAGCCGCACGCGCCGCTTCGATCTGAGCCTGAGCGCCAGTCGGCGGCATGCTCGTGTCGTTCATGGTGTCGTCCGGCGGCATGGCTGTGTCGTCCATGGTGTCGTCCGGCGTCGTGGTGTCGTCCGGCGTCGTGGTGTCGTCCGGCGTCGTGGTGTCGTCCGGCGTCGTGGTGTCGTCCATGGCGTCGGCGGGCGTCGTGTCGTCCGGCGGGGTCGTGTCCGCAGGAGGCGTCGTGTCCGCCGGCGTGGTCGTGTCCGCCGGCGTGGTCGTGTCCGCCGGCGTGGTCGTGTCGACTCCGCCGGTGTCCGTCAGGCCTGTGTCCGTCTGCGTGACATCGGTGTCGGTCGTGCCGCCACCATCGTCGTCGTCGCCGCAAGCCACAAAGCCGAGGCTGAGGCTGGCCGCGAAGACCGTCGAGAGAATGAGGTTCTTGCGCATGATCATGTCGTGCTCCGTGTCGTGCCGAGGGTCCACTCATTGGCCCGGTTGGGGGTCTGGCCCACTTGGAGCGCACCGTGACGGGAGACCGTCGGCACTGTCAAGGGGCGGTGAGGTCAGGGGAAAATTGTTGCTGAGTCGTCACAAAAGAGGGCGCGCGGACGACCGTGTCCGGCGCGCCGACCCTGGTGACGACTACTCGCAGTCGATGGTGTCCCACAGGAAGTCGAGGCACTCGCCCTCGCAGTCGCCGTCGGTCGAGCCCTCGCATGCCTCAGTGCACTCTTCGTCAGCTATCTCTTCGCAGCTCTCGTCACAGATGGTGTCGAGATCGTCGATGTGGGCGCCGATCGTCGAGTGGCAGAAGTTGGTGCAGTCGGCCCACGTGTCGGGAGCAACGCAGCCACCGCAGGCAGCCGTAGAGCGCGCGTAGGTGTCGCAGTTGCCGTTGAGCCCGCCGCCCCAACAGATCGACTCGTCGGTTTCCCAGAACTCGTCGGACGATGGAGTGCCCCAACCCGCGCCCCAACACTCGCTGAAGCACTCGTCGAGGGTGGTCAGGCAGCTGTCGGACTGGTCGGCGTAAAACTTCAGCGCCGAGGTCACGTCGTTGCAGTGCCACTTGGCATCATCATGCTCGCTGCACGCCGTGGCACAGCTGGTGCCTCCGTCGATGCTCGCTTCGGTCAGGCACTCCGTCCACAGCTCGGCAGCGCGGGCGTCGCCGACTGCGCCGTTGTAGCGCGACACGCGGTCGAAGGCGCACTGGCGGGCCTGGGTGATGCACTCCGCGGACTCCTCGATGTCGAGGACAGCATCCGGCGGGTTGAGCTGCCCCGCGCAGGGCCCGGCATCGCAGGCTGCGGTGATCGTGTACTCGCCCTCGCCGTCGCCGCGGTAGGCTCGAGCGACGACCGCGTAGTCCCCTGCGTCGTCGGCCTTGTAGACCTTGGTCAGGACATCGCCACTGCGGTTCCACGACACCGATGAGATGTAGCGCGATGTCCCTTCAAAGAGCGTGATGTGAGGGTTGAGGTCGCCGCTGGTGACCGTCATCTTGAGCGTGAACGTGTCGTTGCGGTCGAGCTTCATCGAGAACACGTTGAGCGCGTCGCCGCCAACACGGCCGCTGACTTCGCCGCCATAGGCGAGCTTCGGCGCAAGATCGATGAGGCCGTCTGCCTTCCCGCCAGCCACAACCTCGTCGCTACCCCAGTCGTCGCTGTACTCGGCCGTGCCGTCATCACTGCATGCGGTGCTGAGCATGCACGCTGCAGCCAAAGGAAGGAGGAGAGTCTTCATGGCGGACAACCTTTGCCGGAGGGGCAGTTGATGTGCGGTGGCACTCGGGGTTTGCACGACATCCTCGCGACAAACAAGCAGTCGTCCGGTTTCAACTCTAAGTCGCTGTAAACGGTTGGCTCCGCCTCGCGTTTCACGACCCCCACCGGTGCGGCAACCCCGTGCTGACGATCGCCAAGGAACGACCGATTGCTTGGGCCGGGTGGTCGTTAGTGTTGGCTTTCCAAGCCGCGCCGGCGCTGCTATGTCGCCGTGGGCTCGGCGCAGTTGATCAAGACGCCGGGACGCAGGAGTACTCGGACCATGCAGCGTCTTGGGACAACGGTTAATAAAGCGGATGCGGACTACACCGGCAATCGCTCCTCCATGCTCGGGCTCGTCGAAGAGCTCAGCGCCCGCCGTGACGTGGTCCGAGCGGGCGGCCGCGGCGTGCAGCGTCAGCGCGATCTCGGCAAGCTGCTCGCGCGCGAGCGGGTCGAGCTGCTGCTCGATCCGGGCACCCCATTTCTCGAGGTCGGTCAGCTAGCCGCCTGGGAGATGTACGAGGGCAAGGCGCCAGGCGCTGGCGTGGTCGCCGGCGTCGGCATGGTCGAGGGTGTCGAGTGCATGATCGTGGCCAACGATGCGTCGGTGAAAGGAGGAACCTACTTCCCCATCACCGTGAAGAAGCACCTTCGCGCTCAAGAGATTGCGCTCGAGAACCACCTGCCTTGCGTCTATTTGGTGGACTCTGGCGGCGCGTTCTTGCCGATGCAGGCCGAGGTCTTTCCAGACCGCGAGCACTTCGGTCGCATCTTCTACAACCAAGCGCGGCTGTCGGCGGCCAACATTCCTCAGATCGCGGTTGTCCTAGGCTCGTGCACAGCCGGCGGTGCCTACGTGCCCGCGATGAGCGACGAGACCATCATCGTCAAAGAGCAGGGGACCATCTTTTTGGGCGGTCCGCCGCTGGTGAAGGCCGCGACGGGCGAAGTGGTGACGGCAGAGGCACTCGGCGGCGCCGACGTCCATGCCCGTCACTCCGGTGTGGCCGACCACTACGCGCTCGACGACGAGGATGCGATCGCGAAGGCGCGCCGCATCGTCTCAACGCTCAACCGCACCAAGCCGATTCACATCCACACCGACCTCAAGGCGGCTGAGGCCCCCGCGTTCGACCCTGACGAGCTCTGTGGCGTTGTGCCGACCGACCTCAAGAAGCCCTACGACGTGCGTGAAGTCATCGCACGCGTCGTGGACGGTTCCCGGTTCGCCGAGTTCAAAGAGCTCTACGCCACGACCATCGTCACAGGCTTCGCCAACATCTGGGGCTACCCCGTCGGTATCGTCGCCAACAACGGTGTGCTCTTCTCCGAGACGGCCATGAAGGCGGCCCACTTCATCGAGCTCTGCTGCATGCGCAAGATCCCGCTGGTGTTTCTCCAAAACATCACCGGCTTCATGGTGGGCAGCGAGTACGAGCGGCGCGGCATCGCGAAAGACGGCGCCAAGATGGTTCACGCCGTGTCGACGGCCAATGTCCCGAAGTTCACGGTCGTGATCGGTGGCAGCTACGGGGCTGGCAACTACGGCATGTGCGGTCGGGCCTACCAGCCGCGCTTCATGTGGAGCTGGCCAAACTCCCGCATCTCGGTGATGGGCGGCGAGCAAGCCGCGAACGTGCTCGCGACCGTGAAGGGCGACCAGCTCAAGCGCCGCGGCCAGGCAGAGGGCTGGGACGAAGCGGCCATTGCCGCGTTCAAGCAGCCGCTGCTCGACAAGTACGAAGCCGAAGGCAACCCCTACTACGCCACAGCGCGCTTGTGGGACGACGGCATCATCGACCCGCGGTCGACCCGTGACGTCTTGGGGTTGTCGATCTCGGCGAGTCTGAACGCACCGATCCCAGACTGGCGCCCCGGCGTCTTCAGGATGTAGCGACGCGCACGGAGGGTAGAGAACATGTCCAGCATTGAGACCACGCTGTCGCGCGGCGTCTTCACCATCACGCTCAACCGCCCAGCGGTGCGCAACGCCTTTGACGGAGACGCGATCGACAGCCTGCTCGCAAGCATCCAGCGGGCCACGGACGAGGATGCGGCTCGAGTTGTTGTGCTGCGAGGCGCTGGCAAGACCTTCTGCGCGGGCGCCGACCTGGCCTGGATGCGCGCCATGGCAAGCCAGCAGAGCACCGACAACAAGGCAGGTGCTCGTCGCATGGCGGGGCTCTTCGATGCGATCGACCGCTGCCCCAAGCCCGTGATCGGCCGCATTCATGGGGCCGCGATCGGCGGCGGGGTGGGGCTTGTGTCGTGTTGCGACATCCCGCTCGCGGTAGCCGGCACCAAGTTCGCCTTTAGCGAGGTGCGGCTTGGTCTCGCGCCCGCGGTGATCAGTCCCTACGTCATCAAAAAGATCGGGGTTGGCGCAGCGCGCGAGCTCTTCGTGACGGGCGAGCGCTTCCTCGCTAAGCGCGCTGTCGAGATTGGCCTCATCAACCGGGTCCTACCCGATGAGGCTGCGCTTGACGCCGAGGTGGAGCGGGTCGCTGGCATGATCGTCAAGGGCGGTCCGAACGCCGTTCGAGCCTGTAAGGGGTTGGCGATGGATGTGGCCGGCATGGAGCCCGACGCGGTCTTCGACCATACCGCAGACCTCATTGCGACGCTCCGTGTCAGCGCCGAGGGACAAGAGGGCATGCGGGCGTTTTTGACCAAAGACAAGCCGGCGTGGGTCAAAGCGCTTGCGAGCGAGGACGCATGAGCACTGAGACGCGAAGGTCGGTGACCAAGGTCTTGATCGCCAACCGAGGCGAGATCGCTGTGCGCGTGATCCGTGCCTGCCGCGCCGAGGGGATTGCCTCCGTGGCCATCTACTCCGACGCGGATGCCACCGCCCTGCACGTGCGCCTGGCCGATGAGGCGTGGCACGTTGGTCCGGCGCCCGCGACCGAGAGCTATCTGGACGTCGACGCGGTGCTGGCCGCCGCCGAGGCCAGTGGCGCCGACGCCATCCACCCCGGCTATGGCTTCTTGAGTGAGAACGCAGCGTTTGCCCAGCGTCTCATGGAGGCCGGCCTCACGTGGATCGGACCGCCGATCGACGCGATCAAGGCCATGGGGACCAAGATCGACGCGCGCGAGCGGATGATCAACGCCGGCGTTCCGGTCGTACCGGGCGCCACCGCAGAGCCAGGCAGCGGCGACGCCGGGCTTGTCGCCGCGGCGACTGAGATGGGGCTTCCGGTCCTGATCAAGGCGTCGTCCGGTGGCGGCGGCAAGGGCATGAGGGCCGTGCACGAAGCCAGCGAGCTGACGGCAGCGATCGCTGGGGCCAAGCGCGAAGCCGCTGCGGCGTTCTCTGACGAGACGGTCTACGTCGAGAAGCTCCTGATCGCGCCGCGCCACGTCGAGGTGCAGGTCTTTGCTGATAGCCACGGAAACGTCGTCCACGTCGGCGAGCGAGAGTGCTCGATCCAGCGTCGACACCAAAAAGTCATCGAGGAAGCGCCGTCGCCAGTCCTTGAGCCAGCACTGCGCGAGGCGATGGGCCAAGCCGCGGTCGCTGCAGCGAAGGCTGTGGGCTACGAGGGCGCCGGCACCGTCGAGTTCATGCTCGACAGCGCAGGCGAGTTCTACTTCCTTGAGATGAACACGCGGCTTCAGGTCGAGCACCCGGTGACTGAGCTGGTCTGGGGCGTCGACCTCGTGCGTGCCCAGCTTCGCGTGGCTCGCGGCGAGGCGCTGCCCTGGGCCCAGGCCGATCTCAGCCCGCGAGGGCACGCGATCGAGGCGCGAATCTACGCTGAGGCGCCAGCAGCGGGCTTTCTGCCTCAGGTCGGAACGATTGCGCGTTTGCGGGTCGATCTCGGGCCAGGCATGCGCTGGGACTCGGGCTACGCGGAGGGGGATGAGGTCGGCGTCAACTACGACCCCATGCTCGCGAAGCTTATCGCCTGGGGGCCAGATCGCGAGGTTGCACGCACGCGCCTGGCGGCAGCCCTTCGGACCATGGCGCTCCATGGCGTGGTCACCAACCGTGGCTTCTTGGTTGACGTGCTTGAACACCCGAAGTTCATCGAAGGCGACACCCACACAGGCTTCATCGCCGAGCACTACCCGAATGGCTGGGAGTTGCCTGTGCCGCCTCGCGCTGCGCTCGTGGTTGCGGGGCTTGCCGATGCGCACCGTCGGGCCGGTGGCGGTGGTGGTTTTGCGGCCATTGTCGAGACTTCGGCGCCGTGGCGTGGCGTGACGCCAACCTTTGGCCGAACAGGAGGCAGCTGATGGCGCGGCGCTTTTCGGTGGGCGACGAGATCGTCGAAGTGGCAGGTCGCCCGTCGGCCGGTGGGGCCACGTTGGTCATCGATGGTCAAGCCATCGAGGTCGAGGCGCGGCGTGCGCCTGACGGCGTGTGGATGCTGACAACCCCCGAGGGCACTCAGCTTCAAGCCCAAGTCTCGCTTGTCAAAGACACGTTCTGGGTGACCGTCGGCGGCGATACCTTCGTGATGGCCGACCAGATCGAGAGTCGTGAGTCGTCCGCTGTGAGCGGCGGCCTTGAGGCGCCGATGCCGGGCAAGGTGATCGCGGTCCAAGCGACCGTTGGGCAGGAGGTTGCCGCCGGCGATACCCTGCTTATCGTTGAGGCTATGAAGATGGAGCACGGGATCAAAGCGCCCTACGACGGGACCGTGAGCGCGATCCACTTCGGCGTGGGTGATGCTGTCGAGCCGGGGAGCCCGCTCTGCGAGGTGGCGGCCAAGGAGGACGCATGACGCGGCCTGTCGTTCATATCACGGAGGTGGGGCCGCGCGACGGACTTCAGAACGAGCGGGCGGATGTACCGACAGCCGCAAAGGTTGCGTTCATCGAGCGACTCGTCGAGGCCGGTGCCCGTCAGATCGAGGTCGCAAGCTTCGTGCATCCGAAGTGGGTGCCGGCCATGGCCGACGCCGAAGGCGTCTTTGCAGGTCTCACCCGTCAACCTGACGTTCGCTACGTGGCCTTGGTGCCCAACGCGCGCGGCTATGAGCGTGCTCGACGCGCCGACTGCGACGCCATTGCGCTCTTCACGTCGTCGAGCGAGGGCTTTGCCAAAAAGAACATCAACCGGACCATTGAAGAGAGCCTCGAGATCATCGGTGGGGTTGCGAAGCGTGCGCTGACCGATGGCGTGTCGGTTCGGGGCTACGTCTCGACCATCTTCGCGTGTCCCTACGACGGCCCAACCGAGCCGAAGCGAGTGGCCGACATCGTTGAGCGCATGCTCGACCTCGGCTGCTACGAGGTGAGCCTTGGCGACACCATCGGCGTTGGTACGCCCATGGAAGTCGAGCGCTTGCTCGACGAGGTGCTGGGCCGCGGCATCGATGTCGACAAGCTCGTCATGCACTTTCATGACACATGGGGGATGGGGGTGGCGAACGTCGCCCAGAGTCTGTCGGCCGGCATCCGTCGCTTCGACGCGTCGGCGGGTGGTCTCGGGGGCTGTCCCTATGCCAAGAGCGCGACCGGCAACGTCGCGACCGAGGACGTGCTCTACCTGCTCGACAAGCTCGGATACGAGACCGGCATCGATCTCGATGGGGTCGTTGCGGCGAGCCAAGGGGTGGCTGGTCACCTATCCGGCGCGCTCCAGAGTCGCGTCCATGCTGCGGTGGTCAAGGAGCGTGGAGCGTGCTGACGAGCGATGGTATCAGCCGGGCGCACTTCCTGGTGCTATGGCGTGACGCCATGGCCGAGGCCCACCTCGACGAACGAGCGCGTCTGCTCCTCGAGGTGGGACGGGCAACGCTGCGCGAGGAGGGCAGGGTGACGCCGGTCCTCGTGGTCGTTCGCGATGATGAGGACGAACCTTATGTGTGGCTGCCGATGCCTGACCTTCCGCGCCGCGGCGAGCGCGCATGGGACACGCTGCAGCAACGGCTGATCGGCCTTCGGGCGGTCCAAGTGCTGGCGCTGGTCGCGCTCAACACCAGCCAAGGCGGTGGTGCGGCGCACTTCTTGCTCGCGGCATGGGGCGAGTCGCTCTCTGGGCAAGAGTCATGCGTGGTCATGCCATACCGCCACGCGACCGAGGGGCTCGAGGAAGCGGAGCCGCTGCGCGTGCCGGACCCCAAGGTCACGGTCTTTAGCCAGCTCATGTCGGGCGTCCTGGCCACGCGGCACTGAAGCTTGCGGGGTGCAGGCTCACAGCCGCCGTTGCTTACAACGACTTTGACCGAAGGGTTGGTTCCCGCACGGCCGGTGCTGTAAGCTGTCGCCCATGGATAACCGTCTCATTAGTCGTTTTGTTCTTGTCGCAGCGATGGCGGCGCTCGCTAGCTGCGCCGATGCTGGCAGTGACCATCCCTGTGAAGAGCCCGACTGGGAGGCCCTCGCAGCAGCCGGACAGCTCGAGACGTCTCACCTTGCCCTCAGCTCTGTGGACTGCTCCGAGAGCACCGACACCGGCTACACGAGCGGCAATGCGTTTCCGATCACGGTCGTTCACGTGGGCGGCAAGCCCATGGAGGTCCAGACCGCCAACGCCTACATCATCATGGAGCAGGCGGCGGCAAACGCGGGCATCAACCTCGCGGTAGTGAGTGGGTTCCGGACCAACAGCCAGCAGCAGTACCTCTACAACTGCTACATCAACTGCGCCTGCAACAACTGCAACCTCGCTGCGGTGCCAGGCTACTCCAACCACCAGAGTGGGCATGCCGTCGACCTCAACACCGGCGGCTGGAGCACCTCGCGTAAGGTCTGGCTCAACAACAACGGCGCGGCCTACGGCTTCTCCGCTACCGTCCCCAGCGAGCACTGGCACTACGAGTGGTGGGGCGGCGGCCCGGGGGGCGGTCCATGCGGTCCGCAAGAGCCCGACATCGATGTCGATGTGCTGGCGATCCCACCGACGGGTCAGGCAGCAGACTTTCGTGCTGAGGGCTCAAGCAGCGGCTTGATGGACCTCTACAACGGGCAGACGTTCACGACCCAGATCCTCGTGAGCAACTCGACGGCCGGCTCCCAAACCCAGCCTGGCGACAGCGTTGTCGTGGGCGTTTGGTTTGAGGACCCCTACATTAAACCCACCAACTACACGATCTACACCGACTACCCCGCGTTTGATCAGGCGACGTGGCAAGTCAGCAACGCAGACTCTCTGGCCCAAAACCCGCCCAAGTCAGCGCCCACAACCGGCGCCTACTACGTGGGACACTTCGCCCCCGGCGAGAGCAAAAAGATCGAGTTCACCACCAAAGCGAACCGATACTCCATCGGCAAGGTTGACCACCCGGACGTGCGAGTCTGGCTCTGGCACGTGGGCGGTTGGTACGGCGAGAAGACGTCATGGAACGACGCGGTCGAGACCAACGTTCCAGGCAAGAACATCCGCGCTTTCAAACAGTTCGACATCTATGACCGCTTTCGCTGGGACTTCGACGGCCCTCAGGCCGCCGAGACCGAAGGCTGGGTGAAAGGCGGCACAACGACGAGCGCGAGCGTGGACACGGCCGACGGCGCACTGAAAGTCGTGATGGCTGGCAACGATCCCATCATCCTCAACAACACGGTCAGCTTCCAAGCGGCAAGCCGAACCGCTGTGCGCGTCACGGCTAAGGCCACCGGCGCGGCCCAGATGGGGCGCGTCTTCTTCAAGACGAGCGCGTCACCGTCCTACAGCGCGAGTCGCTCGGCTCCCTTCGTGATCCCGGCAACTGGCGACTACGACCCGGCCTTCGTGAGCTTTGCCGACCACCCGGAGTGGACGGGCACCATCACTGGCTTGCGCGTCGACCCGCGGGTCTCGGGTTCGTCGACAGTTCTCTTCGACGAGATTCGCGCGATCACCTCGGGCGTGACCACTGGCGACAGCGATGGCGACGGCGGCTTTGTCTCGCCACCTGGAACCGACTGCGACGACAGTGACCCCAGCGTCAACGCTGGTGCGACCGAGGTCTGCAACGGCATCGACGACAACTGCGACGGTGAGACCGACGAGGGTGTCAGCAACGCCTGCGGTGGCTGCGGGCCGGTCGGCTCAGAGACCGAGTGCAATGGCCTCGATGATGACTGTGACGGCGAGACCGACGAGGGCCTACTCAACGCGTGTGGGGCCTGCGGTCCACTCGCCGACGAAGTTTGCAACGGCATCGACGACGACTGCAATGGCGAGACCGATGAGGGCCTCCTCAACGCGTGTGGAGCTTGCGGTGACTTGCCGTCGGAGGTCTGCAACGGCATCGACGATGACTGTGACGGCGAGACCGACGAGGGCGTACTCAACAGCTGTGGTGGCTGCGAAGTTCTCGTGGAGCTCTGCAACGGCGTTGATGACACCTGTGACGGTCAAGTCGATGAGGGGCTGCTCGTGGGCGAGGGGTGTGTCGCGGCCGAAGGCACAAGCTGCGAACAAGCCGGTGAGTGGGCGTGCGGGGAAGAAGGCGAGACCGTCTGCATCGTCGACAATCCCAATCCTCTCAACGCCGAGATCTGTAACGATGCCGACGATGACTGCGATGGCCAGACCGACGAAGGCGATGTCTGCGAGTTCTGCCTGCCTGGCAAAGATGGCGTGTGCGCCCTGAGCAACGCGGTAGCCGGCTGTGAGGCAGGCGTTCGAGTCTGCGCATCGAGCGGCAGCTGGGGCCCATGCACCCTCGACCCTGCTTGCCAGCCCTCCGAACCCGTCGACGAAGGACCGAGCCCGGACGTAGGCGTCACCAACCCCGACGTGAGCGGCAACGACGTGGGGGCCAACGACGAAGACACGGCCAACGTCGAAGTCATCAGCGCCGATGGCCAAGACGAGCCAAGCCGAAACGCCGCGGTCGTGACATCGGTTGAAGAGGGTGGGGGCTGCGCGTCCGCCAACACGAACACTGCCCCGATGTGGATGTGGCTTGCGCTGATGGTCTGGTTGTCACTCGCGCTGGCGCGCAGTGAAGAGCGTCGCGGATAGAGGCGAGACGCCGTGGTATAAGGGCGCGTGTCCAATCACCGCCAATCGACGCGAGCGCAGCGAACCGGGCAGGTTGCTCCGTGGTGACCCGCGAGTCGCCGCCGCTGACGTCGTGGGTCGGAACCCGGAGTGAGGCTGTGACGACGGCTCTCCGGGAGCTTGTCGGCGCGAGCGAGACCATCCCGCTGGTTTGGAGCGTCCGCACGTGCAGCGACGAAGCCGTGGCTCTTCACGTGCAGCTCACGCTGGGCGAGCACGGCACGCTCGACATCGACCTCGGCACGCCCGGCACGCTCCATCGTCCAAAGCTGGCTCGCAGGACCTACGCGGTTGGCCTAAGAACGCCACCAAGCACGCCGGCGTCACGGGTTGCGCTTGGCCGTCGCGTGATCGCCACGATCGCAGCACGAGCCGACACCGAAGACCTCGCGGCCGGGCTGTGGGCAGCGGTGCGCGAACACGCCGCGCTCACCGACGTCTCAGACTGGATGTTTCGTCAGGTCACAGGCGTTGGCGCCCACAAGGTTGGCAACCTGCGTCTTGGGTTCCGGTGCAATCAGGACTGTGGCTTCTGCTGGCAGGACCGCAGCTGGCCGGGCGCGCCCGACGCACTCTACACCACCTGGCTCGACGAGCTGGCAGCCCAAGGCATCGCGAGCCTCATCATCACCGGTGGGGAGCCGACCTTGTTTCGAGGGCTTGTGGGTCTTGTCGAGCGCGCCACACAGCACCACGGACTGCGGGTACAGCTCCAGACGAACGCCGTGCAGCTGCGACGCGAGAGCCTGGCTGTCGGGTTGGCGAAGGCCGGCGTCGACGGGCTCTTTGTGTCGCTTCACTCGGTCGACGCAGGCATCAGCGATCAGCTCACGCGTGCGCCTGGAACCTGGGCCCACACGATGGCGGGCATCGCCAATGCCCTGGCCGCTGGTATCCACGTGGACCTCAACGCGCTGGTCAATGCCGACACCGTCGGCGGCTTGCCTCAGCACGCCAAGACGATCGTGGACCGCTTCGTGACGCCGGCCTCGGCCGGCCGCGTGGGCTCCGTGACCTACTCATTTCCCGCGCCGAGCTTTGACGCCGCCCACTATCACGCGAGCCTTGTGCCCCTCGACGAAGTCCGTGTGCCGCTCTCGGAGGCGATCGGCACCTTGGCGTCGGCCGGCGTGACGGTGGATGTGGGGGGGACCTGCGGGTTCCCGCCGTGCGTCTACCCCGACCATGTGGACGCCGTTCGGTCACTGCATGTGGCTGATGTCGGCGCGTGGGACCGCACAGACCGCGTCTTCGTTGAGCCCTGCGATGGCTGCTCGATGCGCGCTCGTTGCTTGGGGCTTCGGCGTGGCTACGTCGAGCGCTTCGGTGCTCGTGGCGTCGTACCGATCCCGTGAGCGCAGACGTCACCGAGATGGACCTCGGCGAGGGGCGCACCGTCACGCTCCAGCGCCGGCCTCCGGTCCGCGCGACGACGCCGGATGCTCTCAGAGCCTTCGACGCGGCCGATCGCTACCTGCTCAAGACCGTTCCGCAGGACCGTGCCGCGACCCTCGTAGCCAACGACCGCTTCGGGGCGTTGGCTGCTGGGCTGCTCATGACGGCGCAAGGGCCACGGCGTGATGGCTATGCCCTTCAGTGGTGGAGCGACTCGCACCGCGCCCGGCTGGCCATGGACGACAACCTCGTCGCCAACGGGCTCGACGCGACGGCCGTGACGGTGGTGACGGGCGACAAGGATCCAGCAGGCCCCATCGAGCGGGTGGTGTTGAGGTTGCCGAAGTCGCTGGTGTGGCTCGAGGATCAGCTCCTGCGGTTGCGGCCGCACCTTGCGGCTGGCGCTCAGGTGGTCGCGGGCGGCATGATCAAGCACACGCCGCGACGGGCCTACGAGCTGCTTGAGGCCTGCATCGGGCCGACCAAGACGAGCCTCGGCTGGAAGAAAGCTCGGCTGGCCACGGCCACCTTCGATGACGCGCTGGTCTGCCGACCGCGCGTCGCACCTAGCCGGGTTGACGTGCCGTCGCTGGGCCGGTCCCTCGTCGTCCGCCCCAACGGGTTCTCGTGGGGGCGGCTCGATCTTGGCACGCGGCTGCTGCTCGCCAACCTCCAAGCCGTGGAGGGTCTCGCTGCGTCGACGCGACCGGTCGCGGCGGTGGATCTCGGGTGCGGCAATGGCGTGCTCGCGTTCGCGGTCGCTCAGATCTGTCCGAACGCTGCGGTCTTGGGCATCGACGAGTCTTACCAAGCCATCGCAAGCGCTCGGGACAATGCCGCGGCTGTGCCACGTCCCGGCGACCACGGGCCTGTCACGTTTGAAGCGGCCGATGCCTTAGCGAGCGTGGTGGAGCCTGCCTCGATCGATCTTGTGGTGTGCAACCCGCCGTTCCATGAGCAGCATGCGGTGGCCGAGCGGGTAGCGTCCGACATGTTTGCCGACGCCCGGCGTGCGCTGCGACCGGGCGGACAGCTTCTCGTGGTCGCAAACCGACACCTGGGTCATGCCGAGCGGCTTAAGCAGCTCTTTGGTCGCTCCGCGGTGGTTGTTGCAACGTCGAAGTTCGTTGTGTTGTCTGCACGTCGCTGACGGCCTTGGTCTCAGGCGAGCTTGAGCTGGCGGAGCGTGGCGCGTGATGCGCTGCGAGCGCGGTTGGCAAAGCCACGTGACCGGTCGTTTCGCACGGCCTTTGCCGCCATCAGCCCGGAGGCGAGGCTCGGAGCGACACCTGGTCCAATGACGCCAGCCCCAGCCAAGTAGAGTCCTGTCAGCGTGCCGCGCGCTCGGTAGGCGTTGGGCCCGAACTGCTCCGGCACCGCCGCCGGGCCGTAGATCCCGCCGTCGACCACGCCGGCGAAGTGATTGTTGGTGACCGGGGTGGAGACCTCCTCCACCTCCACGTCGCCGATGAGCCCAGGCCAGCGGCGGTCGACCGATGCGCGCAGGGCGTCGGCGGCCTGTGCTTTGAGCTCGTGATAGCCCGCGCTCCGCTTGAACGAGCGCTGGTCTGCCCACTGCGCGTATGGCGCAAACGACGTCAGCGTGACCACCTCGAGCGTGCTGCAGCCGCTCGGCGCCATCGCTCCCGTGTCGTCTTTGAGGGAGTTGGGCGACAGGAAGAAGGCATGGTCGTCCGGCACGTCCCGAGCGCTGTCGCCGACCGCATACGCGAACGCGTTCTCGACGTCCCAGGTCGGATAGTCCCACACGTTGGCTGCCCCGAGGCCGTGCTGGCGGAGGTCGCGTTTCATGCCGTAGTACAGGCAGAGCGAGCCGACGGAGGTGATGTTACGTGCGACCTTGCGCTGCATCCGAGCGGAGATGGCGCTCTCATCGAGCAGTCGTCCGTAGGTCAGCGTGGGGTCGATCGCGCTGACCACCACATCCGCAGCGAAGCGCTGTCCGGCCTCGGTCCTGACGCCAGTGACGCGGCCTCGGGCGTGCTCGATGGCGGCGACCGGCGCACGCCGATGGTAGACAACGCCAAGGGACTGACCGGCGGCGACAAGGGCGTCGCGCAGCGAGCCACTGCCTCCGCGCGGAAAGAAGCTCCCGCGGTCGAGGAAGTGCACGTTGAGTCCAAGGCCCAGCAGCGCCGGGGTCCGGCTCGGAGGGAGACCATAGTCGCCGCCCTGCGCCGCGATCACCGAGCGGAGCTTGGGGTTGCGGGTGAGGCGGCTAAGGTACTTGCCAAAGGTGGTGAGCGCGAGCGGCGCCAAGCGCGGCAACGCGCGGACCTTTCTCCCTCGAGAGCGGCGGTGGAGGACGGTGTTGAGCGCGTGCATGTCGGCAGCGAGGCGGTCGATTGCGCGCGTGTCCGACGGAAACGCCGCCGCGAGACGATCGCGATAGGCGTCGATTCCTTGAGGCACGCGGAACTCGAAGTCTGGGAAGCGCAAGACGTCGTAGCCGTCTTGGTCCATAGGGGCAAAGAGCGCCTCTGCGTCGATGCCGCAGCGGTCCAGCACGCGGTGAATCTGACCGCCAGGCGAGCACTGCCCGACGTAGTGAACGCCAGGGTCGAAGTGGTACTTTCGTCGCTTGAAGGGGTTGAGAAACCCGCCGAGCTGCCGCTCGCGCTCAAGCGCTGTGACGTCATAGCCGTCCTGCGCAAGCGCGACCGCCGCGGTCAGTCCCCCGGCGCCCGTCCCAATCACCACAGCCTGCTTGCCCAAACCCTCGCTCCTTACGCCAATGTAAGCGGTGCTTACGGGCGGCGACTGTTGCCGATCCTGGCGCGGGATGCAACCTTTGGACCGAGTCTTGCGGCTCGGGCTGCCGCAAGCGCCGGGCGGGCGTCCGCGGGAGAGAGCGACAACGTGAAAGACAGGTACCACCACGGCAGCCTCCGGCAGACGCTTGTCAAAGCGGCACTCGCCACCATTCGAGAGGACGGGGTCGAGAAGCTGTCGCTGCGTGCCCTGGCGCGGCGCGCTGGGGTCAGCACCGGTGCACCCTACCGACACTTCGCAGACCGAGAGGCGCTGATCGCGGCGGTGCTGACGGAAGGGTTTACGCTCTTCAACACGACGCTGCATGCCGCACACCAGCAGCATCACGACGACCTAGCGGCTGGAGTGCCGCGAGCCGCGATTGATGAAGTGGTGTCGCTGGGCGTGGCCTACGTGCGGTTTGCTGCCGACGAGCCGGAGCTCTTCAGGTTGATGTTCGGGCGAACCCAACCCTCGCTCGACACATCGCCCGAGCTGGCGACGGCGAGGCGGCGCGCCGCCTCGTTTCTGCCCTCGGCCCTCAAGCGGGCGCAAGGCGAAGGAACCGGCGCTCACATCCCGCTCGCTGAGCTCGTCGAGCTGGCATGGGCCGCCGTGCACGGGCTGGCGATGCTGCAGCTCGACGGGATGCTGCCGACCAAGGCGCCCGCAGACGCCGAAGCCCGAGCCACACGGGTGGCCGGACGTCTCGGCAGGCTCTTGTCCGAGGCTGCCGGCTGAGGCGTGAGCGTCGCCGCTCGGCCACGCGCCGGCGGCTACCTCAGCAGGGCGGCTGCAACGTCCCAGTCCTGGGGCGTGTCGATGTCGACCGACTCGATCTTTGGCGTCGGCCAAAACATCGGGCGGACACCCACGCGGCTCTTCGTCTCAGCGAAGCTCGTGCGAGTGAAGAGGTAGAGGAGGCTGTTTTCCTCGTAGAGGACCGGGAGCTGTTGTGTTGGCAGCAAGCGTGCTGGCTCGTGGTTTGTCGGCTGGCCGTCGGCATCGTAGAAGCGCGCCTGGTGTCTCGTGACCGACATGAGCGAGTCGGCCGTACCGGCGGCTAGAGCGGTCCACCACGCGGCGATAGCGCTCCGGATGGTGTCGGCCGAGAGCAGGGGATTGGTGACATGGGTCATGAGAAAGTGCTCGCCGTCCACCCGGCCGAGCATGGACGCGATGAGCGCGTTGGCCGTGACTTCATCGCCCAGGAGCGCGGGCTCGCGGTCGATGATGACCGGCCGCTGGTCGCCTGCGCTGACGCGGTCATGGACCCCAGCCGCGGCAAGCTGGCTGCGCGCGTCGGTGTCGATGACGACGCGGGTGATGTCGCTGACCTGCTCAAGGGTTGCAAGGATGTGGCGACACAGGGGCTTGCCAGCGAGCTCGCGGAAGTTCTTGTTCGGTACGCGGACGCTGTGAGCCTTGATGATCAAGAGCGCCGTGAGGGGGCTAGGCATCACCAGGCTCCGTCGGTGCCGCCTTCAGAGCCAGGTAGTTCGCTATGACGTGCAAGAGCACGGAGAACGTTCCCTCCACAGGGCCGTACTCGCCTGCACGAGACGGGACGATCACCGCGGCGTCAGCCGCCGCAGCAAGCGCGCCACCACCGTCAAACCCAGAGAGCGCGAGCACATGCGCACCGCAAGCGTGCGCCACGTCGACGGCTCGGAGGACGTTGCCGGAGTTGCCGGACGCGCTGATCGCGACCACGAGGTCGCCGGCGCGGCACCGGCCGTGGAGCTGTCGCGCAAAGACGTCGGCGTAGCCGTGGTCGTTGGCGATGGCCGTGAGGACAGCGGGGTTGTCGGTGAGGCTGAACGCGGTGAAGGGCGGAGAGCCAACGACGGCAACCAGGTCGTTGGCGAAGTGACTGGCGGCGGCGGCGCTTCCACCGTTGCCGATGACCCACACCCGTCCGGCGGCGGTTCGGGTCGCGTCAAGCAGCTCGATGGCGGCAGCGACGCTTGCGCGGTCGACCGCCGCCAGCACGCCGCGGACGTGGGAGAGGTAAGCGCTGGCAAACGCCTCGGGTCCGTCGGTGGCGTCAAACCAGTCCGTGGTTTGGCTCATGCTCGTGTTCCTTCCCGGCGCGCACTGTCGCGCCGGCTCGCTGACGCATAGATACCATCGACGACTCGGGTGGCCGCCGCAGCCTGCGACAGCGTGCCGTCCGCGACGGCGGTCCCGCGCTCAATCGCGTCGCCGAACGCGCTGAGCTCGTGCGCCCACGAGTGGTCGACCGCGTAGGACGTGACCGCCGGCTCGGCGCCCGGGCGCTCGGCGATGAGGCGCTCGGGTGCGTAAGCGCCAGACCCACTCAAGATGCCTGCGAGCGTTAAGCGGCCGTCGCTCAACATCAGCTCGAGCCGGAAGATCTCTCGGGCCTCGACCGCGCTCGAGCAGAGCGTGGCAACAACGCCTGTGTCGGTCGTCAGGAGCGCCCAGGCGCTGTCCTCGACGTCCGCTTGGTGGGTGTGCGAGATGCGCCCGGTGACGTCGGTGAAGGGCCCGCCCGCAAAGACATGCATCAGGTCGACCATGTGAACACCTTGGTCGCGCAGGATACCGCCGCCACTCGTCGCCGGCTCCGTGCGCCAGCCAGACATGCCGTCGGCGCGTTTGCCGTAGACGCCACGCATGCCGACAACGGTACCGTAGCGCCCGCTCGCGACGAGCGCGCGAGCCGCAACGACGGAGCCGTGGTGCCGGTGGTTGAAGCCGAACGCGAGCTGTGTGTCCGGGTGCCGCCGGGCGGCATCGATGACCGGACCAAGCTCAGCCAGCGATCGGGCTGGCGGCTTCTCGCACAGGACATGCAGACCACGTTCGAGCGCGGTTGCCGTGAGACCAGGCGCCGCGTCTGGAGTCACCGCGATCACGACGGCGTCTAGCGCGTCGGAGCGCAGCATGTCGTCCGCGGCGGCTTGACCGTCCACGGTTGCCACGTGGGCAAACCTAGGGTCAGCGAGCGCGGCGGCCTCACGGCGGGCACCCATCACGCCGGCCCCGATGATACCCAGCCGGATCGGTGGCCGATGAGCGGTCATGAGCGCTCAAGCCCTGCCAGTCCTGACCGAAAGCCGCGTGCCAAGAGCCGGAAGTCGACGCTGTATGCGACGAACCGGTAGCCCTCAGCCACAAGGCGCGCGAGCTCGTCGGGGTTCGGCTCGACGAGGTGGTAGCCGGCCGCCACGCCATGCCGGGCGGCGGCGGCTTTGACGCTGTCGATCGCCGCCAAAAACGGCTCCGGCGTGAAGTCGCCGGCGTGGCCGAGTGACGACGAGAGATCGTAGGGGCCGATCATGTAGGCGTCGAGACCTGGGTGGCTGAAGATGGCGTCGAGGTGGTTGAGCGCCTCGAAGTGTTCGATCTGAGCGACCAATACGGCGCTGCGGCCAAGCCACTGGCGGTACTCGGTGAAGCGCTCGCCCCAGCCTTGGGCACGCGACAGCCCGGTGCCACGCGTGCCGGCAGGCGGGTAGTGCATCGCCTGGTAGGCCCGATCGACGTCGGCGCGGCTGTTGACGTGCGGCACGATGATCCCGGTGGCGCCGGCGTCCATGACCCGAGCGATCTGGGTCGCATCGTTGGTCGACAGTCGCACCATCGGGTCGACGCCTGCTGCCCGAGCCGTCTGAATGAGAGCTCCGGCCTGAGCGAGTGTTGTCGTCGAGTGCTCAAGGTCAATGCCAAGCCAGCGACAGCCGGCCTCACAGAGGACCTCGGCGATCGCCGGGTCGGCGAGCCCCATCCAGCTCCCGATCACGGCCGGGCCTGTCTGGAGCGCCTGTCGGAGCGGCGTGGTGTTAGACACGTCGGTCACGCCATCCCTTTGGCAGCACGGAGCCTGTCGATGACTTCGCGAACAGCGCCACGGCCTCCGCCTCGCTCGGTCACAAAATCGGCAGCCGCCCGCGCTTCGGGGCGTGCATCGGCCACGGAGACGCCGACCGCTACGCGCTCGATGATCGGCACGTCGAAGAGCTCGTCGCCCATGTACAGCGTCGTCGCGTCCGTCGCGCCGCACGTGCTCTGCAGTCGCGTGAGTGCGTCACGCTTGTCTTCGCAGCCGTACTCGGCGTGCTCGATGCCGAGCATGGCGACGCGTGCGCGCATCGCCGGGTTGTCGTCGGCCGAGAGCACAGCGACCGGCAAGCCCGCGCGCAAAAGCAGCTTGATGCCGTGGCCGTCATGGACGTGGAAGGTTCGTGTCCAGCCGACCTCGGGGCCTAGGTAGGTGATGCGGCCGTCGGTCAGCACGCCGTCAACGTCGAGCACGACCAGCGCAATACGCTTGAGCCGGGAGTCGAGGTCGGAGCTGGAGGTCGTCGTCACGCGCCGAGCGTACATGAGTGGCCGCGGCGCGTGCCAGTCGTAGATGCCGGAAGGTCGTTCCTATCTCCTCGACGGTCCATCGCCGATCTCTTCGGTCCGACTTCTTGAAGGGGCCCGACACACCTCGCCGGCCGAGGCGGCGGCGTCCGGACCTAAATGCGTCGCCGTCCACAACGGAGGCTCAGCGGAGCCCATCGATGGCGGCATGGCCCATCGCGAGGACGGCCTCCTCGGTGCTACCGCCGAGGTGAGAGGTGAGCAGGACCTTGTCAGACGCGAGCAGCGGGCTCCCGGCCGGCGGCTCTGCGGCGAACACGTCGAGTCCGGCGCCGAGGAGGTGGCCTGTCTCGAGCGCCTCGACCAAGGCGCCTTCGTCAACGATGCCGCCACGCGAGGTCTGCACCAGCACGGACTGAGGCTTCATGGCCGACAGCGCCGCCGCATCGATGAGGCCGCGTGTCGAGGCGTCGAGCGGCAGGTGAAGGGTCAGCACATCCGAGCGCGCCAGCAGCTCCTGGAGCGACACGGCCTCCACGTCGTGGCGCGCGTAGAAGGCGCGGAAGTCGACGATGTCGTGGGCCAAGAGTGTGACGCCCCAGCCGGAGAGAAGCCGGACGACCTCCTTGCCGACGTTGCCGCAGCCGAGCACGCCGAGGGTGCAGGCGCTGAGCTCGCGGCCGATGAGCCGCGGGAACGCGCCAGAGCGAATGGCGCGATCGGCGACGCCAACGTGGCGCAGCAGGGAGATGGCCATCGCGATCGCAAGCTCCGCGACGCTGCGGCGGTTGACCCCTGGCCTGACGTGAACGCTGACCCCGTGCCGCTCGAGAGCATCGAAGTCGAGGTTGTCGGTGCCTACACCGACCTTTGACACGTGCTGTAGGTCCGGGCAGGCCGCCAAGAGTTGCTCGTCGATGGTCTCCAGCCCGACGATCGCTTGGCGAGCGCCCGAGAGGAAGCGCTGGAGCTCGTCGCCCGCCAGTCGCCGGCCCGCGTCGTTGAGGCGAAGGGGAGCACCGAGGGCCGCAAGACGATCGCGCAGCACCGGGTGCCGCGACACGCTTCGCGAGCACACGGCGACGAGGCCTGGCGTGATGACGTTGTCGGTTCCGCTCGCTCGGATGGTCGCTCCTCCGTGGTCGTTGGCGTCGTGGCTCATGACCATAGCGCTACACTCATCGCTCTGCGACCGCTCGCAGCGTCTCCGCAAGTGCCCGCGGGCGGTACCCGAGCTGCTCGCTGGCCAGGCTGTGGTCGACGAACGCGTAGCGGCCGATGCGCTGCTCGACCTGCTCGGTCGTGACGAAGGGGCGCCTTCCCAGTCGGGTTGTCAGCGCTTGGACCGCTCGCACACCTGGCAGCAAGAGCCGTGCGGGCAGGGAGACCGGGGGGAGCGCGCGCCAGCCGGCCGCTCGCTGGCAGGCGCGTGTGAGCTCCGCAAACGTGAGGTTGTGGCCGCCGAGGATGTAGCGTGCGCCTGTTGCGCCATGGTCGAACGCTTGGAGGTGGCCAAGGGCCACGTCGCGAACGTCGACAACGTTGAGACCGCCTGCGAGCGTGAGGGGGTTCCACCAGCTCTTGAGCATGGCAGCGACCCGCCTGTTCGACGGTGTGCCGCGTGGGTCGCGGGGGCCAATGGTCATCGAGGGCAGGGTGGTCACGACATCGACATCGCGTGCCTCCTCGAGCCGCTCACGTAGCCGCGCTTCAGCGGCGAGCTTGGCCGCCACGTAGGGCGTGCTGGCGTGTTGCGCGCGGTCCCGCTCGGTGCACGGCGCTGTCGGGTCACGGCTGACGCCCAGCGTTGCGCAGGAACTCGTGTAGACGACGCGCGGGCTGGGGCTCATGGAGGCCACGACGTCCAGGAGGATGTCGATCCCGTCGACGGCAATGCTGGTGAGCTCGCTCGGCGACTCCGTGCCCGTCCAGAGCTCCATCGCAAGGTGAAAGATCGCGTCGGGCGGCCCGACGTCGAGTGCCCGCTTGAGGGCATCGGGCTTGCGGACGTCGCCCGTGATGGCGCGAAGCGACGCGCCGTGGCTTGGATGGCGCAGCGCCTCGACGTTGACTGGCCGACGATCGAGGGCCGTGACCGAGACGCCGCGCTCGAGCAGCAGCCGTGTCACCCAGCCACCGATGTGTCCGGCAGCGCCCGTGACGAGCGCGCGCTTCACCGGCTTGAGGTCACGCCGAGCACCGCGGGGACCACGTCGGCGACCTTGCCGGCCATGAGGAGGTTGAGCTCCACCGAGCCGCAAAACCCGCAGCCAGCGCAGTCCACCGGCGGCAGCTGCGCTAGCGCGTCGCGAACAGATGTCGTCCGGCAGTTGGGCGTCGGCCTGTCGTAGGTGATGCGGTCGCATGGCAGCAGGTCGCCGTTGGGCTCAATGACCATAAACACGTCACCCGCCCAGCACTTCAGGCCGCTGATCTTGGGCCAACTCCTGATGTGGTCGAGGCCCCCCAGGGAGTTGCGGATCGTCTTGGGTCGGCGTCGCTTCTCCCGCTCGAGGAGTGCGATCGTGTCGCGGTAGTCGCTCTCGGACGGAAAGTTGGCTTCCACGTCAGCGCTGGCGTGTTCGTGGGCCATCACGGGCTGAAACGCCACGAAGGTGCCGTGCTGCTCGGCGAAGTCGATGGCCCAAGGGACGGCGCTGAGGCTGTCGCCGGTCATCGTAAAGGCAAACGAGAAACGCAGTCCCTCGGACTTCGCAACCTCGATGGCGTCGAGCAGCTCGTCGAAGGCGCCGTCGCGGCCGCGAACCGCATCATGGACCTCGCGGGGGCCGTCTACGGAGAACTTCACGAGGTCAAGCGATCGCAGCGCGGCGATGCGACGCCGAAAGAGGTAGCCTGTCGTGTTGAGTCCGACCGAGATCCCGGCTGCAACAGCCGTCTCGATCAGCTCCCCAAGGTCCTTGCGGAGCATCGGCTCGCCACCGCTGAGCGACAGGCGCTTGGTGCCGAGACGGCCTAGCTGGGCGATGATGCTGCGGACCTCGGAGGTGCTCATCTCCTCGGTCGGCGTGTACCAAAACGAGCAGTAGGTGCAGCGCGAGTGGCAGCGGTTGTTGAGGTTGATGCGCACCGCTACAGGCACTCGCTGGCCGAGGAAGCGTGCCCGCGCCATCCCGAGTGCCGCGCCTGCTTGTTGTGTTCGTCTCATCGGGGTGTCGAAGACCTCGTCGGAGTCAGGCGCCACCATGCGCGACCGCCTCGACCATATCACACCATGCTCTCGGTGCCCGTCTTCGCAGCGGGTGCGGCCGTCTCACGGGCCGGCAGCGCGCCGGCTTGCCCGTTGCTCCGCCTTCGCCGACGGTGCTACGCTGTGGGCCGACAGCGGGCGCTCTGCCTGCACCCCTTTGTTCCCTTGGGCGGCCTTGCCGTCACGGGCGGAGACGATGAAGCTCCCCACAAAGATTCGCATGGGCGCCCAGATGGCGGCCGCAGCCGTGTTTGGTCGCCGGCGGCCGGTCTTTGTGGGCTGGTCGCTGACCGACACCTGCAACCTCTCGTGTGACTACTGCGGACGCTGGGATCGCGGCTCAAGCGAGATGCCCAACGAGCGCATGCTGGAGGTCGCCCGCGAGATGGTGGACGCTGGGGTTCAGCGGGTGGCGCTCACCGGGGGGGAGCCCCTCGTTCATCCGATGTGCCTGCCGATCGTGGATCTGCTCGCTGCCGCGGGTGTTGACGTCACCATCCACAGCAACGGCCTGCTGGTGCCGAAGCACCTGGGCGCGCTGACCGGCAAGCTCGCGGGACTCACCGTGAGCGTCGATGGCGGGCCCGTCGCGCACGACATCCAGCGTGGCGCCAAGGCGCACCAGCGCGCCGTCACCGGTGCGCGCGCCGCGCGGTCAGCGGGGCTGTCGGTCGATCTTCACATGGTGGTCACGCGCCACAACCTCGGCGAAGCAGAGGCCGTGCTGGAACTGGCGGGATCTCTGGGTGGAAAGGCGGGCTTCACCATCGTTCGCGACACCCCGGCCATGGGGCGCCGTGACCTCGCGCCTCTGACGCCGAAGCCCGAGGAGTGGCACCGGTTTGTCGACGACCTCATCGCCCGCCGTAAGGCCGGCGACAAGCGCATCCAGAACTCGATCGCGGGCCTTGAGTACCTTCGGAACTGGCCGGTCTATGCCCCGATCACGTGCAGTGCAGGCGTGGTGTACGCTCGCATCGAGCCAGACGGCAGCCTCTACGGCTGCGGAAACCTCGTGCGCAAGCCCACGGGCCGCACGCTCGCGACGGAGTCCTTTGGCGAGGCGTTTAAGGCCTTAGTGCCCGACAGCTGCCGGGCTTGCTGGTGCGACACCCGTGTGGAGATGAACCTGATCCTCTCTGGATCGCCGTCAGCGCTTCACGCCGCCTGGCTTCGTTGACCGACAACCCGACGCCGTCTGGGATCCGCAGCACGCCGCTGGCCATCGTCGTCGGCGTGTCGCTGACGTGGTGGCTGCTCGTGTACGTGTGGCCCGAGCCGCTTTTGCTCTTGTCGATGACGGAGGGGCCGATCGAGCACGCGTCTCACGTTGTGCTCCTTGCGGCCGCCGGTGCTTGGGGCGTCGCGAGCATGCGGCTGCTCGGGCGTCGGCGGCGCATCGGGCGCGGTCCATCGTGGCTCGCCATCGGCCTCAGCGTGTTGCTCACGCTCTATGCCCTGCTGCTCCTGCTTGAGGAGATTCACTGGGGGGCGGTCTACGGCGTCGATCTCGGCCACAGCCTCCTCCAGGGCTGGGTCGGCGGTGACTCGCTACACACGGCGCCCCGCACCGGCTCGGCCTGGTACAGCGACCTGTCGCTGACGCTCGCGGTACCGGCGGTCGCCATCTGGTGCGGTCTGCCGGCAATGATGCGTTTGTGGCCGGCGAGCGAGCGCTGGCTGGCGCCTGTCACGCGCTTGCGTCACGACACGCTGCTCTTTTGCGCGGTCGTGGTGCTGAGTCAGCTCAGCGACATCGTCCTCCCACGGGGCAGCGGCAGCAACGACTACTTCTACCCCGACGGCACCCCGCGACCTGACATCCGAAGCTTCTATCAGGGAGCGGTCTACGGCGTCATGTTGCTCAGCGCGCTGCGGGTGTGTCGCTCAGCCGCGGAGCCCGTCGATGGATGAGCAGGTGTTCCATAGCTGGCAGCGCGACGCCGGGACCTGGGTTCGCCGCGGGCGGCTGCGGCTCATGCGTCACCTCATCGAGCGGCACGCGCCAGGCACCACGCCCGACATCTTGGAGCTCGGCGCGGCGGACGGTCCGAACCTCGCGGTGCTGTCGGCCCTCGCCGGCGGGCCGGTTGACGTCGCCGAGACGAGCGAGCGAGCCCGGCGGCTGCTGGCCGCGGACCACCGCGTTCGCCGCTGCATGGCGATCGGCGACTCCGGCAGTTGGGACATCATCGTTGCGCTTGAAGTCCTCGAGCACCTCGACGACGACCGGCAGGCGCTTCGGTGGTGCCTCGATTCCCTCAAACCGGGCGGCCTCGTTGTGGCGACGGTGCCCGCCCATCCGTGGCTCTGGTCAGACCACGACGTGGCGCTGGGGCATCGACGGCGCTACACGCGAGCGCGCCTCGCTGACGCCGTGCCACCGGAGGCAGCGGTGCTTGAGCTGGGCTGGTATGTCGGCGCTCTCATGCCTGCGGCGGTGCTAGCGCGGGGGCTCTGGCGCTGGAAGGGGCAGGGGAGACAGCCGAAGCCAGCGGCGACGTCGACGATCGACCGGATCTGCGGCAACATCTTCGACGCCGAGCTCGCGCTCATCGAGCGAGGGGTCCGCCTCCCGGTGGGCTACGGGCTCTTCATGGTGTTGCGCCGCTGATGGCGCGCGGTCTCTCTGCTCGCTCGCCGATGGCGTTCGCGCGCGCCCGGTTGTGACGGCCGATCTTTGCTCGTATGGTCAGGCGATGGAGCTGCGCCTGATGAACACGGTCGACCAACCACTGGTCCCAAAACAAGGGCTCTTTCCGGCTGCGGCTTTGGCGATGCACTCGCCAGCAGCGTCGGTGCGCTCGCTGCGCTCACCCGAACTCGACGACGCTCGCAGGGCCTTCATTCGGCCGACAAGCACCGGAGCGTTCGCCTCGCTCGAAAATCGCGCTTGTTTTGGGACTGGTCCCTGATGCGGACGAAGCCAACCCTGCGGCGCACCGCTAGGAGCTCGGTGGGCGGACCCGACGCCGTCGACGAGCACCTCCGGTCTCGCATGCGCTCAGGGTCGCCGGATGCGTGGCTGCAGTGGCAGCCGGTGAGCCTCTCGTCCGAGGAGCGCTGGCAGGCATGGCAAGACGCGCTGACGCAGCGCAAGACAGGGGCTGGCCCCAAGCACGTGGCAGGCTACGTCCACTTCGCCTACTGCCAGACCAGCTGCCAGTTCTGCATGTACTTTCACCGGGTACCGCGTAAGGCGGGCAGCCTCTCGCGCCATACCCAGCACATCGTGGGCCAGGTTCGCCAACACCGCGCGGTGCTCGGCCACACCCAGCTCGACAACGCCTACTTCGGCGGTGGGACCCCAAGCCTGCTGCCGGTCCACGAGCTCGCGGAGGTGCTCGGCGCCTACAACGATGCGTTCACCGTCCGAGGGAGCTTCACGCTCGAGTGCAACCCGCTCTCTCTCGATGTGGCCAAGCTGCGAGTGGCGCGAGAGCATGGGGTCACGCGCATCAGCATGGGGATTCAGTCGACCGATCCCGACGTGCTGAAGGCGATTGGCCGCATCAATGGGCCGCTTGAAGCCACAGGCGCCCTCATCAACTCCGCTCGCTTGCTTGGCTTCGAGGTCAACGTCGACCTCATCGTCGGTCTTGATGAGCAGCGTGGAAAGGACATGCAGGCCGAGCTCATGGCGGTCTTGGCCCTGCGTCCGTCGACCGTCACGATCTACCGCTACCAACCGGTCGCGCGGCTTCCCGGAAGCGTCGACGCTGGCGCTGCGGTCAGAGAGCTCTGCCGCCCAGAGACTCGCGCGAGAGCGCTGATGGCCGGCTACATGGTGAGCAAACCCAACCGCTTTGGCGCCCGCGCTCTAGAGCTTGGGGCCCTCGCGGGGCACGCCGCTGCGGCGCTGAAGGGGACCTCGGAGTACCACTGCTTCAGCGACACGCCTGGGCACCTGCTCGGCATCGGGCCTGGCGCGTTCTCCCACATCTACGGGCACAGCTGGCACCGCGACGTCACCTCGCTCGGGGCCATCCAGCGCGGTACGGCTGAACCGGCGTACGAAGGCACGCGCCTGAGCGTGCGGGACGAGCGCCTGACGCGGCTGCGCGGACGCCTTCGAGGCGGGGGGTGGGTGGTCGATCGCGCGTGGCCTCGCGCTCACGATGTCGCCCTTGATGAGGCCCAAGCTAGGGGCTGGATCGAGCGGCGAGGGCCGTTCGTGCGCTTGCGCGATGACGACGCGCTCGACCGTATGATGCCCGCGCGTGACGCGGCGCCATCCGTTCTGCATCGTCAGGGAGCCGCCGAGCCGGAGCTGACGGCCGGCGGGTCGCCGAGCGCTCGGGGCGCATCTGAGCTGAGCGCGGTGCTGGGCCTGCTTGGGATTTCCGCGGTTGGCGATCGGTTTGCGGCCGCGACAGTTGCGACGCTGACGCCGAGCGAGGTGGGCCTTCAGCTCCCGGGCGAGTCCGTCCTACGCGTGCGGGTGGAGACGCTCAGCGACGACACGGATGCGCGCTGCGCAACGGCAAACTGGGCGCTCTCCCATGCGCCACCCGAGACAGGAACGCTCTCGCCCGATCAGATCGCGCTCTTCTTTTCGATGGTCGACGCTGTTCGAGAGCGTGAGCCTGAGTCGGCCTGAGCCCGAGAGGACCCAGGCGGCGGCATGGAAACGAGCCGCGCGCTGGGCGGTCGCCTGCCTGCTCATCGGCTGGCTGGTGTCGCAAGAGGCCCTGTCGTTTGAGCCACTGACGGGTCTTGCGCGGCGGCCGGAGGTGGTCGCAGCCCTCGTCGGCCTGCTGGCTGGCGTCACGCTGGTTGCTGCACTGCGTTGGAGCCTCTTTGTCGGCCCGTTGGTCGACATGCCGCGACGCTACCCGACGCTCTTGGGGATGCTGTGGTCGTCGCAGTTTTTGGGGCAAGCGCTGCCGTCAACGCTCGGGACGGACGCGCTTCGTGCGCTAGAGCTGTCGAAGCGACACGACGTGGCGCTGGACGCGTCGACGCACTCGGTGATCGTCGACCGTGTCACAAGCTTGCTCGGCCTGGTCCTGCTGGCGTTGGCGTTCGGGGTGCCGGCGCTGCTCAAGGCACGGCCCGAGAGCACCGTGACCGTCGTTGGGGGTGTCGTGGTGGGGAGCGCGCTCGTGGCGCTTGGGGCGCGCTTTCTGGTGCGTCGACTCGGTGGGAGCGAGCGCTGGGCGCGCCTTGTGAGTCGGCCGGTCATCGCGAAGGCGTTGGTGCTTAGCGTGCTCGCCCACGGCCTCAAGGCCGCATGCATGATCACGATCATCGTGACAACGCTGCCGGCGAGCGCCCTGACACCGCTGGAGCTGCTGGCCATTGCCTCGTGCGGCTTGCTCGTGGAGGCTCTTCCGGTAGCCCCGTCGGGCCTGGGCACAGGTCATGCAGCCTTTGAGGTGCTCCTGAGTGCGTACGGCGTTCCCCTAGGGGCTGGCGCCTACACGGTCTACTTCATCGTGAAGATGGTGGTGAGGTGCTTTGGCGCGCTTCCGTTCATGGCGCGCCGGTAGCGTGCTTTGTGGGCTGTCTATATCCGTGCTTTGCATCGTCGGTCGCAGCGGACAAGCTGGTGCCCATGGTGGGTAGACAGGCACAAGCAGGGGCAGCATCCAGCGCGGGCAGCGACCCACTCAAACAGGCGATTGCCACGGTCGTCTTCAAGGACTCCCAGCCGTTTCGCCGGTCGGTCTTCGCGGAGCTGCGGGGCCGCCGGAGGCTCATTCGTCTCGCCGAGCGGCTCCACAAGCGGCTAGCCCACCGACCCGCAGCAACGGCCTTTGTGGCGCTCTACGGGCTCAAGGCGTACCTCAGCGCGCGCGGGCGCTCGTGGACGGCCGATGTCCTGGCCGTCGGCGAGTACGCCAACGAGCGGCGGCAGTTCGAGTGGCTCGACGGCGTCTGCTCGGAGATGACGTTCGCGTTCGTTGAGCACGGCGGACGCGCGGTCGAGCGCGCCGCTGGCGTCGGCACGTTGCTCTCAGAGCTGCGAGACCCTGCCCGCGTCGCTTCCGGCCTCAAGCTCCTGCACGCATCCGTCAGCCCGCCGGAGACGAGCTTCTTGGTGGCCTGCCGCGTCGCGGCGACCCTCGGCTACTATGGACGCTTTCGGCGACAGCTCGCCGCATCCGAGCTCTCTGGGCTGGTGGTCTCGAGCGACTCGAATCCTTGTGCGATGGGTGCCTGGGCGGCAGCGAAGATTGCGGGCTTGCCTGTCGCCTACATCAACCACGGCCACCTCCCGGCCGACCCGCCCCACACCGACTTCGCGCTCAACCTTCTCGATGGACCTGCGCTCTACGATGTCTACCGCAACAGCCTGGGCATGAGCGGCGAGGTCGTCTTTAAAGGTGCCGAGGGCGTGTCGCGGACGATGTCGGTCGACGCCTTGCGCAGACCGGCGACCGAGCTACGGGTGGGGATCTTTCTGAGCCTGGTCAACGACTGGGACGGGGTTGCCGAGGCTCTCAGGAGCATTCGGAAGGTGCTCGGGCCGAGGTCGATTCGGATTCGACTGCACCCCAACCGCACCGTTCGAGACCACGCAGCCATCGCCCGGCTCCCGAGCGGTCCCGACATCACGCTCTCCGATGCCAGCTGCACGCTGGTCGAGGACGCAGCCCAGTGCGATCTCGTCGTGTGCGGCGGGACAAGTGCTCACCTGACCTTGCTGAAGTACGGCATCCCAACGGTCTGCGTGCCTGGGCTCGACCGCGTGCCGTGGGACTTCTACCGGTTCATCGAGCTCGGCATCGTTGCCAGCTGCGCCGACATCGCTGGGCTCTCGCCATCGGCTATGGCTGACTTCTACGAGCGGCCCGAGTGGTTGCCGGCCTTTCAGCGCTTCGACCCAAGCCACCTCGCATCGGATCTGCGGCCTCAGGTCCGGGCCAGCATGGCGCGACTCATCGACCTCAGAGGGTCAAACAGTGACAGAAGCGCGGCCGCTCCAGACTAGCTCCACGGCATCGAGCAAGCCACGGTTGCTTGCGGGTTGGCCGTCAACGAAGTTGATCAACAGCCCTTGCGCGCGAAGCTGACTCGTGAGCTCGCGGTTGGCGCAACGAATGGTAGAGGCAGGAGCCGTCGGAGTCTGAGTTCCGGTCCAATCCATGACCCACCAGCATGTGTTTGGAAACATGTCGGTCGACGACAACTGGCGACCTCGTACGTCGACAAAGATCTTGGCTGGTTCGCTACGCACGACGGCCCCCGGCTCTAGGTGGCCTCGCAGCTCCGCGGCAGGTCCGATGGTCGCGTCTCTTCCTGGCTCAGGGTCGGGCGGGACGATGTCGTCGATGACGAGTGTGTTCTCGCTCCACTCACCTCTCACGAGCACGAGTTGGTCGGCGTCGAGGTAGAGGAGTGGACAGCTCCTTATTTCACGGGCGAATGCGGAGGTGGCGGGATACCGGATGGACGTCTCTGCTTCGATGCTAGCTGCTAGCGCGATGCTGTCAGGGCAGTCGAAGCGACAGGGGATATGGCTGATCAGTGCAGCCCATCGCGAAAAGCGATTGAGTCGCTGGTCGAGAGGGCCACGAGTTCGGTGCAGTGGAGCAAGGTGGAGCGCCGCTCGACCAGAACTCTGACGCGAACGAAAGGCAGCCCGGCAACAGGCTGGATAGCCCAACAAGGCGCCGATCTCATCTTCGGCTTGGGCCCGGGCTTTGCTGTCGCCGCCGCGGCGCTCTGTGGCGATCGATAGCTCGGCGAGCCGTTCAGCAGTGCGTCTGTCGCGTGCGACGAAGAGCGTGCCGTGGCTTCGGCCTGCATAGTTATGGATGTCGGCATGTCCGGCCTCATAGAGGAGGCGTGGATCGCTGTAGGCGACGAATCCCGCGTCAGCGAATAGTCGCTCGCATACAGGCAGTTGGCCGCGCGGGATGCGTTCGTGTTTGATGCCATCTCGAAGGCCAAGTTGCAGGCCGATGAGTTCGTGGTCGATGTCGATAGTAACCTCGCGGACGCTGCGAAGAACAAGCAACGTACCAGCCTTTCGTCCAACGATCATTGGCCAAGCGTTTGCGGCGTGTCGTCAGCGCTGCGCTCCGTGTGTGCGGGCTTCAGGGGCTTGGGTCAGCGGTCGTTGCTTTCTGCAGTCGCCATCCAACCGTGACGTCCAGCCCCCTTGGTCCGAGCAACTCCACGGCATCGGGGTAGGTCGACAACTCTACGGCTGCTTCGCCAAGTCTCTTCCATGCACTGGGAAGGCCAAGAGCACCTTCCAAAACGGCGGTCGTTTCATCATATGTATCGCGCCATCTGGCCTCGGTAATCCAGAGGACGCTGATCGGTTGACGTCGGCGATATCGGACTGCCCACCGTCCGGTAGCGCCGTGCGAGAGGAGGGCGTCAAGTTGCTCCGCGATACGGCAGGAGAAGAGCTGACGGGGAGGGTTGGGCTCAAGAGTCATCAAGCTGCGGTTGCCTTGCGGGACCTGGAGCGTCAGCGCCATGAGGGGGCGTCCAGCAGGTCCTTTGCGCGAGACATGTTCTTGTAGATCGTCGAGGTACAGCACGGCGCTCTCGCCGTTCGTATCGACCATTCGCCGACAGCCAGGCACGGTCGCGATGAACCTTGCGACCTGCGGGCTAGGGTAGGTGCTCTCAACTCGTCGCGCCCACTGAGCTGGCTCTCTGCCGTCACTGATGGCGACTCGTGGCGGCCGTTCAGAACCTACCGGGAGGATCGGGTTGACCTTAAAGTCGAGGGCGTCCCGCGGTGTCAGATCTGTGGGCAGCACGGCGCGGACCTGCGGCGGCATGATGCGGCCGAAGGTCGCCATCATCAGGCGTTCCAGAAGGGGCGCGTTTGGCGTGCTCATCGGGCCAGCGACGGAGGTGCGCAGGCGTCCAGTAGGGCATGACGAACTAGGCCCAAAACAAGCGCTGCTCCGTCACTGGGGGTCGAGCGCAGAGGAGTGATGTATTGGCGTCACGCTTCGCATTTCTCCGGCTGCTGCTACACTAGCGACCACGTATGAGGACCGTCCACGAAAATTGCTTCATTGTTCGGCGTCGTCGCCGTGACGGTCGCGCGTCGGGTGTTGCAAGCCTTTTGAGAAGCGACCCGAGCCGTGCACTGACAGGACGAGCGCGTCGCTTGGTTCGCGTTTTTGCGTGGCTTTATGACTGACGTTTCGGGTCCCGACCGGCCGTTGCGCACGGGTTTCACCTATGCGATCGAGCCGGATGCTCCGCCCGCAGGCGTCCGTTCGCACCAAGCCAAAGACGGTCGTTGGTTGACGAAACGACCGTGTGGAAATGCTGGCAGAGTCGAGGTTGTGCACAAGCTAGCGACATCCGAGGACGTTGCAGCGAGTCTTCGGGTAGCGGCGGCATTCGGGACAGCCGCTGCGCAGCGTGATGGCGTCGTGCGAGTTCACCTCCAGCCCCAACTCGGTCAACCGCACGCGCAAGCAGGTCTGAGAGCTGTCGAGGTGTTCCTCGACAGGGAAGCGGTCGCGAGCCTCAGTTCCCGACACACGATCGAAGTCGACGCACGTGAACTGTTGAAGCGACTGCCGCCCAGAGGTCTGCAGCCAGCCGGCCATGACGCAGAGATGTCTCAAGAGCTGCCGTGTGCCCCCGTCAAGCGTGCGCTTTTCTTCGAGTCGTTGATGAACACCGAGATTGATCACAACGACCAAGAGCTCAGCCAAGGCGTGCTCCACATGGTCAGCTCGCTGGAGGAGCTTTCCACCGAGGTCGTCTTCGCACGTGTGAAGATGACGATTCACGAGCAGTTTCGGTCGGTCCAAAGCATCGACGAAGAAGAGCAACTCATCGGACTCGAGCAGTTGCCAGGGGCGCTCGCGGGGGGGCCGGTTGGCCTTGTATGCATCACGCTCCTAGAGGCCTACTTCGACCGCGTGGCGGCACTCATTTGTCACCTGCGAAGGCTTGGTTGTCGCGCCCACATCGCTGTCGGTGGCGTGATGCCGACGCTGACGCCCGAACACGTGGCCGCACACTTGCCAGGCGTCAGCTTCGTCTGTCGCGGAGCGGGCGAGTATTTTGTGCCCGAGCTTTGCCGCCTGTTGGGGCCCGACGCCTCCATTGACACTCCGCTCTCGCCTGCGCAGCGCGCCAGCGTCCTGGCCATGCGTGGCGTCATCGCGCTCGACCGAGCGGGCGGCAGGCTTCTGAGTGCGGTCTCTAGTCATGGCGTGCAGGTCGAGTCTCTTGATCGGGTGGCCCTTGAACTCCGACACTTAGAGGCGCGTCACCTCGTCCACGGCATCGAGATCGCAACAAGCCGCGGCTGCGTACACAAGTGCAGCTTCTGCACCATCATCGGCCAAATGACGTACCAAGCGCGGAGTGCGGACAACATTTTTGAGCTCTTGGAGCGCTACCACCAACGTTTCGTCGAGATCTTTGGTGATGAGATCCCGGCGAAGGTTTACCGCGTCCATATCTCCGATGACGACTTTGCTTGCGATCGTCAGCGCGCGATCAACTTCTTTCGGGCTTTGCGTCGAACGAGGTTCCGACTGGCGTCGTGCCAGGTGGCGATCGGCGACCTATGCCTGAAGGCTGGCAAGTCGCCACGGCCGGAGCCGGACAACGAGCTGCTGGACGCCATCTCACCGGACGCCTTCGTGGACGTTGGTCGGCCCGTCACTGACCGAGAGTACATTGAGGACTACGTTGAAAGGCACTGGAGCGCGCACCTTCAGATGGGGGTTGAAAGCTTCACGGATGTTGAGCTGACCAGACACGCCAAAGGCTACAAGGTCGCCCACATCGAGGCGGTGATGGAGGCTATGGCGCAGCGCGGGCTCCACTTGGATGCATACTTTATCCTATCCAACGTCCAAACGACCGCTGAGGAGCTCATCGCCGGCATCTCCAAGGTCGCGTCGTTGAAGCTTCGCTACCCGATTCATTTCCATGTGAAGTACCCAGTCACCCCTAGGATTGTGTCGATCGTTCCGTCGGCGAGTTATCGACGCCATTTGAGGAACGGCCGTGCCGCACAACTCGACGTGCGGCGAATCGCTCGCATCGAAGGCTACTCCGAGTTCGACTATCCATTCGTTGCGGGAGATATCCCGGCCGACGCGTACGTCGATGCTGCGGTCAGCAAGCCGTTCTTCACCCACGACGGGCGCTACGCTGCAAGCATCACCCGGCTCGGAGAGTTGTTCCGCGCGAGGCTTGCCGTCGAGGTCTCCCCCTCTGGGCGTGCTCGCGGACGTCGACTTGTGCGGCTCTGTGACGATGCGCCACGGCGCCTCATCTTCCAGGAGTTGGCGAAAGCTGGCGTGGTACCCGGTGCTCGGCTAGGCCCGGGTGGCGTGCGCGGGGCCAAGGTTCTCACGGATGCCGCGGTGGAATTGCTGGGTCAGCCGACTCTTTGGGCGTCTGCATACCGAGAATCTCTTCGGCCGTCCACGTTCGCACTCGTCCTCGATGAAGGCCTGACGTCTGCGCAACAAGCCGACGCGGTCGCATTCGCGGAGTGTAGCTTGGCCAACGAACTGCAGATCAGAGTGAACGCACCGTTCGCGCTAACGGTCGGCGCGAGCACCACAGTGTTCCGGCAACAAGCGAGCAACGGCGGTGTGCGGCTTCTGCATGCGTCACGCGAAGCGTTCGAGGCGACTCTAACGGAGGCGACTCTTGAGGCCTCGCTGCGAGAGACCCAGACTGAGTTTGGTCAGCCCTCAGGCCCGCCGACCGACCTGTTGCTGCGTATCGTAGGGCAGTGGACAAAGGCTGGCCTTCAGAGGCTTGCGACAGGTCTGGCAGAGCTCGACGCGGCAGTGACAGGCAGCGTGAATCTCGCACCGACGTTGATGCTCGCCGTTCGAATCGACGGGGCCGTGATGAAAGACGGCAAGCCGATTGCGATGCTTGACGATCTGACCCACCCCGACAGGCACAGGTTCGACTTGGTCAGGCCACTCTCGCCCGCTCAGTCGATTGCAGAACGGTTCATCCGGTGGAGGCATCGGCGGTTAACAGGGTAGACGGCAGTCGAAACTCCTGCGGGCAACCCATCACGACGCTCGCGAGTTTGGGGTTCCGGTCCGAGAGGCATGGGTCGTGTCGTTGGCCCGAGGGGCCCCTTGTCGTCGACTTGGTCGGGCTGGACATCCGCTTCGGCCCTCGTTAACGTCGCCATAGGAGGACGCATGGGACTGCTACGAACTCTTCTTTCGAAGTCGATCACCGACACAACAGGTTGGTGCGAAGACTGCGCCCAGCTCGTGCCCGCCCAGATCGTCGAGCACTCCGGCGCCATTTGGCTTCGGCGACAGTGCCCAGTTCACGGTCAACACGACGCCAAGCAGAGCAAACATCCCAAGCATTTTCGCTTGATGGAGTCGATGCTCGAACCATTGCCACCACCGATTTTGGAGCACGACATCGCCCACGCAAAGCACCTGCGTGGGCTCTTCATCGATGTCACGGAGAGCTGCAACATGCGCTGTCCGAACTGCCTCATCGATGCAAAAGGCATGGTGAGCGGCAAGATGCCATCGTTGGACGAAACGATTGAGCAGCTCAAAGCCATCCTTCCGTACAAGCCCGTTCTCTACCTGACAGGGGGCGAGCCCACCCTTTTGTCTGACTTGCCAAAGTGGATCTCAAGACTGACGGGTTTAGGCTACGACGTGAAGCTCCTGAGCAACGGCATCAAGCTCAAGGATTTCGACTACGTCAAGATGCTCTACAACAGCGGCTGCCGCTGGGTGCTGCTGCAGACCGATACAATGGATGACGAGTCGCTCTACGCGCTTCGCGGTGTGAAGAATACAAGCGAGATTCGACAGCAGGCCATCGATAACCTCGTGAGAGTCGGTATGAATATCGACTTGGCTTGTATGGTGGACTCGAACTTTAACATGACCGACATGGGGCAGTTGATCCGTATGGGCTTCGACACGCCGGGTGTTCGTCATGTTTCGTTGATGCCTTCTCGTCGCTTGGGTCGCGGGCTCTTGACCACCGACGACAATCTGCTCGATGAAATCGAAATGATTGCCGCCATCGATGAGCAGACCAGTGGTCGAATCAAGTACCGCGATTGGGTGATGTTCTTTGCGGCGATGCATGCGATTCACCGGCTAACGAATGACCCGGACTTTGCGACGCGTCGCTGCTTTCTGCCGCTGCCCCTTCTTGGAGACTCGAAGAGCTTTCATCCGGCGACGCGAGTGTCCGGCTTCTTGAAGAACCCAAGAAACTTGCGTGCTTTCATGAAGATGGCATCTCGTGGTGGCCGAGCGGAAGCCGCGTCGTGGAGCGAGAGGTCGCTGCTGATCTCTATCGAGACGTTTCGCGAGCCACAGAGCATTGATGTTCAAGACGCCGCCCGCTGCTCACGGTACTACCTCGTCGATGGCAAAGTTCAGATGGCATGTCATCGCAACGTCATTGACCGGCCCCTCAAGCGGGCGGAACGCGAAAAGAAGCTCGGTCGTCCGGCCAAGCCAGTCCGGCTGCCGGCTGGCGTGCTGCTCAAGGGCGATGGGCGTGTGACGGTTGAGGGTTGAACCGCGGCGCTAGGGGAGGTCACGTGGTACGCAGACGTCCTTTGCCACGCGGCCAGCTGTACTTCGAACCGGTGAAGACAGCGCAGGACCTCGTCGAGACCTTGGTGGGTCATCGCGCGCGGGAAGGTGAGCAAGTCGCTAAGTTCGAACAAGCCTGCGCGGCTACGTTCGGCGCAGGAAACGTCATTGCGCTTCCTCATGCACGAGTCGCGCTCAGCATGCTCCTCGAGCATTATCGGTTCAGGCCTGGCTCAGAGGTGATTTTGTCGCCTGTGACGATTGCCGACGTTGTCAACGTCATCTTGGAGCACGGGTTAGTGCCACGTTTCGTCGACCTCGGCGCTCGCACTTGCAGTGTGGATGTGGAGTGCTTGGAAAACGCCGTGACTCGGCGGACCTGTGCGATCCTTGTGACCCATCTCTGTGGCTTGCTCTCAGACATGCCATCGATCTTGGCAATCGCTGAACGTCGCTCGCTGGTCGTGCTAGAGGATGCGTCTCAGGCGATGGGGGCCTCACTCAATGGGCGGTACGCAGGTACGTTCGGTGCAGCAGGTTTCTTCAGCCTCACCACGCTGAAACCGATGAGTTCGTTCATTGGCGGCTTGACGCTCACTGACGATCCTGAGTTAGCCAGGTACCTTCGGCGTCGAAACAGTCAGTTGCGGCCAGTAAGTCATCGCCAGCTCGCGGGATTGTTTGTTCGCGATCTTGCACTGCATGCCGCCTCGTCGAAAAGAACCTACACGCGTTCAATGCATGCCGCGGTAGGACGCGCGGAGCAGTACTTTCCGAACGCCGTTAGGGAGTTCCAGCGAGGGAACCTGGTGCCGTGGCGTCGCCGTCCCCGGGCGGTTCGTCGGGCACTGCCTGCGTACCTGTTTCGTCGGTTCAGCGATGCGCAAGCGCTGATGGCTCTGAGAGCATTGATGCATCTGGAGCATGACAACGCGACGCGGGCTCAACTTGTCGACACATTCTATCGGGCATCGAGTCCGGCTGTGCGAAACGCGCTGCCTATCGTCCCCCGCAAGGCGGTCAGCACATGGTGGCGGCTGCCTCTCTTTACTCATCAACCGGACCAACTCAAAGCGGCGCTCCATAGGGACGGGATCGACACCACCTCGACGAATCTTATTTGTGCGACCGCTGAGCGAGCGTTCGCGTCCTTTTGGCGAGACACGCCAAACGCCCGTCAATACACCAACAAGATGCTGTTTCTTCCGATGCATCCGAACCTGACGCCTGCAGAGATCGGTGCGATGGCCCGTTATGTCGAGGCCCACCAAGACTTTTTGGCTACAGGGGCAGAAGCGGCGTGAAAACAATTCGTCCACGGTTCGCTGGCGGGCAAGTCATCCTCGGAGACTTAGCACGCGCTGCACCAAGCCTCCTGGCGAACCTGAGTGGTGTGCAGTTCCCTGGTACCAAGCCCACGGCGCCGACATTCGTCACATGGGCATTGACTGAACGCTGTCCTCTGCGTTGTCGGCATTGCGATATGGGGCGGCCTGTGGCTGAGCTCAATCGGAAACAGCGGGTCGCGCTCGCCCATGCCATTGCCGACGCTGGCGTGTGGGGGGTCTCGCTTATCGGCGGAGAGCCAACCCTTGTCGACGAGCTTGGCGACCTTGCGGCAGTCTTAAAAGCGCGGGGCGTTTACGTCAGCCTTGGGACCAGCGGGCGTAACATCGAAAGTCACCTCGGATGGCTGGTGGAGACTGGTGTCGACACCGTCACGTTTAGTGTCGATAGCCATCGTTCCGACGAGCATGACCGGTTTCGTGGTCTAAGCGGGCTCTTTCACCAGGTCGAGGCGGCAGCGTCTACGTTGCGACGGCAACGGCGAAACAAGCGTCCGCAGATTCAGGTCCGCTGCACGATCCACCGAGGCAACTTCAGACATCTCATTTCCTACGTGGATTATTGGCAAGAAAAGGTCGACGGGATTCTCTTACAGATTGTTCAGGACAACGGCATTCACTCGGTTCGCGATCATGATGTGATGTTTCGTCCGGAAGACAGGCTGGCCCTTGAGCGCAGCCTCGCTGACCTTCAAAAGGCACATCCGTGGCTCAGATCGCCCTATTTGGATATGGCCTCGCGGTATGTCTTCGAGCCTGATGCACTCTACAAAGACATCGGGTTCCGCTGTCTCTTGGTTCCGGCGACGTCGATGACGATTTTGCCTAACGGGGATGTAAAGCTCTGTTATGGACGCGAAGACTCGCGCGTTGGCAACGTTACCAAGTTGTCGATTCGAGAGCTGTGGGCGCATCGGGCGACGCAGGCGACCCGCAAGCGCATGCAGTCAGCAGAATACGGCTGCATGTGTTGGGAGCAGGCGTGCTCAGGCAACCTCACGTTGGTGAAGGCTCAGCGCAAGATTGCAGACTTCATCACGCGATAAGCGCTTGCAGATGAGGGGATGGAGCGGCGAAGCGCGGCTTGAATTGCGTTGCGGTCCAAGGAGAAAATCAGGTCGCTCTCCTGGTACGGACTGATCGCGCAACCGTCACCACTCGGTCGAGGTAGCGCGTTGAACGCCTTCACGAAACCAACATCGAGACCGCTGGGGTAATGGTGTCGTTCTGAGGTTAAATGGCACGGCACCACACGACCATCCGGGAGCACCGAGGCAAAGAACCGACCAGCTGCACACTTCGCGCAGCTCGTGAACTTTGGCGCCTGCTTCAAGCGTGCGAGGTAGCCGGTTGACGCGGCAATCGGCTCATTTCGCGCTAGTCCTCGCTCAAGCGCGTTTGCCAGGGCATGGATTTCGCTGGCGCCAAGTCCGCCGGTGAGTCCAGCCGACTGATCGTAGCAGTCGGCCTGAGCGGGTTGGAAATACGCCCATGCCCCCAGTCGACTCGCAGTTGCCATCAGGTCATCCAAAAGGTGGAGGTTCCATGGCCCGATCACGGAAATGGTGGCAGTTGAGATACCGTGGTCCCTCGCGTCCGATAGGAGGTCAAGGACACGGTCATAAGAGCCCGGTCGGCGGCAAACCGCATCATGGGCCTCACGGTCACCATCAAGCGACACGACAAGCATGTCGAGAACACCAGCGAGCTCGTCAAGGTGGCGGCCTGTCGACCAACCATTGGAGTTTAGCGACGTGAACAAGCCGAGGGACTTGGAATACGTAACAAGCTCAACAGTGTCGCGCCTTAACATCACTTCGCCGCCACTGAAGCTCGCTCGCGTCAGGCCATGGCGACAAAATTCATAGATAGCGCGCTTGAAGTCATCCGTCGACATTTCGGGTGTCGGTGCATGGGGTATCTGGCAGTAGCTGCAGTCGAAGTTGCACCGATCTGTCGTGATAAACGTAATTGACACGGGCATTGACCCGCCGCTGGCTTTCGCATAGGCGAAGCCCAGCGCTCGCCGCACTGCAGAACGTTTCATCCTGCGCATCGTTTGCCTCACTGAAGCAGCAGCGCGGCAAAAAACATCGTGCCTCCACCCGCTGCAGCAAGCCATCGGTGTTGCCGGCGTAGCCGGCTCCACTCAGTTGATTGCACTATAAAAGGCAAGATGCCTCCACACATCATGCCGATCGAGGCCGTGAACGTCAGCGGCGACAAACCCGCGAACCCGAGCGTTGTTGCTGCGCCAACCGCTCCCAACGCCAACCCGACGCGCTTGACGTGCCCCGCGCCGATCACAACGACTGTCGTCCTCGTGCCGGAACGGTGGTCCTCGTCCATGTCTGCCGCTTCATGGAGGAGTTGGTTCTGAGTGACCAGCGTCATCAGTGCGATGGTGAGGGCAAGCGCCACTTCGGTATCAACTACTGCTGAGGTTCCAACGAAAAGAAGCGGCGTAAAGATGACGCCATTGCAGAGCGTTCCGATTCCAGGCCTTGCCTTCCATCTTGGGCCGACGCTGTAGACGAGTCCAGCGAGGACTGAAAGCCCGGCGGCAAGGAGGGCCGTCGGCCCAACCCACGAAGCGGTCAAGAGAGCGACGGCGCCGCATCCGGCAGTTAAACCGAGAACGCGGCCCGCGCCTTCGCCACGGCCGACGAGGGGGTTCTTCCACGCGCAACGATCGCCAGCGCGGTCGGTGATCGCATTGAGGCCAAAGGCAGCGGCAAGGCACGCAGACGCGCAGCACACACCCAGGAAAACGTCGCCCCAGGTTGGCACCGCAAACGCGAGCGCCCCCAGCGGCAACGTTGCGAAATACCACCATTGGTGCACTCGCAGTGATCGAAGTGCGGTCATCCACGGCATGGGGATGCCAGTCGGGCGCGTGTTGGTGGAGAGCGCATCCACAGTGTCAGGCGTTCTGGCGGACAAGGCGTTGCGTCAGCGAGCCTGCTGGCCGCAGCGCGCCGCGGTTCTTTCGTCGGTCTTGGTGCGAACCAAGCGGAAGTTCGGAACGCGTGCCGGATGCCTTTAGGCGACGACATTTCTGGTTTCGGACGAAGACACTTGGCGAAGGAGCTGTCTGGCGCTGGACGCGCGTGCGAACTTGACCAGGATGGAAGAATCTGTGCGGTCTGCTAGCCATGGTTTGTCCTACCACTGTTGCGCCCGATGGCCAAGGCGGCGCGCGGTATTGCCGGGCGCTACGGACTCGCTTGGCGCCAGACGCCAATGGGGATCCGAGATTGGCTGAAGTAGACGTGGATGAGCTGTTGGCGGTCGACCATAACGTCGCCCCAGTGCTCGAACATCTCACCGGGTCGCGCCGCGCATTCTGGTCTTGGGCCTGGCGCAGGTGGAACGCCACCCATGCGTCGAATCGCCGCCTCAGGTGCATCCCAGATTTCCTTGCAGAACGCTGCAAGGTCAGCTGGCGGCATCTGTGCGAGCCGGTCGAGCAGAGTGTTCACATCAGGCAACCGAAACAGCTCAAAGGGACCGAATGCATAGCAGCCAATCCCCTGGAATCGGACCTCTGGCAGTACGCGTTCTTGGTGGCCTTCAGCAGTGTCCCAGCCGGCCGCAACGAACCCAAGACGTGGAAGATCGTATTCAACGGGAGGATAGCCAAGGTTGAAGCGGGGCGCGAACGCGCGATGGGGCGGGCGTTCCGCGGCTGCGTTTGTGACGATGCTTAGCTCCTGTGCCTGCGGGTCTCGATCGTTTGCGACGCGAATGAGACCGAATGCTGGTGCGGAGAGGGCGGCGAGTGTGACCGCGGCCCAGACTGTGGGGCTTGCGATGTGCGGACGAAGGCGTTGGTAGAGTGCGCCTGCTCCATGTCCCGCTAGGAATAGCCCGAGGTAGAATGTCGGCAGTCGGACCGCGTACTCCTCGAAATAGCTCGGGTGGAAGCTAAATCCCAGTGACGCGATAAGCGACGCCAGCCAGCCTACGGTTAGCGCAACGCCTAGTGCCCATCCGTGACGCCATACAGTGACGAGCCCAATCGCGACGACCGGCAGCATGGCGAAGCTCTCGTCGAGTCGGAGGTACGGGTGTCGGGTCCAAAAACTCCAATCGGTCGCCAGCGAAAATAAAATTCCAAGGCCTCGAAAGGTTGTGCCCGTGTCGCTGACGGTAAGGAGGATTCGGGGGGTGAGAGCAACAGTCACCAGTACGAGAGTGACCAACACGGCGCGACGGCGAAGCCAACTCAGCCACTCGGTCTTCGGCAGCGCGATCAAGATGGTTGTAGGCAGTACGATCATGCACGGTTGGCGGGAGTAGCAGGCGAGGAGGCTGGCTGCGGCGCAGGCCGCCAGCAGAGGGAGCGGAGGCGCACGGTGCTCGCGGAGCCGGTAGGCAAGAAACCACGCCAAGACCATATAGAACGAGCCGACGGTATGAGCGTCTTCCGAGACAGCGATGCGTACAAACGCAGGGTAAGCGGCGCCAAGGGCTAGTACCGCGATGCCGGCTGGACGACTGACGTTGTTGCGGACGAGTCGCCAGAGCAGCCACAGTGTGGCCACACTCATCAACGTATTCGCTGTTAGCGTTCCGCCCCATCCGCCACCGAAGAGCGGGGCAATCAGCCCTAGAGTCACAAACGACCCATGGCCGTAGTAAGCCCAGCGGGTGAGCGGTTCTGGGAAGTTCTCAATACAGCCGGCGATGTCGTAGCCGTGCAAGTTTGAGTGAATGAAGGCGCCCGGCATCGCGAACCGGACGATGAGGCTCGCAACAAGGAGCATGAGCTCGGGCCAATGCTCTGCAAGGGCCATCGGTCGCCGGCAGATCTGCCTTCGGCTCAATGCGAGCGACACAAGCAACACGGCGAGTGCGGCGAGGACGACGGCTTGGTCCCAGTCAGACATCATCAACCAAGAACAGAGAGCGCTTCATGCGCCCGTATCGGCGGGTCCAATCCCACCGGCTCGCATCCATCTGACGAAGCTCGAGAGGATGGCTCCAACGCTAAGATTGTTGGCGGTGACATCGGGTGAGTAGGTATGCTCAAGCAGGAAGGTGTTGTCGGGCGCGTCAAGCCAATAGCGATCGAAGCCGAAAAGGTCGTCGAGGTGGCCAACCGCGAAGGCGTGTTTGTGGTCGTTCTCGTACAAGAAGCCGTTGCTGCCGTATAGCTTGCCATCAAAGTCGACATGCACCTCGCCATTGAGCCGCACAGGCATTGGCTCTTGCTCGAGGTTGACGAGACACAATGGTGAGTCTGCAGCCCACCGCTCGCGCAGCGTCAAGCCGATGCGGTGAAGCTCGGCCGCAAAGGTTGTGATGTAGCCGGGAGCCCATGGGATACCGAGGGCGAAGTTGATTTGGACACGCAAAAAACCGAGGTCGGCGACATGGAAAAAGTTGTCATGGAGTCGACTGACCGTCTTGGGCTGAACGACCATGATGACTTCGTGGTCAAGGCCCGAACTGGCGATCGCTTCCACATTCGCAGCGATGCTGTGAGTGTAGCTATCTCGGCCATCCGCGCCGCGCCGAAACGTTGCTTGGGTGTGGCGGTCACCATCCAGGGACAGCTCTAACTTGACGGGATGGCCCTTGAGCCAGTTCAGGCGTTCTGGGGTGAGGCTCCAGCCGTTGGAGCTGAGCACGAAGTCGACCGACTTCCCAACATCGTTCGCTCGAGCGCTGGCGTAAGTGATGGCATGCTGCACGCGGGGCCACTCGATCAGGGCCTCACCGCCAAAGAATTGCAGGTTGAGATGGCGATGGTCCGACGCTGTGAGCAGGTCGATGGCCCGCTCGATGGTTTCGAACTCCATGACACGGCCGTCTTGCTTTGGGATCCAGCAGTAGTTGCAGCGAAGTTCGCACTGCCAGGTGGGGATAAGCACGAGCCGAGCCAGGCGCTTTGACACAAAGCGCTTGAACGCTGGCATCCACTCTGGCGCTGGCCCCAATACCGCCTCGACACACTCGAAGACGTCTTGCTCGCGGCCTGGGGCGGGGAACGACCGGCGAGCTTCTTCAAGTGCTTGAAAGGCCGCGCGTCGGGTCGTGTCGTCTAGGGCTCGGATGAGTTGCTCTATGGGGCGACTAGGTTCGCGTTTCTGCGCCTCTCTCCATGCGCGGTCGATGGCAGCCACAGCGTCCACGGCCGTGCCGTCCGTGGAGCCTGCGAGGGCGGCCCGTACCGTCAATGACCATGGCTCGTCACTGTGCGGCGCCGGGATTTGCGCCGGGGCGTTAGTGAGGAATTCAGCGCGGACGGCTTCTTGGAGCGCAGCGATAAACGATGTCGCCTCGTTCAATGGAACGCCCTAGCAGGAGGTGATGAACGAGAGGAGACTTCAGTGCAGGTCGCAAGGCCCCAGTCCCTGAGTGTATCGGCGATCAACAGAAGCTGCGCCCCTGGGACCCGGGTTGAGCGCGTCGGAAAGTCATCAGACTTCGCATTTTCCCGAACGCTGCGAAAGCGTGCTGACTGAGTAGGCAGGGCACGAGGGCGTTTGTTTTCGACCAGACAACCGCTGTGTCGGTCCAACGGGCTTTCGAACTCTGACAGGCCACCGGCTCCCATCTCTTCCAATCGCCGCTCCCGGGCGCAACAAATCTGATCTCGCACAGCCACCCGATCCAGCCAGGGTTACCCGCAGGGCTCGACCTTACTCGACTGACCTTGGTCGTGACCAGCGACACGGAGCAGTCAACCGCGGTCAGCGCGCTGTTGGGCTGTGGCGCCGAGGGCTACCGCCTGGTCGGGTAAGCGGTCGGGGTGGCGGTTTCGCATCCAACGTACGAAGCTACACAAAATAGCGCCGGTTGTGCGGTTGCTCTCCACACTGCCCTTCCAGTACCAGTTGTTGATGTAGTCGTCCTCACCGAGACCGTCGATGAGGTAGCGATGGTACGCCGTTTGGTCGTCGAGGTGGCCGAGCCGAAACGCTTGGCTGCGCTTTTCAAGTGCTAGAAACCCCATTCCCCCGTAGACGGTTCCGTCGAAGTCGACTGTTGGGTGCGTATTGAGCCGGACAGTGCGAAGAGTCTCGAGGAGGTTCACCATCATCACGGTGGATCCTGCCGCCCAACGAGACTCGAGGCTCTTGCCAATGGCTGCAAGCCCGTTGGCGAATTGGGTACTAGCATCCTCGGACCAAGGCACGCCGATCGCGTAGTTCACCTGGATGCTCTCAAAGCCCATGTCGGCGATGTGATCGAAACAGTAGGCCATATCGGCGACGCCGTCCGGATGCACGACTTGAATGACTGAGTGCTCGATCCCCCGGTCACGGTACCAACTTGCCCGGTTGGCCACGCTGTGGACATAACTGTCGACAGTGGGGTCCTTGGCTCGACGAAAGCGGCGCATGACATCGGCATCTCCGTCAAGAGACAGCTGCATTGCGGCGTTGTAGCGGGCAATGATGTCAAGCTGCTCGGGCGTCACGGCCACGCCGTTGGTGGTGAAGAGGAACCGGATGTTCCGGCCGCTCGCTTGCGCCCGAGTTTCGCCGTGCTGGAGTGCGTGCTGCATAAGCGGCCAGTTTAGAAAGGGCTCGCCGCCAAAAAAGTGCAGCTCGACATGGTCGCTGTCGCTCGAAAACAAGAGGTCGAGCGCCCGATCGAGTACCTCAGTACTCATCACGCGTCCGTCTTGCTTCACAATCGTACAGTAGCGGCAGCGTAGCTCGCACTGCCATGTAGGGATGACCACGACGCGGGCCACATCGGTTTGTTGGAAACGCCGGAAGGCACGCACCCACTCGGTAGGCGCGCCGAGGTAGCGTTCTGCCAGGGGCGAGGCGACAGCGCGAAGCCTTGGTCCACCACGGTCAAGGGCGGAGAAAAGTGTGCGTCTAAGCGCGTCATCAGCTAGCCGGTCGGTAGCGACGCCGCTCAGCTGTTCGAACGGCTCGCGTTGCAGCCCGTCAATCGTGAGCGTCGGCGGACGCCGAGGGGTGCTGAGGGCGGCGCGAACAGCAAGCTCGGCGCACGCACGGGCAAAGGAGTCTGCCCCGGCCACGTGGGCGAGGTGATAGCCTTGCTTGATAAGGCTCTCGTGGACCCGACGCGGCGAGGTCATATCGCGTAGGATGTTACCATCGACAGTCACCTCTCTTGCCGACGCGGGTGCACCCTCAGGGAACGCGTTTGCGAGCGTAGCCGCATGTTGCGCGAGCGCTTGGACAAGATCCTGAGCGGTCCAGGCCGACGGCAATCGCACTCGGTTAGGGCGTCTAAGCGCATCAGCCGGGTTTGCGGCAGCAAGCGTAAGGCCATTGGCTAAGATGTCGCGTGTTCGCGGGCCGAAGTCTTCGATTGTCCAAAGCTCGGCGCCGTCATCGACGAAAAGTGACATGCCAAGCTGTGTGAGGGCCGCGACGCCGGCCGCTTGAGCAGCAAGCCCATCGAAACAAACAGAGCTGGCGTTAGCGAACAGCTTCAGGTCCACGTCATCGCGAGCGACTCCTTGCGCCAACGCATGTGCGTCAACGAGACGAAGTGACCGCGTGAGCGTTCCCCGTCTACCCCAGGCTATCGCCACCACCCCGCATGGATCCTCAGCGGTCGCTGCAGGCACGAGATGCGTGACCACCACCACCGCTGAGCAGTCGCCAGTTGTGATGTCTCGTGGTTGCTTGCTGTGAGGCATGTCTTCTCCACGTGGCAGCCCTGCCGATCATCACGACCGGCGGCATGGAGTGTCAAGCTAGCCTGAGCGAATTCGGGCGATACGCCTCATGGCGCGACCTCGTAGAGTTTGCCACGCGGCCTGACGACGGCGGGCACGCGACACGCTGCGCGTCCTATTGGCTGGTAGGGCGCATGTGATGCAGGTCACACGAGTGACGCTCGGTGCGTTGCAGCGACGCAGTGAGGCAAACCTGTCCGGACCTGCCGATCGGCAACGTCAACAGCGAGCCCTTCGAGGCGATCTGGAACAACGAGCTTATTCGACGCCTGCGTGCGCGTCTGAGTCAGGCGCTCTTTCCGACCTGCACAGGCTGCTTTCACTACTGGAGCCACCACGGCGTGTCCGCCGCAACACTTGTCGAAGACGCACTTGCCCGCCCTCGCGAGCTACCTGGGACAGCTTGAGCTAAGCGCGCGGCTCCTCGCCACGCCCCGTCGCCTTGATGGGCCGGGCGAGCTTGCAGCCCGAGGACGACTTGCTACGGTGCCGCCTCACTCGTTTGCGGAGGACTCATATGACGTTGCGCCTTTCTCTTTTCTCTCGGTCTCTTGCGTTGCTAGCTGCAGCTGCCTTCGCGATGGGCTGCGACAAGGCACCGGAGACCAAGAGCGGCGGTGCTGAGGCACCCGCGGGTAAGGTTGTCGCCAAGGCTGCACCCGAGAAGGCGAAGGCTCCTGTCTATCCGGCCGGGATGGAGGGCGCCAAGAAGCTGCTCAGCGCGTTCGTCGCTAAAGGGGCCGACTTCGAGGCGCTAACAAAGGCGCTCAAGCCTTCAGAGAAAGACTATGAAGCGTTCTTCACCGGCAAGGCGGTGGCCACCGCCAAAGCGTTCTACGCCAAGGAGTGGGCGTCGGGTAGAGCCATGATCGGCCACAAGCCTGATCAGACTGAGCTGAAGGTCTGGAAGGCGACGGTCGAGCAACTGACCAACACCCCCAAAGGCAACGTCCTCAAGTCCGATGCCAAGCACTTTCCCGGCGGCTACTCGAAGGTCACGGCCGACCTCAAGCCAGGGCTTGAGATCTACCGGTTCAAGTTCGTTAAGCCCGGCAGAAGCCTTGGCATGGGGTACGATGGACTGGTCCACGTCAACGGCCGCTGGGTCGTGTTCGGTAAGCCCTGGCGTGCCCTGGGACGCGAAGGCAAAAAGCAGATGGACAAGATGTTCGACAGCATGTCGCCGCACGACATGAAGAAGATGATGGACGACATGAAGAAGACGGCGCCGAAGAAGAAGTGAGCTCAGGCGCTCCCAACCAACCTGACGGCGGCGTCGACTGGGAGGAACCTGCGGGTTTCCCAGCCGACGCCACCCGCGACCGCCTGATCGGCGACTGGTACCTCTACCAGCGGCGCGGCGGGCACAGGACAAGCACCGACGATGTGCTCGTGGCCTGGTTCGCCAGCGTCCACGCGGCAGCACCGGTGATGCGCTACCTCGACCTCGGCTGCGGCATTGGCTCGGTCCTGATGATGACCACGCATCGCTTGCGTCCGGCACACTGTGAGGGCGTCGAGGCTCAGCCTCAGAGCGTGGAGATGGCGCGCCGGAGCATCTCCGAGCTTCCGGCGGGTGCACCGACAATGACGGTGGCCCACCACGACTTCCGCGACTTCAAGCCTGCCTCTGCGTTCGATCTCGTGACGGGATCACCGCCGTATTTTCCGCTAGGCACGGGTGTTCTGCCCGACGACAGCCAGCGCCGTGCCTGTCGCTTCGAAGCGCGCGGAGGGGTCGAAGCCTACTGCGAGACCGCCAAGCGCGTCCTAGCGCCGGCGGGCCGGTTCGTCCTCGTGCACCAGACCGAGGCTCACGAGCGTGTCGTAGCGGCTGCAGCTGCCCATGATCTGGTGCGCGTTGCGCAGTGCGATGTGCACATGCGCGAGGACAGGCGGCGGCCCTTCTTGTCCGTCTATGCCCTTGCGCATCGGGCCGAAGCGAACACCCCTGTGCACCAGACGTCGCTGACGATTCGCGACGCGTCAGGCGAGCACACGGACGGCTACCGTCAGGCCCGCCGGGCGCTCGGGGTCGAGTAGCCGGATCGCCCTGGGCGCGGCGAATCACTGCGTCGGGCGCAACAGACGATAGTCTCGGATCTGCTCACCGGCGTCCGCGCTGGGCGCTCCCGTGCGGTCGAGCGTCACTCGAGAGCGATAGAGGCCGTCGGTCGCCGGGCGTCCGCGGGGCGTGAAGAGCATGTGTTCGAAGAGCGAGTCTCGCCACCACGTCAGTGCCAGCTCGCCGCCGCTCGACACCAAGCGCCCCAGCCACACCGCCTCATCGAGGTCGGCGAGGACCGTCGGTTCGCTGAAGGTACCGTCGGGAGCAAGGCTCAGGCCGACGATGGCTGGATCGACCGTGTTCGACTCCATCCCGCGCTGCCGGGGGACCCAGTCTTGCACTTCGAGGCGCGTCAACGCGATCACGAGACTGCCGTCATGGTTGACGGCGGACGCGTTGTAGTAGCCGCCGGGCTCGAGCGGCAGCATCGTGACCGGGCCGGTGCCGCTGCGCAGTCCAACCGCTGTGCGACACGGCTCCTCAGTTGCGACCGTGACGATGTCCTGGTCGAAGCCATCAATGGCGGCGAGCAGCGTGACGGTGCCTGCAGCTGGCGGATCCACGCAGCGAACATACGGGCCGCGGTCGATGATGTCTTCGACGGTGACGCGGCGCGCATCCGTCGGAACGGCAAATGACGGCAGCGGATCGACACCAAGCGTCGGCGTGTCCGTGGACGGCGCCGGGGGCTCATCGACGATCGCTGTGTTGTTGCGGTCATCGCCGCAGCCTTTCGCAGCCGCTACCGCCAAGAGCAGCGCCACTGCCGAGAGAACGCGCTGCGCCTTGAGAGGCCGCGGGGCGAGACGAGGTTGGTTTAGAACGGCCATAGGTCGATAAACTCCCATTCGCACTCCCACGGGGTCGTGTCTGCCACGCCCTCGCAGGAGCTCTTGTCCCACGTGCCTTCGCACGAGTATTGCGCCACTGTGACCATGAGCTGGATGCCGACGCCGACGCCTGCCTTAAGCGGGATGTTGAGGCTCGTGTCCACACCGCCCGTGAGGCAGAACGTCGGGTCCGGGCAGTCGTCTCCGACGCGTGCCGTGCCCTTGATCGATCCGCCAACGCTGCCGGTGGCGGAGCCGCTGATCTTGACGCCGGCTAGGGCGCCCTCGCAGCCGCCTTCGACCGAGAACGAGGGCTGCACGTCCAGCTCTCCTGTCCAACACTTCTCGCACTCGTAGTCGCCGGCACAGTCAGCCTCTCCCTGCATCGCGCCGGCGATCGAGCCGGTGTAGGCCTTGTTGCCCTTGAGCTTGAGGTTGCAGCCGACGCCGAGTCCAGCATCCGCGTCCCCGAACTCAGCGACAAAGTTCCAGCCCTTGCCGGAGCTCGCCGTGCCGCTGAACTCACCGTCTGCACAGGCGAGGTCAGTGCACTCGTACTGAGGTGGCGACAGACACTCCTTGCAGTACTGGAGGTTCGCGCTGCCCTCGAGTGCCGTGCCCTTACTGACGACTGGCCCGCAGAGTTCGATCTCGGCGTCCATGCTGGCCGATGCCTCGAAGCTCGCTGCGCACGACGTGTCGAGGTCCCAGCTCGCATCCGCCGACAGGGATGCGGTCAGCGCGACTTGGCCCGTGGCGGGAAGGCCGACCGCAATCAACGCCTTGCAGAGGGTACCGCTCATCGGCACGTCCACGGTCAGGTCGAGGCCGGGCACGTTCAGTTCGCCTTCACTGGTCTCGGGCGGATCGGTGCACTCGCCGTCGTAGGCGTCATCGTACGTGTCGTTGTGGTCGTAGGTGTCAGAGCCGTCGTACGGCTCGTATGTGTCGTAGACGTCGTATGTGTCGTATGTGTCGTAGACGTCATAGGGTTCGTCGTCGGTATCGGGCTCATGCGTGTCGTACTCAGGCGCTGTGTCGTACTCGGGCGCTGTGTCGACCGCGGGCGTCGTGTCGTAGCCGGTGTGCGTGTCGTAGTCGGTGTGCGTGTCGTATACGGGTGCCGTGTCGTACTCTGGCGCTGTGTCGTACTCTGGCGCTGTGTCGTAGTCGGGCGTCGTATCGACCTCGGGCGTCGTGTCGACCTCGGGCGTCGTGTCGTAGCCGATGTGCGTGTCGTGCTCTGGCGCGGTGTCGTGCTCCAGCGTGGTGTCGTAGCCGATGTGCGTGTCGTACTCCGGCTCGGTGTCGTAGCCGACGTGTGTGTCGTACTCGGGCGTCGTGTCGACCTCGGGCGTTGTGTCGTACTCCGGCGTGGTGTCGTAGCCGATGTGCGTGTCG